>JANQHG010000074.1 GCA_028277115.1 Azospirillaceae bacterium
ATCGCCGCCGGCGAGCCGATCGCCGAGATCGAGACCGACAAGGCGACCATGGAGGTCGAGGCGGCCGAGGACGGCCGGCTCGGGCGCATCCTGGTCGCCGCCGGGACCGCCGGGGTCGCGGTCAACACCCCGATCGCGCTCTTGCTCACCGAGGGCGAGGACGCCACGGCGCTCGACCAGGCCGCAGCGCCGTCCGCGCCCGCGCCCGCGCCCGCGGCGACACCCGCACCGGCCGCGACCACCGCACCGGCGGCGCCGCGGCGACCCGACGGCAGCCGGATCGCGGCGAGCCCGCTCGCGCGGCGGCTCGCGGCGGCGCGCGGCCTCGACCTCACCACCCTTGCCGGCACCGGACCGCACGGCCGGATCGTGCGCCGCGACGTCGAGGCCGCACGCGCCGTGCCGCCCCCGGCCGCACCCCTTGCCTCGGTTCCTGCCAAGGCCCCGGCAGCTGCGCCGGCGGTTGCCGCCGCCCCGGGCGTAACGCGGCCGGCCGCGGCCGCCGGCCCGGATGCCCGGGCGTGGGCCGAGGCGCTCGGGCTCCGGTTCCGCGCCGAACCGAACAGCACCATGCGCAAGGTGATCGCCCGCCGCCTCACCGAGGCCAAGCAGACGATCCCGCATTTTTACCTGACGGTCGACGTCGCGCTCGACGCATTGATGCGGGTGCGCGCCGAGCTCAACGCCCGCGCCGGTGACGCCGGCTGGAAACTGTCGGTCAACGACTTCGTGATCCGCGCGGTCGCGCTCGCGCTGGCTGAGGTGCCGCGCGCCAACGCGGCCTGGACCGAGGACGCAACCCTGTTCTTCGACGACGTCGATATCTCGGTCGCGGTCGCAACGCCCGAAGGCTTGATCACCCCGATCCTGCGCCGGGCCGACACCAAGGGCCTGCGCCAGATCTCGACCGAGATGCGTGCGCTCGCCGACAAGGCGCGCGCCGGCAAGCTCCGGCCCGAGGAGTTCCAGGGGGGAGGGTTTACGATCTCCAACCTCGGCATGTTCGGCGTGCGCGAGTTTGCCGCGATCCTCAACCCGCCCCAGGCCTGCCTGCTCGCGGTCGGCCAGGCCGAGCAGCGGGCGGTGGTGCGCGACGGCGCGGTCGCGAGCGTGTCGATGATGTCGTGCACCCTGTCTACCGACCACCGGGTGGTCGACGGCGCGGTCGGCGCGACCTTCCTTGCGGCGGTCCGGCGGCTGCTCGAGGACCCGCTCCAAATGCTGCTGTAGTAATGTTGAGGTTTTCACCCCTAAATTTGATTTATTCGTACCCGCAAGTTGGGACAAAACCCCAATCATCGTTACTTAATGCACTCTGCCGGTCGAAACACCGACCTTGTGGCCCCGAGCTCGCTCCGCCCGGCGACCCAGGGCCCGACAACCCGGTTGACAGGGTCGGACGATTGGTCTTGGCTGACCAGAAAACAGTTTCTGCAATCCGGTCGCGACTGCGGCGCATGCAAGCCCGGCGGCAACGGCGCGGATTTGGTGTAACGTGGTGCGACCGTTGGTCTCGCGAGAACGGACCGGAGGGCATGGGCACCGGACGCCTGGACATCTCGTACAGCAGGACCGAGGACCGATTGCTGCTGGTCGCCGCGGACCGTGCCGGCGAGCGTAGCGCGCTGGTGTTGACCCGGCGGCTGACCCGCGCCGTGGCCGGCGCGCTGGTCGAGCTGTTGATGAAGACCAGCCCCGAAATCAGCCGCAGCACGCCGGACCATCGCCAGGACATCCTGCTGTTCGAGCATTTGAACGCGATCTCGGCCGCCGACCGCGCCGCGCGCGAGGACGACACGCCGGCGCCCACGCCGGACACCCCGCACGCCCCGGCCGACGACGAGGTCGCGCCGGCGCTGTTGTATCGGGTCGATATCAAGACCACCGAGACCGGCATGACGCTGCGCCTGTCGGACGCCGAGGGATCGCGCGCCAACCTGGCACTGTCCCGCTCGGAGGTCCACCAACTGGTCGGCATCCTCGCGGCAAAAGCGACCGAGGCCGGCTGGGACCTCGGCGAGCTCGGTTGGATCGACCGACGGGCCCATCTGGTGGTGCCGGATCGCGCGACGGTGTCGTAGGTCGGGCGCCCGGTCGCAGCGCCCCCGCCCCCCCCCGCTGACCCACATCAGAAAGAAACGCGCGTTCTGACAAGGAGATCGTCCCGTGGCCCGTTTCGTTGCGATCAGCCGGGAACGGCATGCCGGGAAGGCCTGGCGGCGGATCACCGATTACTCGTTCGCCGCCAAGAGCCCGACGGTGCCGCTCGTCGGAGCCGAGTTCCCGAAAGCAGCCCTCTCGTTTCCGATCGCGTTCGTCGAACAGGACGGCGGCTTCATGCCGGTCGGCGTGATGGCGCTGGTGCCGGATCAAAACATGTTCGTCGGACCGAGCGGCGAATGGCTCGGCCTGTACGTTCCGGCGGTGCTGCGCAGCCACCCGTTTCGACTGGCCGCGTCGCCGAACGGCGGACCGCCGGTGCTCTGCATCGACGAGGACGCCGACACCGTCGTCGACGCTGGCGGTCCGGGCGCGCCGTTTTTCGACCCCGACGGCGCGCCGTCC
This sequence comes from Azospirillaceae bacterium, assembly GCA_028277115.1. Lineage (GTDB taxonomy): Bacteria > Pseudomonadota > Alphaproteobacteria > Azospirillales > Azospirillaceae > JANQHG01. The sequence goes on from JANQHG010000074.1 coordinate 2,566, forward strand.
GCGGCGCTCAAGGACATCTTGCGCTTTTTGACCCAGATCGACGCCAATCGGGTCGCGACCGCGCGCGCGGTCGCCGCGCTCGCCGCCGCCGGCGTGATCGAACCCTGGTCGATCAAGGTCGCGGCCGCCGACGGCGAAAAGGCGATCGCCGGCCTGTATGCGGTCCAGGAGCGTCAGCTGAACACGATCGCGCCCGATACCTTCCTCGACCTGCGCGGCGCCGGCGCCTTGCCGATCGCCTACACCCAGTGCCTGTCGATGATGCAGCTGTCGGTGTTCGACCGGCTCGCCAGCCAGCGAACCCAACTCGAGACCGCGCGTGCGCACAGGAACAAGGAACTGAGCCGCTCCTTCACCGTCCCGGCCGAAGAGGAGATGGTCGAGTTCAGCTGGGGCAATCTGCCGTGATCCCGGCGCCGGGCGAGCCGCGGCCGTGAAGGCGCGCCTGCTCCGGGCCCTGACCGCCGCACGGGCGGCGCGCCGTCCGGTCGGCCTGGTCACCGATCTCAAGACCGGCCAGCAGACCCTGGTCGGGTTCGACCGGGACGACCCGGGCCGAGGTCCGGCCGCCGCGGTCACCGGAGATTTCGGGCTGACCGACGACGACCGCCGTCAGATCGCGCCGGTGCTGGCAAGCGGACGCGCGGCGATCGTGACCCCGGGGCCGGACCGCGAGTGGTTTGTCGAGCTGTTCGCGGCACCGCTGCGCCTGTTGGTGGTCGGCGCGGTCCACATCACCCAGGGGCTGGTGCCGATGGCGCACACGCTGGGCTATGCGGTGACCGTGATCGACCCGCGCGGCGCCTTTGCGACGCCCGAGCGCCTGCCCGGGGTCGCCGTGGTCGACGACTGGCCGGACGCGGCGCTGACCGCGGCGGCCCCCGACCACCGCACCGCCGTGGTCACCCTGACCCATGACCCGAAGCTCGACGACCCGGCGCTCATGGTCGCGCTCGGGTCGCCGGCGTTCTATGTCGGGGCGCTCGGCAGCCGCCGGACCCACGCCAAGCGGGTCGAGCGGCTGGTCGCGGCCGGGGTGCCCGAGGCCGCGCTGGCACGGCTGCACGCGCCGGTCGGACTCGACATCGGTGCCGCGACCCCGGCCGAGATCGCGCTTGCGATCCTGGCCCAGATCACCGCCGTGCTGCACGGCCGACCGGCGCCGGGCAAGGGCGCCGGCTGACGGGCGGCGCGGCGCATGTTCTTCGGCCCGCTTTCCCCGAGCGACCCGCGCGCCGAGGGCGCGGTCTTGGCGCATTCCCTGCGCACCGGCGGCATCGCGCTGCCCAAGGGACACGTCCTGAGCCGTGCCGAGCTCGACCGGCTGGCTGCCGCCGGCGTCACCGAGTTGGTGGTCGCCCGGCGCACGCCCGGCGAGATCGACGAGGACGGCGCGGCCGCGCAACTGGCCGCCGCGGTCGCCGGGCCGGGTGTGCGGATCGGACCGGCCGCGACCGGCAGGGTCAATCTGTTCGCAGCCGCCGACGGCGTGGTCCAGGTCGACACAGCCCGCCTCGACCGGCTCAACCACACCACCGAGGCGATCACGCTCGGCACCCGGGCCCCGTTCACCGCGGTCACCGCCGGGCAGATGATCGCAACCGTCAAGATCATCCCGTTTGCGGTCCCGGAACCTGCGCTCCTGGCCGCGATCGCGGCCGCCGGCCCGGGCGGGGCACCACCGCTGCTGGCACTCGCACCGTTCCGGCCGCACGCGGCCGGGCTGATCCAGACCCGCCTGCCCGGGACCCGCGAGTCGGTGCTCGACAAGACCGCGGCGCTGACCCGGCGGCGGCTCAGCGCGGTCGGCGGCCGGCTCGGCACCGAAGACCGCTGCGACCACACCCCGGCGGCGTTGGCGGACACGATCGCGCGCCAAGCCGCGGCCGGGTTCGCGCCGCTGTTGATCGTCGGCGCCTCGGCGATCACCGATCGGCGCGACGTCCTGCCGACCGCGCTCGCGCGCGCCGGCGGCGAGACTTGCCACCTCGGCATGCCGGTCGACCCGGGCAACCTGGTGTTGCTCGGCCGGCTCGGCCCGGCACCGGTGCTCGGGCTGCCGGGATGCGCGCGCTCGCCGAAACTGAACGGGTTCGACTGGCTGCTCCAGCGGCTCGCCGCCGGCCTCAGCGTCACCGGCACCGAGATCATGGCGATGGGTGCGGGCGGGCTTTTGATCGACGCCGGTATCCCGCCGGCGCTCGCCGCACTCGACCATGGCGCGCGCCCGGTCGCCGCGGTGGTCTTGGCCGCCGGCCGCTCCGCGCGGATGGGCGAGACCAACAAGCTGGTCCTGCCGATCGAGGGCGTGCCGATGGTCCGCCGGGTGGTCGCGGCCGCCGCGGCCTCGGCGGCGCGGCCGGTCATCGTCGTCACCGGCGACGACGCCGCGGCGGTCGCGGGCGCGGTCGCCGGCTTCGACGTCACGCTCGCCCACAACCCGGCCTACGCCGACGGCTTGGCCGGCTCGCTTGCAACCGGGATCGCCGCCGTGCCCGAGACCTGTGCCGGGGCGCTGATCTGCCTCGGCGACATGCCGTGGGTCCCCACCGGCTGTCTCGACCGGCTGATCGACGCGTTCGGCGTCGCCGAGACCCCGCGGGTGTGCTGGCCGACCGTCGGCGGGGTGCGCGGCAACCCGGTGCTGTGGCCGCGCGATCGCTTTGCCGACCTGAAAACGCTTACGGGCGACCGCGGCGCGCGCGCGCTGGCCGACCGCCTCGCCGACCAGGCGCTGGCGGTGGCGGTCGATACCACCGGCATCCTGCGCGACGTCGACACCCCGGCCGACTACGCCGGCCCGGCGTGACGCAACCGGCGCGTCACGCCCCGAGCGCGTGCCGCAGGTCGGCGATCAGATCGTCGGTCTGCTCCAGGCCGACCGACAGGCGCACCGTGCCGGGGCCGATCCCGACCCTGGTCCGCTCGGCCTCGCTCAGGCGTTGATGGGTGGTGGTCGCGGGGTGAGTCGCGAGCGACTTGGTGTCGCCCAGATTGTTCGAGATCAAGATCAGCTCGAGCCGGTCGAGCAACCGGAACGCCGCGTCGTGCCCGCCCTCGAGGTCGAAGGCGACCAGGGTGCCGCCGCCCGCCATCTGACGGCGCGCCAGCGCATGCTGGGGATGGCTCTCCAGGCCCGGATAGCGCACCCGCTTGACCCCGGGAGCGCCGTCGAGCGCAGCGGCGACCCGGGCGGCACTGCCCATCTGGGCAGCGACCCGGAGCTCCAGGGTCTCGAGACCCTTCAACAGCATCCAGGCATTGAACGGGCTGAGCGCCGGGCCGGTGTGGCGCAGAAAACTGCGCACGCTCTCGGCCTCGGCCGGCCCGCACAACACGACGCCGCCAAGACAGCGGCCCTGGCCGTCGATGTGCTTGGTCGCCGAATAGACGACGATGTCGGCACCCAGCACCATCGGCTTTTGCAGAACCGGGGTCGCGAACACATTGTCCACGATCACCCGCGCCCCTGCGGCATGGGCGAGCGTCGCCACCCGGGCAATGTCGATCACATCGAGACACGGGTTGGTCGGGGTCTCGAGAAACACCGCCGAGGTCGGCCGCGCCAACGCCTGCTGCCACGCCGCAAGGTCGGTGCCGTCGACCAACACCGTCTCGACCCCGTAGCGCGGCAGGATCTCGGTGAGGATGTACAGGCACGAACCGAACAACGCATAAGGCGCGACCACCCGGCCGCCGGCGCGCACGCTTGCCATCAAGGCGGCGAACACCGCGGCCATGCCGCTTGCCGTGGCAAAGCCGGCGGCGGCCCCTTCGTAGCCGGCCAACCGGTCTTCGAGCATCCCGACGGTCGGGTTGCGGTAGCGCGAATAGACGAACCGAACGCCGTCGCCGGCGAACGCCTCGGCGGCCTCGGCGGCCGAGCGGTAGACGAATCCCGAGGTCTGGTAGATCGCCTCGCAAGTCTCGTCGAACCGGCTGCGCTGTTGGCCGCCATGGATCAACCACGACCGGTCGCCGAGCGGCCGCCCCGACCGCGTCGTCTTTCCCGAGGCCATCCGCGAACCCTCTCCCCAAAACCCGAGCGATGCGCGCTGAATCGCGAGCGCGAACGCCCTTTATCGACCGTCGGTCGTCGACCGGTCAAGCCGCCACGCCGGTCCACCCCGAGAGGGTCGGCGCGCCGCCGATCCGGGGGCGCGGGACGCGCACCGTCCGGGCGGGATCGATGATCTAGATGATTCGACAAATCACATGAAATTTTTGTTTCTGCTACGCCTCAACGATTCCCCTGAGCGCATGGGTCGGGGAAAATGAGATCGCCGGCAGGTGTGACCGCGGCCCGGACACCTGTCCCGGCCGCGGTCACCCCTGCCGGTCGATGGAGTTCATCCGGAGCCCGGGGGGAAGTGACGGCATGTTGGCGGTGAAAGACCGGATCGGCGACCCGGCCATGACCGAGGCCCGGCGCGACGGCGACGACGTTGCCGCCTGGCTCGGTGAGGTCGATCGGCTGGTCGAGTATCATTATCAGCCGATCGTCAGCGTCCAGTCCGGCCGCTGCTTCGGCTATGAAGCGCTGGTGCGCGGCACCGCCCCGCTCGGGTTCGGCCAGATCCCCGACCTGTTCGACCACGCCAACGATCGCCAGTGCCTGCCCCAGCTCGATGCCCTGCTCCGCCGCAAGGCGGTCGCCGGGTTTGCGCTGATCGACCCGGGCGATGCCCGGCTTTTTTACAACATCGACATCCGGATGTTCCTTGCCGAGGACTTCGTGCGCACATGCACCGAAGACGCCTTCGCCGATGCCCGGCTGCGGCCCGGGACCGTGTGCCTGGAGATCTCCGAACTCCACGACATCTCCGAAGGCGCGCGGGTGATCGATGTGCTGCGGGCCTATCGCCGCCAGGCCCATCTGCTCGCGATCGACGATTTCGGCACCGGATACTCCGGCCTCAAACTGCTTTATGAACAACAGCCCAATCTGGTCAAGATCGACCGCTTCTTCGTCGCCGACATCCCCAACGACGACCGCAAGAAACTGTTCGTGTCGACCGCGGTCAACCTGGCGCACGTGCTCGGCATCCAGGTGGTCGCCGAAGGGGTCGAAACCGAAGCCGAGTTCCTGACGTGCAAGGAGATCGGCTGCGATTTGGTCCAGGGCTACTTCATCGCCCGGCCGGCGCCGCCGCGCCCGTTGCTGTCGCAGATCAGCTCGGTGATCACCGACTCCAACCGCCGCGACCGGCGCGACCGGCGCTCCGACCAGCGTCTGATCCGGGAGGAAATCGAAGAAGTGCCGCCGCTGACCGTCGGCGACAGCATGGCGACGGTGTTCCAGACCTTCCGGACCAACAAGGAACGGATCTTCTTTCCGATTCTGGACGAGCACCGGCGGCCGCTCGGGATCATCCGCGAACAGGATTTGAAGGAATTCATTTATTCGCGCTATGGCAAGGACTTGCTTTACAATAAGTCGCTCAACCGCGGCCTGACCGATTTCCTGACGCGGTGCCCGACCTGCGAGATCAAGGTGTCGGCGGAAAAGCTGCTCGAGGTTTACAGCCTGGCGATGAACCCGCTCGGGATCATCCTGGTCGAGGATTCGCGGTACGTCGGGATCTTAAGCGCAGCCTCACTGTTGCGGGTGATCAACGAAAAGAACCTGGCGCTGGCCCGTGACCAGAACCCGCTGACCAAGCTGCCGGGCAACAACACGATCAACGACCATGTCAACGCGGCATTGGACGACGACATCGTCGGCTGGACCTTCGCCTATTTCGATTTAGATAATTTCAAGCCGTTCAACGATACCTACGGCTTTCGGCAGGGTGACCGGGTGATCCTGTTGTTTGCCGAGCTGTTGCGGACCAGTTTTGCCACCACGACCAACTTCGTCGGCCACATCGGCGGTGATGACTTCTTTTTGAGTTTCCGCAACGTCGACCCGGCGTTCGCGCGCCGACAAATTGAGGACTTATTGGTTGCGTTCAAGACCGACGTCCAGAGCTTCTACGACCCGGTGACCCGGTCGCGCGGCTACATCGTCGCCAAGGATCGCCAGGGCGAAATGCGGCGGTTTCCGCTGTTGACCGCAAGCGCCGGCGTGGTCTCGGTGCCGGTCGGCCGGCGCGATCTCGTGGTCGATGACCTGATGACCGCGATCGCCGAACTGAAAAAGACCGCCAAACGCGCCGACAGCCACATCGCGACCCAAACGCTCGACCCGTTCCCGGACCGGTCGGGACGCAGGCCGGCCAAGCTCCACACCACCGGCACGGATGCCATTTGAAGGGATTGCCCGATCGGGTTTATCGGCAGGTCTTCAGTCGACTGGCTGATCCCATTCGTGTGCCTTGTCGGAAACCCACTGTCACCTGTACAGTCTGACAGGTGGTCCGCGGTGTTGCGCGGGTCAGCTGTGCCCGGGCCGTCGAGAAGGCCGCGGTCGGTCGGTGTCTTGAACCGGCGCGCGGGTCGGCACCGGTCAACGACAACCGGTGCCGGCAAGAAAAACCGGCTGAACAGTCAAGGGGAAACGTCCATGGCACCCTATTCCTACCGGGGCCGGCTTGCGTCCGACGACGCCGAAGATCGCACCCACTCGCAGTCGCTGGACGATGCCCAGGACAGCCGCCCCGGTGTGCGGGTCGGGGACATCGTCACCCGTCGCGATCTCACCAAGTTCACGGTGGCGCCCGACGCGTCGATCCTCGCCGCGATCGAGGCGTTCAATGCGATGCGCCCCGGCGCGCTCTTGGTGGTCGACGACCAGGCGCGCCTGCTCGGCATCGTGTCGGAGCACGACCTGGTCACCGGCCTGCGCCGCGACGGGCTCGGTCTGTTCTCCAAAAACTTGAGCGAGGTGATGACCCGCGACGTCGTCACCTGCGGTCCCGACGAACCGATCTTGAACGTCATGCGCAAGATGACCGAGGGCGGGTTCCGCCACGTGCCGGTGTGCGTCGATGGCCGGGTGATCGGCCTCGTCACCACGCTTGACGTCATGCAGGCCCGGCTCGACGAGGTCGAGTACGAGAATCTGAAGATGCGCCAGGTGATCGTCGGCTGACCCCTCTGGCGGTGTCGGTTTGGGCCCGGGGACCGCGGTCGCGGTGTCCCGGACCACTGATGCCGGTGCGGGGTCGCCCCACCCAACCGGTCGGCCGGGACTTGGTCGGTCGGTGACGACGATTCGGTGTGCGACCGGGCCGAACGCGCCGAGAAACCCATAAAGTTTAATGGGTTACCGGTGAGGTCGGCGCGGAAAGCGCTTGCCTGCCCTGGTTACCCCTCGTAGAGTAATCCCGCTGGCTGGTGGTCCGTGGCGCGATGCGTGGGCGTCGACGACCCGGCATTGGGTCTTGCCGGCATCGGTTCTTCTGAAGGACCCGCGTCGGTCGAACCGCCCGAAGCCTCCGGGACGGACGGCGTCGGGGCGACCGGGGGGTCGCGAATTTCATGGAGCCTCGCGGTCTTTGCAAACATGAGCGATGTGATGGAGGCCGTCGGAGAGCGACGGCGCGTGACGGTGCCGCGGTTTCGCAACGGGCTGGACCTGCCGATCACCGGCAGCCCCGACCCGAGGATCACCGAGGCACCCGAGGTCGACGCCGTCGCGGTGATCGCGGCCGACCATGTTGGGTTCAAAGCCAAGATAGCGGTGGCAGAGGGCGACAAGGTTCGCCTGGGCCAACCGGTGTTGTACGACAAACGGGTGGACGGGGTTGCGATCACCGCGCCCGCGGCCGGGGTGGTCCGCGCGATCCATCGCGGGGCGCGCCGGGTGCTGGAAAGCGTGGTGATCGACCGCGACGACGGCGTCGGGGACGAGCGCTTCCCGACGATCGCGCGCGATCATATCGCCTCGGTCGATCGCGGCGACATCGTCGACACGCTGGCGCGCAGCGGTCTGTGGGCCGCCCTTCGCACCCGGCCGTTCAGTAAGATACCCGACCCCAGGACAACGCCTCAAGCGGTGTTCGTGACCGCGATGGAGAGCGCGCCGCTCGCGCCCGACGCCGCCTTGATCATCGGCCAAGCGCCCCAGGCGTTCGAGGTCGGGGTCCGGGTGCTGGCGCGGCTGACCGACGGCTCCACCTATGTGTGTCAGCGCGCCGGCGCGGCGCTGCCGGAGATCGACGCCGAGCGGGTGGTCCATGCCGAGTTCGACGGCCCGCACCCGGCCGGGCTCGCCGGGACCCATGTCCATGTCCTGCACCCGGTCGATGCCAACCGCGAGGTCTGGACGATCGGCTATCAGGACGCGATCGCGATCGGCCATCTGTTCACCACCGGCCGGTTGTCGGTCGAGCGGGTGGTCGCGCTCTGCGGTCCGGCGGCGCGCGACCCGCGGCATCTGCGCACCCGACCGGGGGCGGCGATCGCGCCCTTGATCGCCGGCGAAACCTCGGTCAGCCCGGTGCGCCCGATCTCGGGCGACGTCCTGACCGGACGGGCCGCGCGCGACCAGTTCGCCTATCTCGACCGGTTCGCCCGCCAGATCACCCTGATGCATGACGCCGCTCCGCGCGAACTGCTCGGCTGGGTGTTGCCCGGGGTCAACAAATTCGCGACCGCGCGGGTCCATCTGCGCCACCTGATGGGCCGGATCAAGGTGCCCTTGCCGCTCAACACCAACATCAACGGCAGCGCGCGCGCGATGGTGCCGGTCGGCCTGTACGAAGACGTGATCCCGATGGACATGCTGGCGACCCAGTTGCTCCGCGCGATCCTCGTGCTCGACACCGACATGGCCCAGGCGCTTGGGGTCCTCGAGCTCGACGAGGAAGACCTGGCATTGTGCACTTACATCTGTCACTCGAAATACGAGTACGGGATGGCGTTGCGCAGCTGCCTGGACAAGATCGAGGCGGAGGGCTGATCGGTCATGGGCTTCCTCAAGATCATGGAGAAGGTCGCGCCGCACTTCGAAAAGGGCGGGCGGCTCGAAAAGCTCTATCCCGCATTCGAGATGGTCGACACCTTCGTGTACACGCCCGAGCGGGTCACCACGGTGGCGCCGCACGCGCGGGCGTCGATCGACTTGAAGCGCCTGTTGTTCTATGTCGTGATCGGTACCATCCCCTGTATTCTGTGGGCGTGCTTCAACACCGGGTATCAGGCCAATCTGGCGCTGCAATCGCTCGGGATCACCGAGCCCGACGGCTGGCGCGCCGCGATCCTCTCGGCGATCGGGATCGGCTTCAGCCCGAGCAATCCATTTGCCTGCTTCGTCCACGGGTTTTTGTATTTCCTGCCGATCTACATCGTCACCGTGGCGATCGGCGGCTTGATCGAGCTCGGCTTTGCGATCATGCGCGGGCACGAGGTCAACGAGGGCTTTCTGGTCACCTCGATGCTCTATGTCCTGGTGCTGCCGGCAACCACGCCGTTGTGGATGGTCGGGCTCGGGATCGCGTTCGGGGTGGTGCTGGGCAAAGAGGTGTTCGGCGGCACCGGCAAGAATTTCTTGAACCCGGCGCTGGTCGGCCGCTGTTTTCTGTACTTCGCCTACCCGGCGGCGATGTCGGGTGACACGGTGTGGGTGCCGGTCGATGCCTATTCCGGCGCCACCGCGCTGTCGGTCGCGGCGAGCGACGGCTATCAGATGCTCGCCCAGCAGATCGAGCTTGGCTGGCTTCAAGCGTTCTTCGGGTTGATGGAAGGCTCGCTCGGCGAAACCTCGGCCTTCTGCTGTCTGTTGGGCGCGGTTTTCCTGTTGTGGACCCGGATCGCCAATTATCGGCTGATCGTCGGCTGTCTGGTCGGGATGATCGTAACGGCGACGCTGTTCAATCTGATCGGGTCGGACACCAACCCGATGTTCGCGATGCCGTGGTACTGGCACTTGGTGCTGGGCGGCTTTGCCTTCGGGCTGGTGTTCATGGTGACCGAGCCGGTGTCGGCGGCGATGACCAATGTCGGACGCTGGTGGTACGCCGCGCTGATCGGGGTGATGTGCGTGTTGATCCGGGTTGTCAACCCGGCGTTCCCCGAGGGCATGATGCTGGCGATCCTGTTCGGCAACATTTTCGCGCCGCTGATCGACCACTTCGTCGTTCAAGCACACATCCGCGCCAGGAGAAAGCGTCATGCCGGCTGATCCGGTGACCGGGCCCGAGGGCACGCCGCCAGAAACCGCGCACAAGGCTAACGGGTCCGGGGCCCCCCGGTCCGAGGCCGACGCAGCGGGCGAGAGTGGTGCGAAGACGGCGTGGCTGCCGCCGACCAAGCCGTCGGGCGGGATCAATCCGCTCCGTGCCTTCTTGGCGATGCCGATCGATTCGACGCCGCGGACGCTGATCACCGCGGTCGGATTGTGCTTCATCTGTTCGATCTTCGTGTCGGCGGCGGCGGTGGTCTTGAAGCCGCTGCAGCTCGAGAACAAGCGGCTCGACCGCCAACAGAACATCCTCGAGGTCTCGGGCCTGATGTATCCGGGAGCCGACGTCGAGTATGTGTTCGATCACCGGGTGACGCCGCGGGTGGTCGCGCTCGAGACCGGGCGGTTTACCGACGCGATCGACCCCGCGAGCTTCGACCAACGGGTGGCGGCGCGCGATCCGGCGCGCTCGATCGACCTTGCCGACGATGCCGACCCGGCGTCGATCGGCCGGCGGGCCAACCATGCGGTGGTTTATCTGGTCGAAAACGACGAAGGCCGGGTCGAGCGGGTGATCCTGCCGGTCCACGGCTATGGTCTGTGGTCTACCTTGTACGGCTTTTTGGCGGTGGCACCGGACGGCGACCGCATCCTCGGGCTCAAATTCTACGAACACGCCGAGACGCCCGGTCTCGGCGGCGAGGTCGATAACCCGAAATGGCGCGCGATGTGGCACGACAAGGAGCTGTTCGGCGACGACGGCGAGATCCGGGTCGCGGTCGAAAAGGGCGACCAGTCGAGCGACCCGTACGCGGTCGATGCCCTGTCGGGCGCGACCCTGACCAGCCGCGGCGTGCACAATCTGTTGCGCTTTTGGGCGTCCGAAGACGGCTTTGGGCCGTTCCTTGAGAACCTTCCGCAGGAGTTGTCCGACAATGGCTAGCGCTGGGACCAAGGTTCTGCTCGACCCGTTGGTCGATAACAACCCGATCATGCTGCAGTCGCTGGGCATTTGCTCGGCATTGGCGGTGACCGCGCGGATGGACACGGCGTTCACCATGTGCATCGCGCTGACCAGCGTCACCGCGTTTTCCAACCTGTTCATCAGCATGATCCGCCAGGGCGTGCCGCCGGCGATCCGGATCATCGTCCAGATGACGATCATCGCGTCGTTGGTGATCGTGGTCGATCAGATCTTAAAGGCGTTCGCCTATGAGATCTCGAAGATGCTGTCGGTGTTCGTCGGTTTGATCATCACCAACTGCATCGTGATGGGCCGGGCCGAGGCCTATGCGATGTCGAACCCGCCGTGGCCGAGCTTTCTGGACGGTGTCGGCAACGGGCTCGGCTACAGCGCGCTGTTGATGACGGTCGCGTTCTTTCGCGAGCTGTTCGGGTCGGGCAGCCTGTTCGGGATCACCTTGTTGGACAAGGTGACCGACGGTGGGTGGTACGTGCCGAACGGTCTGATGCTGCTGCCGCCGTCGGCGTTCTTCCTGATCGGGCTGATGATCTGGGCGGTCAGGATCTGGAAGCCGGCGCAGGTCGAAAAGGCCGAGTACCAGATCCAAGACGCCCACAGCCCGACCGCCCGTCCGGTGGCGGCGTAACTTTGCGGCACCGACGACACGGGGACGGTCACTGATGGAAGCCCATCTCTCTTTGCTGGTGCGCGCGATCTTCGTCGAGAATCTGGCACTGTCGTTCTTCCTTGGCATGTGCACCTTCTTGGCGGTGTCGAAAAAGATCGAGACCGCGATCGGGCTCGGCACCGCGGTGACCGTGGTGCAGACGATCACGGTCCCGGCCAACAACTTGATCTTGAACGGTTTCTTAAAGGAAGGGGCGCTCGACTGGATCGGGCTCAACGGGGTCGATCTGACCTTCGTCGGCTTGATCTGCTACATTGGCGTGATTGCGGCGATGGTGCAGATCTTGGAAATGGCCTTAGATAAATTCTACCCGCCGCTCTATCACGCACTGGGGATTTTCCTGCCGTTGATCACGGTCAACTGCGCGATCCTGGGTGGCTCGTTGTTCATGGTCGAGCGCGACTACAGCTTTGCCGAGAGCGTGACCTATGGGGTCGGCAGCGGTGTCGGCTGGGCGTTGGCGATCACCGCGATCGCCGGGGTGCGGGAGAAGTTGAAGTACTCCGACATTCCGCCGGGCCTGCGCGGGCTCGGGATCGCGTTCATCATCACCGGGTTGATGTCGCTTGGGTTCATGTCGTTTTCCGGCATACAGCTCTGAAGACTGGGGGGCCGCGCGGTCATGGTCGAGTTCTCGTTGGGCGTCGGCGTGTTTACCGCCATGGTGTTCATGCTGGTGGTGGTCATCCTGTTTGCCAAGGCGCGGTTGGTGTCGACCGGGTTTGTCGATGTCGAGATCAATGACGAGCGCAAGATCCGGGCGCCGGTCGGCATGAAGCTGTTGGGAGCGTTGGCGCGCTCCAAGCTGTTCGTGAGTTCGGCGTGCGGCGGCGGCGGCACCTGCGCCCAGTGTCGGGTCAAGGTGTTCGAGGGCGGCGGCGCGATCCTGCCGACCGAGCTCAGCCACATCACCAAGCGCGAGGCGCGCGAGGGTGACCGGCTGTCGTGCCAGGTGACGGTCAAGCAGCCGATGAGGATCCGGATTCCGGACGAGGTGTTCGGGGTCAAGAAGTGGCGGTGTCGGGTGCGCTCGAACGACAATGTCGCGACCTTCATCAAGAACCTGGTGCTCGATCTGCCGCCGGGCGAGAGCGTCGATTTCCGGGCCGGCGGCTATATCCAGATCGAGATCCCGCCGCACGACATCTCGTTCAAGGACTTCGAGGTCGCCGAGGAGTATCGGGAAGACTGGGACCGGTTCAATCTGTGGTCGCTGCGCTCGACCAACCGCGACACGGTCGAACGGGCGTATTCGATGGCGAATTATCCGGAAGAGCGCGGCATGGTGATGCTGAACGTCCGGATCGCGACACCGCCGCCCAAGAGCGATTGGAAGAAGGTCCCGCCCGGCAAGTCGTCCAGTTACATCTTCAGTTTGAAGCCCGGCGACGAGGTGACGATCTCGGGTCCGTTCGGTGAGTTTTTCGCACGCGAGACCGCCAAGGAGATGGTGTTCGTCGGCGGTGGTGCCGGGATGGCGCCGATGCGCGCGCATATTTTCGATCAGCTGAAGCGGATCAAGACCAATCGCAAGATCACCTTCTGGTATGGCGCGCGCAGCCGGCGCGAGATGTTTTTCGTCGAAGACTTCGACATGTTGGCACGCGAGAACGAAAACTTCGCGTGGCACGTCGCCCTGTCAGACCCACAGGCCGGCGACAACTGGGATGGCCCGACCGGCTTCATCCACAAGGTGCTCTTCGAAAACTACCTTAAGAGTCACCCAGAACCCGAAGAGTGCGAATACTATCTGTGCGGCCCTCCGATGATGAATCTATCGACGATCAACATGCTGGTCGATATGGGTGTTGACCGCAACGACATCATGCTTGACGATTTTGGCGGTTGATTAGTCGGGGTCCAGGGGCCGCGCCCCTGGTCGGGGGGTTCAAAGGGGGGCGGACAGCCCCCCTTTGCCGTTGCCACCAGGCGTTGAGGTTCTTGTGATGCGCTATTCTTGCCTCTTGGCCCTTTTCTTGATCACCGCCTGCGACGGTGCGCCGACGCGGACCGAAACGTTGCTTGACGGCCAGACCATGGGCACGACCTGGTTGGTCCGCGCGATCAACCTCCCCGAGGCGGTCTCGCCCGACGACTTGCGATCGCGGATCGAGGCCCGCCTGGCCGCGATCAATGCCGCGATGTCGACCTGGGATCCCGGGTCGGAGATTTCGCGGTTCAACCGCTCGGCGACCACCGAGTGGGTCGAGATTTCCCCTGACTTCCATCGTGTGATTGCGGCGGCGCTGTCGCTGTACGGTTTGAGCGACGGCCGCTTCGACGTGACGTTGGCGCCGTTGATCGAGCTTTGGGGCTTCGGCCGCGGGGCAGAGCGGGCGGCCCCGCCCGACGACGGCGAGATTGCCGCGGTGTTGGACCGGATCGGGTCGGATCGGGTTGCGCTGGCCGAGGCGCCGCCGCGCCTGCGCAAAGCGGCGGGCGAGATCACGGTCAACCTGTCGGCGATCGCCAAGGGCTATGGCGTCGATGCGGTGGCCGCGGTGGTGTCGGAGGCCGGCGCGACCGACTGGCTGGTCGAGATCGGCGGCGAGGTTCGGGTCGAGGGGCGCAACATCGACGGGGCGCCGTGGCGGGTTGCGATCGAGCTACCGGATGCGGCCGGTCGCGCGGTCGAGCGGGTGGTTGAGCTGACCTCGGGCGCGATTGCCAGTTCAGGCGACTATCGCAATTATTTCGAGGTCGACGGCAAGCGGTTTTCGCATTTGCTCGACCCCGCGACCGGTCGCCCGATCGACCATCGGTTGGCGGCGGTCAGCGTGCACGCCGACACCGCGATGTGGGCCGACGGGGTTGCGACCGCGTTGATGGTGTTGGGCGACCAGCGAGGTCAGGTGCTGGCCGAGCGGGAAGGTTGGTCGGCGCTGTTCCTGGTCCGGGCGCGTGACGGCGACGGTTTCGTCGCGCAGACCGTCGGCGAGATGTTCGCTCAAGCGCCGTGAGCGTTGCGGTCGGGGGAGCTGGCATGGAGATCGTCTTCATCGTGTTTCCGGTGCTGTGTCTGGTGGTTGCCGGCATGGCGGTCGGGGTGATCTTTTCCAACCGGCGGATTGCCGGCAGCTGCGGCGGCCTTAACCTGGTGCCGGGGTTGGACGCCTGTCCGGTGTGCGGGCGTGACGCCGCCGAGGTTGCGGACGGCGGGGCGTGCGGCAACGACGGCGATCCGGGGGCACGGGACCGACGGTGACACCCGCGGAGCCGGCGCGGCCATGGGGTGGCATTGCGCTGGTGGTGGTCGCAGCCTCGGCGTTTGCGGTCCAGGATGCGCTGATCAAGCAGTTGGGCGCGCGGTTCGATCTGGCGCAGATCGTGTTTCTGCGCTCGGCCTTGCTGGTGGCGATCCTGGTCGGGTTGCGGGCGTCCGCGCTCGGGCGGGGGTGGCGGTTGGTGGCGCGGCGGCGGCCGGTGCTGGCGTTGCTGCGCTCGCTGGCCAACGCGGCCGAATGGTTGTTCGTCTATCTCGGGCTTCGCCATCTGGCACTGGGGGAGGCGACCGCGTTGTTTTATGTCGGACCGTTGTTCGTCACCGCGCTGGCGGCACCGGTGCTGGGCGAGGCAGTCGGGTGGCGGCGTTGGCTTGCGGTGGTGGCCGGGTTCGTCGGGGTTGCGATCATGGTCGGGCCGACGATCGGCACGGCGCGGTTCGCGGCGGCGGTCTTTATCCTGGGCGCTGCGTTGATGTGGGCGGCGACGACGCTGTTGACCGGGCTGATCGGGCCGGATGAGGCGCCGGCGACGCTGTTGGCCGAGGGCGCATTGGTGTTCTTGGTGTTGAGCGCGCTCGGGCTGCCGTGGGTGTGGCAGACGCCGGCGCCGCTTTCACTTGCGATGATGTTGGGGCTCGGGCTGATCGGCGGGTTTGGCCAGCTGGCTGATATTGCGGCCTATCGGTCGTGGGCGGCGTCGCTGCTGGCGCCGTTCGAATACACGGCGCTGATCTTTGCGATGCTGCTCGATCGAGCGGTGTGGGGTGTGGTGCCGACGCCGGGGATGCTGGTCGGAGCAGTGGTGATCGCCGCGAGCGGTCTTTATACGCTGCATCGCGAGGCGCGGCGCGGCGCAGGGCGGCGATCGCTGTCGGCACAGTCGCGGTTCTGAAACGCCGCATGCGGCCTTGCGGCCGTTGTCAGGGGCGCTGCCCCCGACACCCCCGCCAGGGGGCGCGCCCCCCTGGACCCCGACTACCTGGACCCCGGCTAAGGGCCCGTCAGCAAACAAGCGAATCGGAGTTGGGTTTGGCCTATTTGGAAAGCGATACTCGGCGCAGGCGCCGCGTCTTGACGAGCGGGGGGATCGGATGTCGCCGCTGCGCTGGACCTGCAAAAACCTATGCCAATTGTGGCGCGTGAGCTGCTGGAAATGGGCCACCAGATCAGCCATACCGTGGTCGGCGAGCTATTGAGGTCGCTGAAACTCAGTCTTCAGGCCAATCGCAAGACCCGCATGGGCAACCGACACCGGCTCTCCGGTTCGTTCGACCTGGTGGTCATCACCAGCGCGGCCCTGCCCTGGCGCACCGGGCCCGCGCTGATCGGGCTGTGGCACGCGTGCGGGCTCGCGCGGCCGGGACGCCGGGTCGCGTTCGGCTTTCCTTGGCTGACGCCCGCAGACCAGGAAAGGCTGTGGGGCCGGCCGCGGTTCGCCACACCCGATGAGCAGATCGAGTGGATGGCCGAGGAGGCACGGCGCCTCGGCTGCCCGGGCCAGCCGGAAATGTTCTGGTACCGCGCCCGGTTCTCGGCGTCGTTTCGCAGCGTCATTCCCAACGAGGACGCGATGGCCGTGATGCCCGAAACCCGGATCCTGGTCCTCGAAGAACCCGAGCATCTGTGCTGGCACCCGGGGATCCGGCGGCGGTCGCGCATCCGCGCCGAGTTCGTGATCGGTATCATCATGACCAATTACCCGTACTACGTGCGGCACGCCCGGTTGCCGGGCGCTGCGATCCTGGCCTGGATGGTCGAACGCTTCCATGCGCTGGTGATCCGCACCCGCACGGATCTCGCGGTGCCGATTTCCCTGGTCGTGCCGATGCCGAACCTGCGCCATCCGGTGCGCCACGCCATGGTCACCGGTGCGCTGCCCGCCTACGCCACGGTCCCGCCGGTCGGTCCAGACACCATGGGCGTGTATTTCCTTGGCCGGCTGGTCTGGGAAAAAGGCGTGCGCACCGTCATCGAGACCGCGCAGCGGATGAACCTTGCGATCGATCTCCTGGGCGACGGACCGGACCGGCCCGCCATGGAGGCGCTGGCGCAGACGATCGGCGCGCCGGTCCGGTTCCTCGGCCCGACCGCCAGCCCCTGGACCGAGCTCGCGCCCTATCGGGTCTTCTTCAATCCTTCGTTGAGCGAGACCCTGTGCACGACCATCATCGAAGCCCTGGTTGCCGGGCGCCACGTGGTCGTGCCGGTGTGCGAGGCCAACCGTCCGTTTCTGGACTACCCCAACGTCCACGCCTATCACGATGCCGATGGGGCCGTGATTGCGCTTGGGCGGGCTTTGGCGACCGTGCCGGTGGCACCGGATGCCGCGCGCCAGGAGCTCACATGGCCGGCTGCGTGCCGGCGGTTGGCGGCGCTGTGGGGTGAGGAAGTCGCCTTTTGACGGAGCGCGACGCCGGCTGCGAAGGTTTGGGGGCGAAGCCCCCATGGTCAGGGGGGTTCACCCCCCCGACACCCCCCGACCAGGGGGGGTGCCCCCTGGACCCCGCTGAGGGGTGGAGGGCAAGGGGGACGGGCTTGCCCGAACGGCCGAAGGCGGATCCGGTGCCGCTGGCGAGTTGACAACTCACGGTCCGCATGGTCCAACCCGATCGAGGCATCCGCCAAGCCCAATACCGGCACCGTGCCTCGGATCGAGAGGTTCCCTTCGTGGCAACCCCGGATCAGAGAACGGTCCTCATTGTCGGCGCCTCTTCGAGCATCGGCGAAGCGGTCGCACAAGCCTTCCTCGACCGCGGCTATCTGGTGCTCGCCACCCACCGCCGCGACCCGGTCGCCCTCAACCACCCGAACCTGCGTCACGCCTGTCTGGACCTGGTGGACCCGTCAAGCCTGGATCGGTTCGCCGACCAAGAGGTGATTTGGATCAGCCCGATCCACGACGTCGTCCTTCTGGCCGGCCTGCTGCCGGGTCTGGCTCTCGAGGATTATGACGACACAATGATCGACCATGTGATCGCCGTCAATTTCACCGGGCCGGCAAAACTGATAAGGCGAATTCAGCCTCGCCTGAACAACCCTTCCCAGGTCCTGATGATGTCGTCGATCTCAGCGGAACGCGGCAGCTTCGATCCGATCTATGCCGCCGGCAAGGGCGCCGTGATTTCCTTCGTGAAGTCCCTTGCCTGCTGGATGGCGCCGGCAACCCGCGCCAACGGGATCGCGCCGGGATTGATCGAAGACACGACCATGTTCAATGAAATGGCAGCCGACCGACGCGACCTACACCGCCGCCAAACCCCGATGAAGCAACTGCTCCGGCCCGATCACCTCGGCCCCGTCATTGCCGATCTGTTCGAGCCCCATTGGAACCACCTCAACGGCGTCGTGGTGCGCTTGAACGGCGGCGCGTATGTCTAGTTCAACCAAGCCGCGCGTGGGCGTCGTCGGCTGCGGCGCCTTCGGCGCCCTGGTTGCACTGCGCCTGAACCGTGCCGGATATCCGACGATCGTGTTCGAACGTCACCATAAGATCCTGAACGGCGCGTCCTACAACAACCAGAACCGACTTCACCTCGGGTTCCATTACCCCCGGGACATCGAGACCGCACGGCAGTGCATCAGAGGTTTCGAACGCTTTCGGTCCGAATTTGCCGATTGCATTCTCGAAAACTTCCCGAATGCCTACTTCATAGCAGAGGCCGGGTCTTTGGTCAGCCCCGATGAATACCTGGCGTTTTGCTCTGCGTGCGGGCTTTCCTATGATTTGATCGATCATACCGACTTCGACATCGATGTTCGGGGCGTTGCCCTTGGTCTTTTGACCGATGAGGTCATCTACGACTGCAAGGTCCTTAGCTCTCTGATCCAAACCCGGCTCGCCCGAGCCGGGATCGAAATCCTCACCGACCATGAGGTGACCCGGATTGAGCGCAAGGCAACCGCCTTTCACCTGAAATGCGCCGACGGTAAGATCTTCGAACTTGATGCCATCGTCAACTGCAGTTATGCTGATATCAATCGCCTGACTGCGATGCTGGGCTTCGATATTGCACCAAGACAGTATGAGTATACGGTCACACCGATCATCCGTTGGCGCGACCGCCCGCTCGGCATGACGATCATAGATGGTCCGTTCTGTACCGTGCTCCCGCATGGAAAAACCGGGAACTTCCTGCTCTACCACGTCGACCATGCGGTGATTTCCAGATACACCAGACCTTTGCTTGATCCGAGCTGGCTGGCGTCGGACGGCCGCCCATCGCATCGAGTTGATCTTGAGGCGGTTTTCGAGCGCGCGCGCGCAGCCGCGACCGAGTTCATCCCAAGTCTGGCCGATGCGACCTTGGTCGGTTTTCTTCAAGGTCCCCGCATGGTCCTGCCGAACGCGGATGATACCGACCGACGGCCGTCCATGGTTCGTCATTATGGCGACAACTACATCACGGTCTTTTCCGGCAAGATCAACCACTGCGTGTGGGTTGGCGACGAAGTCGTGTCGTTGCTATCCTGACCCCCTGACCCCCTGACCCGTGACCCGTGACCCGTGACCCTCTTGGCAAGACCGGACCGGGATCATCGATTGGCCCCTCACCTCCACCGGTGCGGGGCCGTACCCGGAAACTTCGCGTCTACCAAACACTCGTGACGGCCTTTGGCCGACCCACCAAGGCGGGCGCGCCGGACAGGGTCTGTTCGCCGATGTAGCGGTCGAGACGCCCCCGCGCCCGTTCCCGGCGAAGTTGCAACTCGAGCCCGTAGGCATAAATCAGAAGTGCCGCGGTGGCGATGACGCTCGCCGTGTTCCGGGCGAAGCAGCGTAGCGCATGCCGAACCGGCGGTTCGACCTGCCACCCAGGACGGCGTGACAGACGATCCCTCACCCGCAGCGCACCGCTTTCGATCGGGTGCAGGTCCTCAAACCGGGACGCCGTTATGGTGCACACGAAACTGTTGCGGATTTCGGCCATCGGCAGGCCGTAGTACAGGCCCCGAGCAATCACCGTTCTCAAATGGGCCAGAGTATAATACATCCGCCAGGTTTTCCTGTAGATATCGTTCAATTCCTGGCGCGACATCAAAGGGTGATCGGTTACGGCATGGCCCGAATCATAATTATTCAGGTCGGTGTCGATCTCCCCCCCTCGGCCAGCAGGCGCCGATGGTCTTCCGACCCTGGATGGGGGGTCAACACGAAAAACTCCGGGATGTCGATCGGGATGACCTCCTGGATATGGCGAATGTCCTCGGCGATCCGGTCTGGCGTGTCGTTGGGAAAGCCGACAATGATCCCAGCCAGCACAACGATCCCGGCCCGCTTCCAGGCAAGGATCGTGTCGCGCATCTGGTGCACCTTGTTCTGACCTTTGCCGGCGGCCGCCAGATTGTCCGCCCTGACCGACTCCATGCCGATGATCACGCGCTTGACCCCGGCGTCCCGGCAGGCCTCGACGAAGCCAGGCACCCGCGTCGCCAGCGCGTCGGTCTGAATGAGGGCGTCCCAGTCGATCTTCAACTCCCGGTGCAGTCGCCCCATGATCTCGGTGATGTCCCGCCAGATCGGGCTTCGGGAGAAGTTATCGTCGGTGATGATGATCGTGCGGCCGCCAACCGCCGCACAGTCCCGCAAATAGGCTTCGATGGCGGCCGGAGAGCGATGGCGCATCGCCTGGCCATGAACGTTGATGATCGAGCAGAAACTACACCAGAAGGGACAGCCCCGCCCAATCTCCATGCAGTAGGAACGTCCGACCGAACGGGCTGCCAAGCCGGGGTCGATGATCTGCGGCGGTGCCTCGGTCAGATCCGCCCGGTCCGAAAGGACATTGTAGAGCGGTTTGACCGATCCCGTCATGATATCGTTCAACAGAGCGTCGACGCCGCACTCCAACTCGCCCGCGTACAGGCTGACGCCGGCTTCGCGCGCGCCGCGGAACGCCGGCGCCCAATCCGGCACCATCGCGACCGACCCGCTGACGTGAAAGCCGCCGATGATCGTGGGGTATCCTTTTGCCGTGAACGGTCGGGCGATGTCCAGCGCGCGCGGGAACTGGCTGGTCTGGACACCCACCAGCAGGACGGCCGCGACATCGAACCCGGCAAGCCAGCGCTCGAGCTTCGCCGGCCGCACGACTTCCGAGATCTCGTCGATCAGGCGGGTCTCCAGTCGGACATCGGGTCCAAGTGCGCCGCGCTTTCCGGCGTCGACAACCACGCCGGCGACCACGCTGAGGACGTTCGCCTGCATGTACGACCGCCACCATTGGATAACATAGCCGTCGTCGTCATACCGCGAGGGCTTGATCAGCAAGAGGCCGACGCTTTTGGGTCGAGTGTCCGGAGCCCGGTCGTGCAGTGTTTGCGAAGTGGCCATTGGTTCCCCCGAGATGGATGCCTTTTCTTGTCGCACGGTCACCGCGCGGCCGTGGTCTTATCCTGATAGACTGATCCTGATAGACTGAGCGTTGCCGCTGGCGCCGGATGCGGCCTTGCGGCCGTTGTCAGGGGCGCTGCCCCCGACACCCCCGCAAGGGAGGCACCCCCCTTGACCCCTGCTCATGAAGGGCGTCCAGGGGGCAACCGGCGGTCGCTCGTCCAAACATCCTGCCACAGCCGATACCGGCACTCCAAGACACCGCCGGCACGGAGAAGTCCACAAACCGTAAAGGGTTTCCATCCCAACTGAGACGTGAAAGGATGACGCCCCGGGCGATCTCTCCAGCGTCCGTCGTGCGGTACCACTGGGCCGACCCGACACAAAATCTCACGAATGTTCGTTTCGGCGATTATTCAGGTTAACAGCGGGGCCCTTCGGTCCGACCCGCAAAAGCCGGGAGCCGGCGCATGACCAAGACATTCCACGTCATCCTGATCAAGCCGGCGCGCTATGACGACGACGGCTATCCGATCCAATGGCGCCGCATCGTCTACCCGTCGTTTTGCTTGTCGCTGCTCAATGCCATGGTCAAGGACTGCGCGGCACGCCGAATTCTCGGGCCCGACGTCGACATCGTGGTCGAGGCCCACGACGACCAGTGCGGCCTGCCATCGATGGACGAGATGATCGGCCGCATCAAGGGCGCCGCGGCCGGCGGGCTGATGGCCCTGGTCGGCGTGCATACCGCCCACTTCCCCCGTGGCGCGGCCTTGGTCCGGCGGTTTCGCGCCGCCGGGGTCCCGGTTGTGATCGGCGGCTCCCACGTCTCGGGCAGCCTCGCCTCCCTGCCCGCGCCGCCGCCGGAAATCCAGGAGATGCTCGACCTCGGGGTCAGCCTGTTCACCGGCGAGGCCGAAGGGCGGCTCGAGGCCGTGTTGCGCGACGCCCGTGCCGGCACCATGCGCGCGGTCTACGACTTCGGCGGCGTGCCGGTCGACATGGAAACCGCGCTGCTGCCGGACCATGTTCCCGACGCGGTGATCCGGCGGATTCCGCGTGACCTCAACCCGGTCAACCCGATCGAAGCGGGCCGGGGATGTCCGTTCACCTGCACCTTCTGCACGGTGATCAACGTCCATGGCCGGCAGCCGCGCGCCCGAACGCCGGACGGGATCGCCGGCTTCGTCCGCAACAGCGTCGCCGGCGGGCGGTCGCGCTTCATGTTTACCGACGACAATTTCGCCCGCAACAAAAAGTGGCGCGAAATCCTCGAGGCGTTGGTGCGGCTGAAGGAAGAGGAAGGCCTGTCCTTCAGCTTCATCCTTCAGGTCGATACCCAGAGCGACCGCATCCCGGGCTTCATCCCGCTGGCGGTGCGCGCCGGGTGCGTGCAAATCTTCGTCGGGATGGAGAGCATCAATCCCG
Source organism: Azospirillaceae bacterium (assembly GCA_028277115.1). Classification (GTDB taxonomy): domain Bacteria; phylum Pseudomonadota; class Alphaproteobacteria; order Azospirillales; family Azospirillaceae; genus JANQHG01. The sequence continues at coordinate 25,267 of JANQHG010000074.1, forward strand.
AGGCGCTCCAAGAGGTCGGAAAGAAACAGAACGCCGTCGGCCAATACCGGCGCTTCTTCCAGGCGTGGAAGCGCCACGGCGTGGTGATCATGACCGGCTTCATCGTCGGCTTTCCGACCGACACGCCGGAGAGTATCCGGCGTGACCTGGAGACCATCAAGCGCGAATTGCCCCTTGATCTGATCTACCTGTTCATTCTGACGCCGTTGCCCGGATCGCCCGAGCATTCCGAACTGGTCAAGGCCGGCGTCGCCCTGGACACGGAGCCCTCACGCTACACGACCTTCCATGCGACCAGGGACCATCCCCGGATGAGCCGGCAGCAGCTCGAGGCGCTCTATTACGAGGGCTGGCGCATCTACTATGAGGACGCGCATGTCGAGCGGGTTCTGCGCCGCCATGTCGCCTGGGGCGGCGACCTCGACGATTTGATCCCGTTCGTCCTGGTCGCCCGCGGCGCCTTTGCGATCGAGGACGTCAACCCGTCGGAGTTCGGCATCGTGCGCGTCAAGGCGCGCCGCGAGCGGCGCCCCGACCTGCCGCGCGAGGCGTTCCTGCCGTTCGCCGCGCGGCGGGCCTGGTCGCTCCTGTCGGCTCAGACGCGCTGGGCGTGGCAGGTGATCCGGCTGAAGCAGATCGTCCGCCGCGCAAAACGGGGCGACCCGCGCCAGCTCCACGACGATCCGGCCTTAACCGGTCTGTTCGACGCGAGCGCGCCCGCAGCCGTCGCCCCCACCCCGGACCGCGTGGCGGTTTGATCGCCGGTCGGGACAAAGCCGCCGGCGCTACGCAGCCGGCTTGGGGCCGCGGACCGCCTGCCAGAACGAGATCGTGTTGTTGTTGTAATCCTGATCGCCGCGGGCCTTGAGCTCGTAATGGAGGGCGCGGAGCTTGTAGTAAGGGACACCCGGATACATGTGGTGTGCCGTATGAAACTGCAGGCCGAGCGGCTGGACCAGGACGGCGAGCGGCGCCTCGACGCTGAAGCTGTCCAGTACATGATCGCGGGCGGTGGTTTCCTCGACATGTTTTTCCATGCGGTGCTCAAGCGGAATCCGCACCGTCACCAGCAACCAGGCACCGACCTGGATAAAATACAACAGCGGCAAGGTCTCGGACAGCAGCGCCAGGTAGATCGCGAAAACAACCAGATAGTACCGGCTAAGATACGTGACCTCTTTGCGATGCTGTTCCTCGATATCGGAGCCCATCGTGAAGCCGTACCGACGGAGAAAACGCTCCAGCGCTTGCTCGGCGTTGACGCCGAGACTCGCGGTAACCGTCATGAACAAATTGAAGATCGGCATCAGAAATGGTACGATGAATAACACGAATATCATCAGTTTGATATCGGTCCTCAGCGGCAGGTACTGGGGATCGTCTTTGGTGCCGAACACGCCCACACTATGGTGGGTCAGATGCGGTTTGTAGAACCGGGGGGCCGGGACAAAGACGATCGCGCCGATGGTCAAGTTCCACAGGCGGATGAACGGTTTCATCTTCTCGTCGCGCTGACGATGGGTGATCTCGTGAACAAACGCCCCGGACCGGTGCATCGCAAACATGCAGATGACCATGGGAACCACCACGATCGGGCCGCTGGCGGTGGCGCACCAGGCGAAACCGGCGATGAAAACCGCCATCGGGATCAGGAAATCCCGGTAGTAGACCGCCATGTCGGCTTGGAAGTATTGTTTGTCGATCATCCCACCACCTCGCCATGGCCTCTCGGTGACTGTCACCGGTTGGCCGCCCCGAACCGACCGGGTCGGCGGCCCAGTCTCCGCCCCGATCCCTCGCCCCCGATCCTTCGCCCTTGATACCGGCACCGAACATGAATTTCCACCCATCTCGGGACGCGCCGACGCCGCGGACGTCCGGCCTGACCGGTCTCGCCGTGGCGGGTGAAAAAAAGGCGGTTGAACACCGACGCGGGTGATGTACGCTTGCGACAGACCTGGATTTCCGTTGCGCACAAAGGCGCGGTCGTCGCTTTTGAGCGCCCTGCCGCCAATGCAAATCCTTCAACCGGGTTGATCACCGTCGAGAAGTCCCTTGCGACGATTGCTCCTTGTTGCGGTCAGCCTTGTCGTTGTTGCTGCCGGCGTCCTCTATTCCGGGGTCGGGCCGGAGCCGTTGGTGTCCACGGTCCCGACCGCGGTGTCGACCGCACAATCCGCGACCGGCGGCGGTGACGCTGCGGACCAGGCCACCGCCGGCGCGCCGCGACCCGCCCTGCCGGTTGTCACCGTGGTCGCCCGCCGCACCGCCGCGTATCAGGTCGAGGACGACCACGCCGGCAGGGTTGTCGCCCGACGGTCGAGCGCGCTCGGCTTCTCCCGCGGCGGACTGATCAGCCGGATCGCGGTCGATGACGGCGATCCCGTTGCGGCGGGACAGATGCTGGCGTGGCTGGATACCCGCGCCCTGGAGGCAAAGGCGGTCGAACTCGAAACCGAGTTGGACCAAAGGCGCAGCTCCCTGGACGCGGCGGTCGCGCGGGTCGAGCAGGCGGCGGCGATCGAGACCCGCCGCAGCCAGCTGGCCCGGCGGGATTGGGTGTCCAAAGAGGCGTATGATGACGCGGTGTTCGACCACAAACAGGCGGTCGCCGAACAGAAGGCGGCCGAGAGCGCGATCCGCACGGCCGAAGCGGCGCTCGCCAGCCTTCAGGTCGATCTTGAGCTGTCGCGTCTGACCGCGCCCTACGCCGGCACCGTCATCGCCCGCCGGATCGACGAAGGGGCGGCGGTCACCCCCGGCCAGCCGGTGCTCGATCTGATCGAGACCGACGTCCTTGAGTTCCGGGTTGGGGTTCCGGTCGCGACGGCGGCCACCCTGGCGGTCGGCACGGACTATCCGGTGATCATCGCCGAAAAACAGCTCAGCGGCCGGCTGATCAAGGTGTTGCCCGTGGTCGAGGCAGAGACCCGCACGGTGATCGCCATCTTCACCCTGCCCGAGGCCGAGCCGGCGCCGATCGCCGGCCAGCTCGGCCATCTGCGACTCGGCCGGACGATCCCCACGGCCGGCTTCTGGCTGCCGTTGGCGGCGCTGACGGAAAGCCACCGCGGCCTGTGGGCGGCCTATGTGGTCGAGCCCGCCCCGGCGGCGTCGGACACCACCGGTGTCGTGGGCACCTTGTCCCGCCGGGAGCTGCAACTCTTCCAGGTGGACGCAAACCGCGCCTATGTCGGCGGCGTTCTGCGCGACGGCGAGCCGGTGGTGGCGGACGGGACCCACCGACTGATCCCGGGAATGCGGGTCCGCGACGTCGGCGCGGGCCGGTAGATCTCTCGGCGGGGCGCGGGCGGACCCATGATCTCAACCCTGTTCTACCGCACCCCGCGGCTCACCATCCTGACCATCGGGCTGATCCTGGTCGCCGGCTTGGCCGGGTTCGCTGCCATGCCGCGGCTGGAAGACCCGTTGATCACCAGCCGGTTTGCGTCGATCAAGACCGTCTATCCGGGCGCCAGCGCCGAACAGGTCGACACCCAGATCACCGAGAAGATCGAAACGGCCCTGTTCGAAGTCCAGGAGATACAGGAAATCAAATCGGTATCGCGGACCGGATTCTCCGAGATGATCGCGATCATCGAGGATGATATCGATCCGCGCGACCTCGATGAAATCTGGTCGCGTGTTCGTGACCAACTGGTTGATGTTTCGAATCAATTACCGGAACACGCCGAGGCCCCGGTGTTTCGCCGGGAGTACATCGGCGCGCACACCTTCGTCGCCGCGTTCACCTGGACCCTCGATGCGCCGGCGGACCGCGGCATTCTGACCCGGCTGGCGGCGGCGTTCGAACGCGAGCTGATCCTCAGCCCGGGCACGCTTCGCACCGAGCTGTTCGGAGACGCGGTCGAGGAGATCCTGGTCACCATCCGGCCCGCGACCCTCGCCGCGGCCGGGCTGACCCCGGCCGCGATCGCCGACGCGATCGCCACGGCGGACGTCGAGCTGCCGGCCGGCGAACTGACCGGGCCCGACAACCGCCTGACCATCGAGGTCACGGGGCCGCTCGACCAGGTCGAACGGGTCCGCCGCGTGCCCGTCCGCCGCCTGGACGACGGCCGCATCCTGCGGGTCGGCGACCTCGCCGCGGTCGAAAAGACCGTGCGCCGCCCGGCCGACACGCTGGCGCTGGTCGAAGGCCGGCCCGCGGTCCTGGTCGGGGCGATGATGAGCGGCGACTGGCGGGTCGATGAATGGGGGCGCACCACCCGCACCACGTTCGAGGCGTTCGCGCAAGACCTGCCGGACGGCATCAGCGCGCGGGTGCTGTTCGATCAAAGCGCGTATGTCAGCGATCGTCTGGCGGACCTGGGCGCGAACCTGGCGCTGTCGCTGGTCATGGTGTTCGTCGTGGTCTGCCTGACCATGGGATGGCGCAACGGCCTGGTGGTCGGCACGATCCTGCCGCTGGCGGTGGCGATCGTGGTCGCCCTGCAGCACGCGCTCGGCGCGGAACTGCACCAGGTCTCGGTGACCGGCCTGATCATTGCGCTCGGCCTGTTGATCGACAATGCGATCGTCACGGTGGACGAATTCAGCAAACGCCGGGACGAGGGCCTGGAGATCGCCGACGCGATCGATCTGACCGTGCGGCACCTGTTCGTGCCGCTGGTCGCCTCGTCGGTGACCACGATTTTGACCTTCTCGCCGATTGCCCTGTTTCCGGGGCCCCGCGGGGAGTTCGTCAGCGGGCTCGGGACCTCGGTGGTCCTGGCGGTCGCCGCCTCGTTGCTTTTGGCCTTGACGGTGATCCCGGCGTTGGCCGGCTATCTCGCGCGGCGGACCGGGTCGGGCCGCGGGTCCGGGCGACCGGGCCTGTTGGCCTCCGGCTTCGACCATCCGGTGCTGTCCGCGCTGCTGCGCCGGGTGCTCGGCCTGGTGATCCGGCGGCCGCTGGTGATGGCGGCGGTCGCGATCGCGCCGGCGGTCGCCGGGTTCGTCCTCAGCGGCCAGTTGGTCCAGCAGTTCTTCCCGCCGACCGACCGCGACCAGTTCCAGCTTCTGGTCGCCCTGCGCACCCAGGCGTCGCTGGCCGAGACCGAGCGGGTGGTCCGGCGGATCCGGGCGATCCTGGCGGCGGAACCGGCGATCGTCGCCGACACCTGGGTGCTCGGAGAGTCGTCGCCGCGCGTCTACTACAACGTCACGGTCGCGGCCGATCGGGTCCCGAGCGCCGCCAATGCCTTCATCGATACCGGTTCGGCGGCCGAGACCCGCACGCTGTTGCCCCGGCTGCAGCGGGTGATGACCGAGGCGGTGCCCGAAGCCGAAATCCTGACCCTGCCGTTCGAGCAGGGACCGCTGCTCGACGCGCCGGTCGAGGCGGAGCTTTACGGCCCGGACCTGGCACGGCTGCGGGAGATCGGCGAGCAGGTTCGCCTGCTGCTCAGCCAATCGACCAATGTCACCTTCACCCGCGCCAGCCTGGCCGGCGGCCGCCCGAAGCTGGCCGTGGCGGTTGACGAGGATCAAGCGCGACTGGCCGGCTATGGCTTGACCGATGTCGCCGGGGCGCTGTCCGCCCATCTCGACGGTGTGGTCGGGGGCACGATCACCGAGGACACCGAAGACCTGCCGGTCCGGGTCCGGGCCGATGACGGGTTTCGCGTTTCCCTGTCGCGGATCGCCAACCTGCCGCTCGCGGCACGGATGCCGAGCTCGGCCGACGACCCGAAGATCGGCGTGCCGCTGGGCGCGCTCGGTCAGCTGACGCTGCGCCCGACCCACACCGCGATCACCCGCTACCAGGGGGAACGGGTCAACCGTATACAGGCGTTCCTCGCGCCGTTCAGCTTGCCGAGCGAGACGCTGGCCGATTTCCGGCGCCGGCTCGCCGAGGCCGGTCCGCTGCTGCCGCCCGGCTATCGCATCGCGTTCGGCGGCGAGTCGCGGGAAAGCAGCAAGTCCCAGGCCGGGCTGGTCGCGATGGTCGGCCCGTTGGCGGTTTTGATGCTCGCAACGATCGTGCTTGCGTTCAACAATTTCCGCCTGGCTGCCGTGATCGCCCTGGTCGCGGTTCTCAGCATGGGCATGGCGCTGTTTGCCGTGTGGGTGTTTCAGCGGCCTTTGGGCTTCATGACCGTGCTCGGGAGCTTGGGCCTGATCGGGATCGCGATCAACGATGCGATCGTGGTTCTGGCCTCGTTGCGCGCCGATCCTGCGGCGTGCGCCGGAGATACAGAGGCGATCCGCGCCAACGTTGCCGGGTGCACCCGGCATGTGGTGTCGACCACGCTGACCACGATTGCCGGGTTCGTGCCGCTGATTTTGTGGGGCGGCAGCTTCTGGCAGCCGCTGGCGATCGCGATCGCGGGCGGGGTGTCGGGGGCGACCATGCTGGCGATCATTTTCGTCCCTGCCCTGTTCGTCTTGATGACACGGTCTTGAGCGGATGTGCAGCGCCGAACGCGGCCTGTCGGCCGTTGTCAGGGGCGCTCCCCCCGACACCCCTGCAAGGGGGGCGCCCCCCTTGACCCCCACTAACCAATGGGGCCCAAGGGGCGTCGCCCCCAAACCGGCGCTGCGGGGGTCGGTTTCCGGTTGGGGCTCCTACCGCGACCAGTTGGCGAGCTGGTTCGCTATGAACGACACGACCTGGCGATGCGCCGCCGGACCGTCGGCCGCGATCGGCACCGGCGCGCCGATCGCAAACCGCGCCGGGCGCGACGGCACGATCCAGCCGATCTCCTTAACGAGGCGCCCGGACGTCCAGGTCGCGGTATCGAGCGCCACCGGGACCATCGGAACCCCGGCCGCGCGCGCCAAACGCATGCCCAGCGTGTTGAAGGTCTTGGGGTCGAACTCGAGGGTCCGGTGCGCCTGCGGGAAGATGATCACCGACATGCCGCGGCGCAGCCGGTCCGTGCCCTCCCGGAGCACCATCGCCAGGTCCGCCCGCGGATCGGTGCGGCTGACCACGATCGGGTCGAACGCCTTGAGCACGGGGCCGAGCAACGGATAGCTGAGCAGGCCCGCCTTGACGACAAAGGTGCAGGGCGCCGCGGCCCGCAGGATCGACGGCAGGACCTGGGTTTCCAGCGAACTCATATGGTTTGCGACGAAGACGAACGGACCTTGGTGTTGGTCCAATCTTTCGTCGCCGGAGACCTCAAATCGGACGCCGACGCGTTCGAGCGCCCGACACAGCGAGCCGCTGCCCTTGACCAGCTCGGCATTCGGCAACCGCCCGGTTCTTGCCTTAAGCGCCGCCAGGCCCATGATGATCGGTGCCTGAACGAAGAACCCGACCGTCGGCAACACTGCGTTCCACACAGGCCCTCGTCCCCCCCAACCGGTGTTCTGTCCGCCGGACGTGCGCTGCTCAAGCGTCCTATCTGCGACGGAACGCGACTGGGTTGTCTCGCCTGGCAGAGACTGATACACGAACGGTGCCGCCGAATCCCGAGTAAATTCGGGGGTGTTGACATGAGAGGGTCGGCCGACATGGATACGTCCGAAGCGCAGCCCAGCACGGAGCTTGCCGGATCGCAGATCAGGACGGTGCTCGGGTCCCCGGGCATTCTGAGGCCGGAGTCGATTGCCACGCTCGAACGCGTCACGAAACAAATCAATCTGACAGCAGGCTCACCGATTCTGACTCAAGGCGATTTGACCAACGAACTCTACATTATTGACAGCGGACAGGTTTCGGTCTTCCATGCAGACCCGAATGAGAAGGAAGAAAAGCACATCGCTCGACTGGGCGCGGGGCAGTTGGTCGGCGAGATCGCGCTGATCGACGGCGGCCCGCGAAGCCTGTCGGCCCGCGCCGAAACCGACTGCGCGCTGACCGAAATCTGCCCCAACAGAATCCAAGACTTGCCCGAGGGCGAGCGTCTGCTCGCCGAGCTCAAAGGCGCGCTCAGTCACTGCGTGGTCAATCGGTTGCGCAGCCAAAACAACCAGTTCATCGCCAGCCTCAAGCGTGAGATCGAGGCGGCAAAAATCAGGGAGCAGTTCGGTCAATTTTTTATCTTTATGCTGGCAATTCTTTGCAGCGGCGCGATTTTATCCAATGCGTTTTCGGAGAGCATGTTGGACATCGATGTCCACAGCCCCGTGGTCTTCTGGATGTATACATTGGTTCTACTGGTACCGAGTCTTCTTGTTATCTGGAAGATAAGAATTCCGATTTCCCAGCTTGGCGTAACGACCAAAGGCCTCCGAAAGTCGGTTATTGAGGGACTTATCGCGTCCGCCTGTGCGATCGCGCTCGCGGTCGTGGCCGTGATCGCGCTGCGCGGGGTCGAGACCTTGGTCCGACAGGTGGGTCAGATCGAGCTGTTGGGGGTGATGATCTATTTGATCCATTCCTTTGGGCAGGAAATGGTCGGCCGCGGGGTGATCCAGACGTCATTTCAAAAGTTCATGAGCGACGGCCGGGGCTACAAGGCGGTGATTCTGACCGCGGTCATTTTCGGGACCATGCACATCCACTTTGGCATCACGGCGGTGGTCGCGACCTTCGTCGGTAGTATTTTGTTTGGGCTGTTTTATTTACGGCATTACAACCTTGCCGGCGTGACCCTCCTGCACTTCACCGCGGGGGTTGCGGTTTTCACCACCGGGTTCATGTGACGCGTCGGGCGCGCTGGTTTGGCCGAGGATCGCGGCGACGACGTCGGGGATTTCGCGGGCCGCCGCATTGCGCCCTGCGGCGGACGCGGTCGCCCCGGACCGCGGCGGCCGGGTGGCGGCGAGATCGGTCAGGGCGCAGCGAAACTGCTCGACGGTTTTGAACGACTGTCCGGCCTGTTGGCGTTCGACCCACCGGAGGATCGGCCGTTCCTGGGGCAGCATCAGGTGGCGGTCGAGCAGGAGCCGGAGGCCCAGGGCATATGCCTCGCTGACCGAGGCCGGGCCGGGCTTGCCGACGAAGATGTCGGCGACCCCGAGGTAGGTGTGGACCGCCGGGGTGAACCCCTCGACCACGGTCGGGAACGGCCAGCCTCGAGCGCGCAACGCGTCGGCCAAGGCGGCGTCGCGGCCGCACAGAAAGATGATCTGAATGTCGGGCGGTTCGGGCAGCAGGCTTTCGGCCAAGTTCAGCATGCGCCAACTGCCGCCGCCGCCGTAGAGCATGCAGGCGACCGGCAGCGCCGGATCCAGCCCAAGCGCTTGCCGTGTCTTGGCGATGTCGGACGGCGGCGGGTCCAGGAAGGCCGGCCGGATCAGCAGACCGGTGGTCCGGAAGGTTTTTTCCGGCGGGTGCCGCTTGTTCTCGATCTGGCGCAGGCTGGCGTCGGTTCCGCAGATGGCGTGGTAGTTGCCGTTTCTGGGAAACCAGACGGCGCGGCTCATTTCCTGCCAATCGGTGATCAGGACCGCCAGCGGCACCGGGTCGCCGTCGGCGTCCCTCAGGCTTTCGATCATCAACTGGTTGATCAGCGGCAGGACGGAGACGACCAGGTCCGGGCGCAAATCCTGCCACACGGCTTTGAAGGCGCGGCGTCCCTGGTGCCACATGATCCGGACGTTGAGGACGGCGAGCAGGTAAAACCCAAGGCAGAACAGACCGGTTCGGCCGTCGCGCAGGACCAGGTCGTTGTAGGTTTGCTCGACGTTCCGCGACGTCCAGCGCGCGAACAGGTCCTGTTTGGGCAGCACGCGTGTGTAGGCATTGACCAGCGTGACGCGGAAACGGCGATCTTTTCCGAGGATGTCTTGCAACGCTTCGGCGGTGGCCCGGTGTCCGCCTCCGGCATCGGTATAGATCACGACGATGTGCCGTCGGTCCGGCATGTTGGGCTCACTTTTTTTTGCGATTGGTCGGGTGAATCGCCGCCGGTATCTATGCCATCGGGCGGGCCGGTGCAAGCCGGGTCTGGCGACCTGTGGGCTGTTCGGGTTGCCCTCCTTCAGGTGGGGTCCAGGGGGCAACCCCTGGTGGGGGGTGTCGGGGGGCAACGCCCCCTGACCTTGGGGGCGAAGCCCTCAAACCGTCGCAACTGGCGAAAGTTCCTGTCTAAAGGAGCCCTGATGCGAACGCGCAGGCACCCAAGGTGAAGTGGAGCAACGTGACACCGGCAATGTTGTGATGGCGCAGATAGAAGTAGCCGAAGACAAGGCAGCTGAAGAACGTCATGACAACCGCCTCCAGCCCGAAGTGGATGTGGCCGACACCGAACAGTGTGCCGCTGACGATGATCGATTTCACACCGCGCGTGTCGCCCAAGAATTTCTGAAACGAGTTCAGCATGAAGCCACGCGCGACCAACTCCTGAAGAAAGCTATGAGCAAAATAGAGTGCAAGTCCAGGCGGGTCGAATTCCACCTTAAGATCGGGAAGAGATGCAGAGAGGCTTGAGACAATCACCAGGGCAGCGGTCAGGGCAACCAGCGCGAGCGAGACAACCGAGCCCTCGATCAAAGATTTTCGCAAATTCCATGTCGTCAATCCGATATCATGCAAAGATACTCGCATTATCCGAATGACTAAGAAGCTCGGAACCAAAAGCGCCACCAAATATTTCCAAGAAAATTCCTCGCTCCGGATATCGACCTCAAGCAAATTTGTGCTGATCGCGTGGTTGGCAAACATACCAATGGAGAACATTGCCAATGTATAGAGGAAGAATTGACCGAATTGATGCTGAATCCTCGATGCTTCCAATTGCCGGCTTAATGTCACCAAATGGACATCGGTTCCCGCGCGCAGTCGTTGCACGACGATAATGCCGAGACTGGCTCTCAGATTGTCATAGTATTGGTCGCCGTCTTCCAGTGCGATCAGATCAAACGGGTTGATCTTGATCAGACTGCAATCGGTCTCGGCGCGCACGGTCAGCAACTGCCCCATCGACGCATCCAGGAAGGCGTCTTCTCCGACCATGTCGCCGGGGCCGAGATCGATCAATCGCCACTCTTCGCCATCCCCCTTGCCCGTGCCCGTACCGGCGGCCTGGCCGGATTCGATGATCAGCAAGTCGTTCGACCGCTCACCCTCGGTCAGGAGGACTGTCCCGGCCGGCACCTGTACTGGAACGGCGACCGTGTCGATCGCGTTTCGCGTGTCCGGCGACAGCATTTTCAGTTTGCTGAAGCGGACGGGAGCGGTCGTCATCTGGGACACTGGTGCAATCCGGGTCGGGAGAGGACAACCGCTCGGCCATCGACGAGGGCGGTCCGGTCGCCACGATAGAGGGGCGGTCGGGGCGGTTCAAGCGGTCCGATCGAGGTGCCGACCACCAAGATAGAGGAAAAAAACGGCGGGCATCAGGGCAACGTGATAGGTGCCGTAAAGACCAAGCCAAGACGGCCCCTCGATGCCAAGAGGCACCAGTAAAGAAGCCGCAATGGTCAGCACGATGCCGGCACACATCGCCAGCGAGCCCCGCCCCGACCGCAGGCCGAGCAAATGCAAGATCAGGGCGAATATCAGAACCACCGAATAATTGGCGATCACCACCAGGAAATTGTCCAACACCGCAACCACCCATGCGGTCGCAGCAAAGCCGAGGACACCGATACCAGTCACGGCGAGGCCCCAGGGACCGGGTAGAAACTGTTTGGCGGTCGACATCAACATGACGAGGGACGCAAGAGCGACGGTGACCCGGGTGGCGATCACCAACCCGGCGTGGGCCGGGTGGCCGATGCTCTCGAAGTATCCGTGGTCGATCGCCCCGAGAAGAGTGGCGGTCCCCATCAAGAACAGGGTGACGGCCCACACCCCGGCGGCCGACCGGGCCGCCAGGCCTGCCCGAAACGACAGCCCGGCCAGGAAGAAGATTTCGCACGCAAGAATCGTATCGGTCAGGGCGGAGAGCGCGAGGTCGGTCATCGGGCCACCTGGTGTCGGGGATGTCGAGGCGTGACGGTCACCGTTGATCGCCCCACAGTATGGCCAATCGGCGGCAAAGCATCGGGCATGGTCGCCTGATCTGCCGGATTGCCAGCCGGGATCGATCCGCCCCCGGCGCGTGCCCGAGACAGAAACCGACGGGTGGGGGGGGACGTTCCCCATAGGCGCTAACTTAACGGGATGTGCGGCAAATTGGCAGATTGCTTTTTCCGCTGGCGTGGTGGGTCGCAGAGCGAGCGAATTAGATCTCTGGCG
>JANQHG010000076.1 GCA_028277115.1 Azospirillaceae bacterium
CACGGCCGCCAGGCCGAAATCCGGCGCCGCAGATCGAGACCCCGTCACGGCGCTGTGGTCACCACCAACGACGCCGCCACCGGGCCGGCCGCCCGGCCCAAAGCCACGGCCAGATCGGCGGCATAATCGACCGTGCGCTCGACCTCGGACCGCGGCGCATCGAACAACGGCCGCCGCGACGCGACCACCAAGATCAGCTCGGTCCCGAACGGCGGCCCGATCACCCAATACCGACCGCCCGCCCCGGGATCGCCGAGGATCATCCGCTCGCCGGGCCCGATCGGCCCGGTCAGTTCGAGCGGGTTCGGATGAAGGTGCAGGACGTAGCCTTCAAGCGTGAAGTAATCGACGGAGAGATAGGCGCTGAACCCCGGCGCCACCAGTTCGAGCTCGAGATAGGTCCCCTCTCGGAACAGGGCGCGATCGCGCCCCCGCGCCCGCACCGCGAGGCCCGTGCCGGCCGCGCGGCCGAGCGCACCGGTGCTCGCCGCCAGCGCCGGGCACAGCGTGCCCGGGAATCGTTGGAGCGTGACCGACGCGGTCACCCCCGGCATCGCCTGGGCGGCCAGCGCGCGCACCATGGCCTCGCCGTCCGCTTGGCCGGTCCAGCCGCGGATCGACACCGCGCCGGCGTCGGTGCGGGCAATCCGGGCGACCGCGCAGCCGCGCCGGCCGACCTCCGCGCGCAACAGGTCGAGGCCGCCCAGCCCCGGCACCGAGGCCCGCACGATCGGCCGGCTCGGGTCGGGTTTCAGCCGGGGGTATGGCAGACCGCCCGGTAAAACAGCGAGCTGGGTCGGCGGCGGCGGCGGCGCGACCTCCGCCACCGGGCCGTCCGCCGCCGGGCCGTCCGTCAACGGGCCGTCCGTCAACGGGCCGTCCACCACCGGGCTGTCAGGCATCGGGCCGCCGATCATCAAGCCGGACGGCGGCCCCGGCACGACCTCGGCAGGGTCGCTGTCGGCCACCGGCAAAGGTCGGTCCGCGCCCGGATCGACTGACGGATCGGGTCCGTCCGCGTCGGTCTCGCGTGGATCCGCCGCAGCATCAGCATCCGATGTCAGCAGGTCGGCGTCCGACGGGCCCGGATCCGCGACGACCACCGCCGGCCCGCTTTCCGGGGCGGCATCGGGTCCGTCCCGGGGCGGCACCGACACTACGCCGTCCCGGGACTCCGCGTCCGTGTCCGTGTCGGCGGTCGGCCGTTCCGCGGTCTCGCCGGCCTGCCAACCGCCGGACGGCGCCAACGGTGGGGCGAGGTCGACCACGTCGACAGGGGACGCCGGGTCGGCCGCATCCGGTGTCGCTTCGGCCGCCAACGGCGCCGGCGGTGACAGCGCGGGGTCGCCTGTACTGGACGCAGGGACCACCTCGGCGGGGACCACCTCGGCCGGGCCGCCGATGTCCGCGACCGCGATCTCGCCGTCCAAGCGGTCGGATCCGGTCGGCGCGGCGACCGGATCCCGTGGCGTGCCCAGGTCCGGCAGCGGCGGACCGGGCGACGGCGGCGGGCCATCCCTGCCGAACAGCCACCAGGCGGCGCCGCCGCCCGCGACCACCAGCAAGATCACCACCGCCGCGATTGCAGCGAGCGGCGATCGGCGGCGCGGGGTTTGCCCCGCCTCGGTCTCGCCGGCAGGCGCCGTCAGGGCATCACGCTCCGGCGGCGACAGCGGGGCCGCCGGGCCCGGGGGCCGCATGCGATCCGCGTCATCGAGCGCGATCGTGGGGTCGCTCTGGTCGGCCGGCGGGAGCGCAGCCGGCGCCGGGGTCGCCGGCCGCCGGACCACGTCGTCGAACGATACCGTGGCCTCGCTCGGATCCGGGGCCGGTCGGGCCGGCTCGGACGGCGGGGCGGTGGGGACGATGTCGGAGACCGAAACGGTGGCCTCGCCCTGGTCGGCCGGTGGTGGCGGCGCAGTCACCGCGGGTGGAGCCGGCGGCGGCACGGGTCCGATCGCATCGGCCAACGAGACGGTGGCCTCGCCCTCGTCGTCCGGCGGTGGCGGCGCGGTCGCCGGGGCCGGCGGAGCCGGCGGCGGCGATGCTGCAGGCGGCACCGGGACGCCGGCCGGGCGCCCGCTTGTGTCGGAGAACGACACCGTGGCGTCGCCTCCTTCGTCTTCGCCCGCCGGAAGCGACGGTGGCGCGACTGCCCAGGCCTTCAGTTCGGGCGGCGCCTCGCCGGCAAAGGTCTCCTCGTCCGGCGCCGCGGGGGCGGGCGCCGGCGGTGGCGTCACCGGCGGCAGGGTGATCCCGGGGGGCGGCGCGCCGCCGAAGGTCTCCTCGTCCAACGCCACCTGGGCGGCAGGAGGCGGGGCGGGCACCGCCGCCGCGGCCGCCGGACGCCGGCCGGTCGCGTCCGGGTCCAGATCCGCCTCCGAGGCGGGTTCCGACGCCGGTTCGGGCGGGCGCGGCGGCGTCCCCGACAGCGTCGCCTCCGGGTCGATCGCCGCCGCGCCGAACATCGCGGGGCTGGGGCCGGCCAGGGTTGCCTCCAAGTCCTGGTCCTCGCCCTTGAGCACCGCGATCAGCGCCGACCGGAACGCCTCCGCGCTCGGGTAGCGGTGTTCGCGGCTGCGGGCGAGCGCGCGCGCCGTGATCTCGTCGATCCCCGGCGGCAGGTCCGGCTTGGCGGTCGCGATCCGCGGCGCCTCGCCGGTCAGCACCTGGCGCTGCACCGAGATCAGGTCGCCGGTAAACGCGCGCCGACCGCACACCAACTCGAACAACACCGCGCCCGCGGAAAACAGGTCGCTACGCAGGTCGGCGGCCTCGCCGCGGAACTGCTCCGGCGACATGTAGCTTGGCGTGCCAAGGATCGTGCCCGCCTGGGTCAGGGTCGAGGTCTGGACGCGCGCGATCCCGAAATCCGCCACTTTGACCCGGCCGTCCCCGGTCATCATGATGTTGGCCGGCTTGATGTCGCGGTGGACCACCCCGCGTTGATGCGCGAAATCCAGCGCCCCCAGCACCTGATCCATGATCTCGATCGCCTCTTCGACCGAGAACCGCCGCTGACTGTCGAGCCAATCCTTGAGCGACCGCCCCTCGATAAACTCCATCACGATGTAGGCGCTGTCGTCGGTCTCACCATAATGGAAGATCTGTACGATGTTCGGGTGCTGCAGAGTTTCCGCCGCCTCGGCCTCCCGACGAAGTCGTTCTAACTGAATGCCTTTTGGATCTTCAGAGAGAACAAGATCTTTACGAACGGTCTTAATCGCAACCGACCGACCGACTTTCGAATCGAAACCTTTGTACACCCGACCGAGCGGGCCACGGTAGATCTCTCCGTCAATTCGATAGGAGGCGATCCATTCGATGTCGGCTGGTTTCACATCGCACCCGCTCAAGGTCTATCGTGACTGACCATCTATAGCGCGAAGCCCGGCCGGGCGCCAAGGGCGTTGGCCGGGCCGGGCGTGCGGCGGCGGGGGGGGGGGTCTCGCACATCCCGGGCGATCAGCGCAGGCGGACCGGCGTGATCGTGGTCGAGGGGGTGACCAGGGCGTCCTGGGCCGCGATCAGCTGGAGCTCGCGGGTGCCGGCGCGGTGGGTCGCGGCAAAGACGTCGAAGAGCGCCGCGGTGACATGGCCGAGCGCCGCCACCGGGTCGCGGTGGCACAACAGATGGGCAAGGAACAACGCGGCGACACAGTCGCCGGCGCCGTTGGGCGCGGGCGAGACCGGCAGCTGCGGCGCATCGGCGATCCAACTGCCGTCGGCGCGGTCGAGCAGCATCGCAATCCGCGCCTGGCCCGCGACCGGCGCCACCGGGACGCTGGTGACCAGGACCAACGACGGCCCGAGCGCGCGGGCCGCCGCGGCGGCGGCGATCGTCTCGGCGACCGTGGTCACCGGCCGGCCGGTCAGAAGCGCCAGCTCGAAGCGGTTCGGCGTGATGATGTCGGCGTGCGGCACCACCTGGCCGCGCAGATGGTCCGGGATCTCGGCGTGGACGAACACGCCGCGGCCGTCGTCGCCCATCACCGGGTCGCAGCAGTACAGCGCGTCCGGGGTGCCGGCGCGCACCCGGTCGACCGCGCCCAGGATCACCCGGCCGACCGCGGCGCCGCCCTGATAGCCCGAGATCACGCCATCGCACCGGGCGAGCGCGCCGAGCGCGAACACCCCGCGCACCACCTCGGCGATCTCGTCGGGCGGACAGACCTTGCCGGTCCAGGCGCCGTAGCCGGTGTGGTTGGAGAACTGGACCGTGTTGACCGAGATTGCTTCGCAGCCGAATCGCTCGATCGCGAAGGTTGCCGAGCGGTTGCCGACATGGCCGGCCGCAACATGCGATTGGATGGTCAGGATTGTCGTCATCCGCGGCACCCGGTCAATGCGGGAACTTCTCGTGCCACTCGACCAGCTTCCATAACGCGATCGGGATCTCGCGCACGGTTTCGGCCGGGATTAAGAACACCAGGGTCGGTTCACGGGTGACGAAGCTGGCCGGCGCGATCGCCTCGCCGATGATCGGCTCGCCGCCGAAAAAGTCGCCGGAGCCAAGCACCTCGACCGTGCGGCCGTCGATCCGCCGCTCGACGCTGCCGGCGCGCACGATGTGCAGCCGGGTCGGATCGACCGGGTCGACCGGAACCCCGGCGGCCGCAAAGCGTCGCGTCGCGACCGCCTCGACCAGCTTGTTGTGGGTGGCATAGGACAAGGACTCGCCGAACAACCAGGTCGAACGCAGAAATTCCCGGGTCTCGTGAATGCGGGCGATCTGCTCGTGCAGGTCGTTGCGGCGGACGAAGTCGAGAAACATCGTGTTTGGAAACCGGAACGCCTGGACAAAGCTGGCGGCGCGGTAGGTCGCCGCCAGGGGCGCCCGGCTCAAACCCGAATACTCGCCGATCATCGCGCCCGCCGACACGGTCAAGACCCGGCCGGCCTGGCCGTCGATCACCTCGACCGTCCCGGTCAGGATCAAGAACACATCCTGATTGACCAGCCCCTCGCGCAGCACGATCTCTTCGGGCTTGAAACGAACCAGTTCATTGTTGAGCAGGTTGCGCACGGTGTACCGGTGCGCTGTCGGAAAGTACCGGGTCAGAAAATTGAAGGCAAAACGCCGGGCGTTGTCCGATTGATCCGGGATCAGGACTTCCGACGTACCGAACGCCGCACCCGAACCGATCCGCTTCTCCTCAGGGGTCAGGCCGCGACCGATGTGCGCCAAGACGATCTTGTCCGACAAGTCGTTCCGGAAATCCTGGGCCATCCCATGGATCATGCCGCCGCCGATATCGATTTTCTTCAAGTTGACCGGCGTCAGGTATTCCTGCTTGATCGCCTCGACCCACTGGCGGGTCAGCCCTTGGCGCGGCGGCGGTTGGCCGAGCCCCGGCACGGTCGACCGGTCGGTTTCGGGCTCGACCATGTCTTCGAGCACCGCGGCCGCCGCAATATCGGCAAGATGGGCATAGGTCCGGTAGCCGTCGGCGAACAGCGTCCGGAAAATGAACACATTTGTTTCAACCGGGTGCGGTGACATGATCGGCTTGACCTCAAGCCCCTCGATGTCGTTCCACTTGCCCATCTCGAGATCGGCGATATCGAAGAAGTCGCGCAGACGCCCTTCGTCCATCGACAACAAAGCCGACAGTTTTTTCGAGACCGACGCCCGCACCAAGGGCGTGGTGAAGTAGCGGATGCGGTGGCCGGCGCGGATCAGGGTCGGGATGCCGGCGAAATGGTCGTCGTGGGCGTGGGTGTGGAACACGCCCCGGACCTCGTTGATGCCGATGCCGAGCGAGGTCAGGCTGGCCAGAATGTTGGGCCCGGCATCGATCAGGAAAATGTTGCCCTGGTACATCAGGACGCTGGAGATGCACGGGCGGTTGACGTCCCAGCCGTCGCCCTCGCCGGCGTGGATCACCGCGAAGTGCTCGCGTTTGATATCGTGGAACCCGAGCGGATAGGGGGCGGGATAATCCTCGTTTTCCGACAGGTTGAGGTTGACCGTCACCGAGTCGGCGCCGGCGCGGAATTCGAAGATGTTGGTCGAGATCCGGCGCAGCTGGACACCGCCCGGCAGGACGACCGGCGCGCGATCAAGCACCAACACGTCGAGCATCTCGCCGGTCGGACGGATGCGGCCGAAGGCAAACTTGAGCTTGATCTGCATCATCCGCTCGGCGGTTGCCGGGTCGGCGCCGGCGGCGATCATCTCGTCGGCCGAGGCGAGGCCGTAATTGCCGCGGAAAATGTAGGCGAGCTGGGCTTCGAGTTGTTTGCGCGCCCCGATCAGGAGCGGTTTGACGCCGGTGTTGTTGGGATGGCCCGGCAACAGCATGCCCTGGCGGTAGAGCATCTGTAGGACCGGGAACTCGGCCAGGTTGGAGAACTGGCCGTTCTGGATCAAGACATCGGACAACAGGATGGCGTTGGGGCCGGTCTCGCACGCGACCTGGCTGACCTCGGTCGAGACGATCAGGCCGCGTTTCATCAAATGCTTGACCGCGTCGGCCGGGCAGCCGCACAGCACCGACAGGCCCGCGCCCGGCGCCTCGACCCAATAGACGCCGTTCGTGACGCTGATCTTGCGCAGACCCACCATGGCGTCTTTCCGGCGGCGACCGGCGGACCGGTTACGTGCGCGCCAGTACCACCAGGTCGGCCTGGCGGGTGTTGTTCTGCTGAGAGCTCGGAGCGCCGACCGCCGGCACCGCGTGTCCCACCGGCGGGTCGAGCTGATCCAGATGGACGAACCGCCACGACCGCCGCGGCGGGGCGCCGGTGGCCGCGACCGCCGCGGAGTAAAGCCGCGCCTCAAGCGCGGTGCGCCGGGTCTCCAGCGCCGCCCGCCGCGCCTCAAGCACCATCCGCCGCGCTTCCGAGGCGATGCGTCGGCTCTCGAGCGTGTCCTTGCGATTGGTCCAGTCGGTCGCTGCGTCCATACCGCACATCCGGTCCGGTCGGTGGCGGCCGAGCCGGGATCCCTTTACGTTCGTCTCAAGTCCTATCATACCCATTCGGCGCCAAAGGTCCAGCGGCGGATCGCGCTTACACCGGACGGTGGGGTCGCGCCGGCCTCGGGGGTCCGGCGGCGCCGCCGGTCGGGCGGTTTGGTCGGACGGGCTTGGTGTGGAAATACGGGGCGGGCGACGCTAGGCTGGCGGCTTGCCCGGCGACCGAAGGGTGCGGCGGCCCCGGCGCCGGGCCCACGACCCGGCGTCCATGACCGGCAAGGCGGTGGCGATGTTGCTCCTGATCGATAACTACGACAGCTTCACATATAACCTGGTTCATTTTCTGGGCGAGCTCGGGGCCGAGATCGAGGTCCGGCGCAACGACGCCTTGTCGGTCGAGGCGGCGTTGGCGTTGCAGCCGGCGGGGATCGTGGTGTCGCCGGGGCCGTGCGACCCGGACCGCGCCGGCATCTGTCTTGATCTGGTGCGGGCGGCGGCGGCGGCGCGGGTTCCGCTGCTCGGGGTCTGCCTTGGCCATCAGACGATCGGCCAGGCGTTCGGCGGCCGGATCGTGCGCGCGAAAGTGCCGATGCACGGCAAGGTCTCGACGATCCGCCATGACGGCCGCGGCGTGCTCGCCCGCGTGCCGTCGCCGTTCCGGGCGACCCGGTACCATTCGCTGGTGATCGCACCCGACAGCCTGCCCGACTGTCTTGAGGTCACCGCGACCTCGGACGACGGGCTGATCATGGCGGTCGCGCACGCCGACCTGCCGATCCACGGCGTCCAGTTTCATCCCGAGAGCATCGCGACCGAGCACGGCCACGCGCTTTTGGCGAACTTCCTCAGCCTGACCCCGGCGCCGTTGGAGAGCGCGGCATGACCAGCGAGCCCCAGACCCGGACCCAGAGCCCCCCCCCGAGCGGCCCGCAACCGGCAGGTCCGGCGTCGGCCGCGACCGGCGACATCGGCGACATGAAGGCGATCCTGGCCCGGGTCGCGGGCGGCGCCCGGCTCGACGAGACCGAGGCCGGGGTGGCGTTCGACATTCTGATGTCGGGCAACGCGACCCCGGCGCAAATGGGCGGGTTCCTGTTGGCGCTTCGGGTGCGCGGCGAATCGATCCAGGAGTTGACCGGCGCGGCGCGGGTGATGCGCAAGAAGGCGATCTCGATCACCGCGCCACCGGGCACGATCGACACCTGCGGCACCGGCGGCGACGGTGCCGGCACCTTCAACATTTCGACCGCGACCGCGATCGTGACCGCGGGGTGCGGGGTGCCGGTGGCCAAGCACGGCAACCGGGCGATGTCGTCGCGTTCGGGTGCGGCCGACGTGCTGGCCGCGCTCGGGGTCAACATCGACTGCGAGATGTCGCTGGTCCAGCGCGCGCTCGACGAGATCGGGCTGTGTTTCCTGATGGCGCCGCGCCACCACACCGCGATGCGCAACGTCGGGCCGACCCGGCTCGAGCTCGGGACCCGGACGATTTTCAATCTGATGGGTCCGTTGTCGAACCCGGCCGGGGCGCGACGCCAGTTGATCGGGGTGTTCGCGCGCGAGTGGGTCGAGCCGATCGCCCATGTGCTGCAGCGCCTGGGCGCCGAACAGGCGTGGGTGGTCCATGGCAACGACGGGCTCGACGAGATCACCACCACCGGCCCGACCGCGGTGGCGTCGTTGCGCGACGGCGCGGTCGCGACGTTCGAGATCGACCCGTCCGAGGCCGGGCTGCCCCTCGCCCACCCCGACGATCTGAAGGGCGGCGATGCCCAGGCCAATGCCGCCGCGTTGACCGCGGTGTTGGCCGGCGCGCACGGCCCCTATCGCGACATCGTGTTGCTGAACGGCGCGGCCGCGTTGGTGGTCGCGGGCCGGGTCGCCAATCTGCGCGACGGCGTCGGGGTCGCGCGCGAGGCGATCGACGGCGGTGCGGCGCGCCGGGTGCTGGAGCGCCTGGTCGCGCTGACCAACAGCCCGGCGACGGCGCCGTGACCGCCGCCGCGGCGCCGGCCGCACCGCAAGACGACGTGCTGGCGCGCATCTGCGCCGACAAGCGCCGCCATGTCACCGCACGCAAGGCGGCGGTGACCGACCACGCGCTGGCGGGCGCGGCGCGCGCGGCGGGGCCGGTGCGCGGCTTTGCCGCCGCGCTCGGCCGCGCCGCGGCCGCCGGCACCGGGTTGATCGCCGAGATCAAGCGCGCGAGCCCGAGCCGCGGCGTGATCCGCGCCGACTTCGACCCGCCGACGCTGGCGCGCGCCTACGCCTCGGCCGGCGCGGCCTGCCTGTCGGTGCTGACCGACCGGCCGTGGTTCCAGGGTGACGACGCGTATTTGGGCGCGGCGCGCGATGCCTGCACATTGCCGGTGCTGCGCAAGGACTTCCTGATCGATCCGTGGCAGGTGGTCGAGGCGCGCGCGCTCGGCGCCGACGCGGTGTTGGTGATCCTGGCCGCGGTCGATGACGCGACCGCGTGCGCGCTGGTCGAGACCGCGCTTGCCTGGGGCATGGACGTGCTGGCCGAGGTCCACGACGCGGCCGAGCTCGACCGCGCATTGGTGCTGCCCGGCACGCCGATGATCGGGATCAACAACCGCAATCTGAAAACTCTGACGGTGGATCTGGCGACCACGGAGCGCCTGGCGCCGCTGGTGCCGCCGGGTCGCCTGGTGGTCGGCGAGAGCGGGATCGACAGCCGCGCCGACCTCGACCGTTTGGCCTTGGTCGGGGTGCGGGCGGTGTTGGTCGGGGAGTCGCTGATGCGACGCGACGACGTCGCCGCCGCGACCCGGCGGCTGTTGACCGGTGCCGCATGACCCGGCGGCGGGCGCGGACGCGGGCGCAGGCGCGCTGTGATGGCTGAGCCCGCGGACCGCGCCGACGGCGGGGGGCGGCTCAGCCACCTTGACGATGCCGGGCGGGCGCGGATGGTCGATGTCTCGGCCAAGCCGGCGACCGCCCGCACCGCGAGCGCGCGTGGGCTCGTGGTGATGCAGCCCGAGACCCTGGCGTTGATCGCGGGCCGAGCGGCGCCCAAGGGCGATGTCCTGGCCGCAGCCCGGCTGGCCGGGATCATGGCGGCCAAGCGCACGTCCGAGTTGATCCCGCTGTGCCACCCGTTGCCGCTGTCCGCGGTCGAGGTCGAGCTTCGGTGCGACGACGCCCATCCGGCGGGGGCGGTGGTCGAGATCACCGCGCGTTGCGCGGTCACTGCCGGCACCGGGGTCGAGATGGAGGCGCTGACGGCGGTGTCGGTGGCGGCGCTGACGATCTATGACATGGCCAAGGGGGTCGACCGGACGATGACGATCACCGAGCTCCGGTTGCTCCACAAGGCCGGCGGCCGGTCCGGGACCTTTGGGACGCCGCCGTGATCCCGGTCGCCGAGGCGCGGGCGCGGATCGTCGCCGCCGTTGGCGCGGCCGGGCCGCTGCCGGCCGAGACCGTGCCGTTGACCGCGGCGGTCGGCCGGGTGTTGGCGGCGCCGGTGACCGCGCGGGTCAGCCATCCGGCGAGCGCGGTGTCGGCGATGGACGGCTATGCGGTGCGCGCCGTCGACACCGCGGGCGGGCCGGTTGCGTTGCGGGTGATCGGCAGCGCGCCGGCCGGGCGCCCGTTTGCCGGCGTGGTCGACACCGGCGAGGCGGTGCGCATCTTCACCGGTGCGCCGGTGCCCGCCGGGGCGGATGCCGTGGTGATCCAGGAAGAGGCGACGCCGGTCGCCGCGGCGGCGGACGGGGCGGCACCGGGGGTTCAGGTCCCGGGCGGTGTCTCGGTGGGTCAGCACATCCGCCCGGCCGGCCTTGATTTTACGGCGGGCGCGCCCGCGTTCGCGGCCGGGCACCGGTTGCGCGCACGCGACCTTGCGCTGGCGAGCGCGATGAATGTGCCATGGCTGTCGGTGCGCCGGCGCCCGCGGGTCGCGATTTTGTCGACCGGCGACGAGGTGGTGATGCCCGGCGACCAAGCCGGCCCGGGCCAGGTGGTCAACGCCGGCGGGCTCGGCGTGGCCGCGCTGGTGCGGGCGAGCGGTGGCGAGCCGGTGCTGCTCGGGGTTGCGCCCGACCGCCCGGACGCGCTGGCGGCGGCGGCGGCGGCGGCGGTCGGGTGCGATGTGTTGGTGACGATCGGCGGTGCCTCGGTCGGCGACCATGATCTGGTGCGCGAGGTCTTGGGTGGTGCCGGCGGTGCGATCGATTTCTGGCGAATTGCGATGCGCCCGGGCAAGCCGTTGATGTTCGGCCGGTCGCATGGGGTGCCGTTGCTTGGCCTGCCGGGCAACCCGGTGTCGAGCCTGGTGACCGGCGTGTTGTTCCTGCGCCCGGCATTGGCGGCATTGCTCGGATCGACCGGTGACCCGGTCCCGGTGGTGCCGGCGGTTGTAACGACCGATCTTCCCGCCGGTGACCAGCGCGAGGCGTATCTGCGGTCGACGCTCGGGGTTACGGCCGACGGCCGTCCCACGGTGACGCC
This sequence comes from Azospirillaceae bacterium, assembly GCA_028277115.1. GTDB lineage: Bacteria > Pseudomonadota > Alphaproteobacteria > Azospirillales > Azospirillaceae > JANQHG01. The sequence goes on from JANQHG010000076.1 coordinate 11,397, forward strand.
GATGGCGGTTCAGGACAGCGCGCATTTGTCGGGCTTGGCCGGTGCCGATGCTCTGCTGATCCGCCCGTCGCAGGCGCCGCCGGCGCCGGCCGGTGCCATGGTCGAGGTGATCGCGCTCGACGCCGTCGGCCTCGGCTGACGGTTTCCCAAACGGATTGACGGGCACAGGATGCGGTGACGGACGACGAGATTGACCGGCAGATTTCCGATGACGACGAGGCGGCACCGGTCATCCTGCCGATCGAGCCGGTCGGCCCCGAACAATCACGATGGCCGCGCGTGCGCGCCCACCCTGCCCCGCGATCTCAGCGGCTGCGCGCCGCCTCTTCGGCCAGGAGCTCGCGCGCGAGGTTGCCGGCGCGGGCCTCGGCGGACAGCTCGTCGCGTTGGATCGCGAACTCGGTCGCCGACAGGGGCGGCGGCGGGCGCGGCGGCACGCTGCCCAGGCTCGGGTAGGTCTCATCGTCGCCGGCCATCCGGCGAACCGGCGACGGCGGTGCGTCGCGCGGTTCGCCGAACAGATAGTCCCAGCCGATCCCGGTCTCGAGCACCCGGTCGCTGCAACCGCCGAGCGCCAGCGCCAGCCCGATCGCGCAAAGCGGCGCCCAGTGCGGCCTGACGGCCGTGCGGGGGGCGCTGCCCCCTCGACCCCCGCCAGGGGGCACACCCCCCTGGACCCCGACTAATGAATGGCGTCCAGGGGGCAACCCCTGGTCGGGGGGTGTCGGGGGGTGAAACCCCCAATACCGTCGCAACCCGCGTCCGATCCCCATCTCACCCCACCCCGCATCCGCCCGCGATCGCCTGCCCGTTGGGCAGTCCGTGCCGCATCGGCGCACACGGACGGTGAAAAATCGTCGCAGATGTTGTATCATTCCAGGATCCACATCAAGCCCGGCTCCGGCGGCGGTTGCCGCCCCGACCGGCCGTTCTTAACCCGCCGATATTGACCCGGCCGTCCCATCCCGCGGACGCGCAGCACGATACGTCAAGGCAAGAGGACCGAGCACATGGCCGAGACACAGGGGACCGAAGTCAAGCTCCCCGACCCCGTCGAAATGTCGCGCGCGATGACGAGAATCGCCGAACGCAGCCAGCGCCTCGTCACCGAGTTTCTGACCCGTCACGCCACCGAAGGCCTGCGCGGCAACGCCGATCCGCTCAACCTCGGCAATGCCTTCCTCGAGATGACCGCCCGGATGATGAGCGACCCGGCCAAGCTGCTCCAGGCCCAGATGGCGCTCTGGCAAGATTACATCTTGCTGTGGCAGCGCACCACCCAGCGGCTGCTCGGCCAGGCCGCCGAGCCGGTCGCCGCCCCGGCCAAGGACGACCGCCGGTTCAAGGACCCGGCGTGGGACGAAAACACCGTCTTCGACTATGTCAAACAGTCCTATCTTCTGACCGCGCGCTGGATGCAGTCGATGGTGCGCAACGTCGACGGCCTGGACGACAAGACCGCGCGCAAGGTCGATTTTTACACCCGCCAATTCGTCGATGCGATGGCACCCAGCAACTTCATCGTGACCAACCCGGAAGTGCTGCGCACGACGATCGAGACCGGCGGCGAGAATCTGGTGCACGGGCTCGAGAACATGCTGAAGGACCTGGAGCGCGGCAAAGGCCAGCTCAAGATCAGCATGACCGACTATGACGCGTTCGAGGTCGGCAAGAATCTGGCGGTGACCCCGGGCAAGGTGATCTACCGCAACCCGTTGATGGAGCTGATCCAGTACACCCCGACCACCGCCGAGGTTTATAAGCGGCCGCTCCTGATCGTGCCGCCGTGGATCAACAAATACTATATCCTCGATTTGCGTGAGAAGAACTCGTTCATCAAATGGGCGGTCGATCAGGGCCACTCGGTGTTCGTGATGTCGTGGGTCAACCCGGACGAGAGCTTGCGCGACAAGACCTTCGACGACTACATGACCTTGGGGCCGCTCGAGGCATTGGAGATGGTGCGGCGCGCCACCGGCGAGACCGAGGTCAACGCGATCGGCTATTGCCTGGGCGGCACGCTGTTGGCGGCGACGCTGGCCTACATGACGGTGCACGGCGACGACCGGATCAAGAGCGCGACCTATTTCACCACGATGTCGGATTTCGAGGAAGCCGGCGAGCTGTCGGTGTTCATCGATGAGGAACAGATTTCGATGCTGGAAAAGGAGATGGCCGAACGCGGCTATCTCGACGCCAGCCAGATGGCGATCACCTTCAACATGATGCGGGCCAACGACCTGATCTGGTCGTTCGTCGTCAACAATTACTTGCTGGGCAAGGACCCGTTCCCGTTCGATCTGTTGTACTGGAACTCGGACTCGACCCGGATGCCGGCGGCGATGCACAGCTGGTACCTGCGCAACCTCTATCAGAACAACCTGTTGTCGCAAGCCGGCGGCGTCACCTTGAAGGACACCCCGATCGACCTCGGCAAAATCAAGACGCCGAGCTTCTTCTTGTCGACCCGGGAAGACCACATCGCGCCGTGGAAGTCGACGTACGTCGGGACCCAGCTGATGTCGGGCCCGGTGACCTTCTGCTTGGCGGCCTCGGGCCACATCGCCGGGGTGATCAACCCGCCGGCGGCGAACAAGTACGCCCACTGGACCAACGAGTCGCTGCCGCCGAGCCCGGACGCCTGGCTCGAGGGCGCGACCCAGCACGCGGGCTCCTGGTGGCCGCGCTGGAACGACTGGGTCGCCCAGTTCGCCGAGGGCAAGGTCCCGGCCCGCCAACCGGGCGCCGGCAGCCTGAAGCCGCTCGGCGAGGCCCCGGGCGGCTACGTCGCCCAGCGGCTGGCGTAACGGCGGACGCGCCGGATAGACTCCTTCCCCCCACGACCCGTGGGGGGAGTTGGAGGGCGGCATAGGGCGGTGCCGACCGACCGCCGGCGCGATGCGCGGGCGGTGGGGCGACCGGCGGCGCACCTTCGACCAAGGACGGTTGGGGTTCACACCCCAAGGTTGATCGATCATCATCGTAGATCTCATCCCTGGCGCGTTCGGTCCCGGCGATGCCGCTCGCGGCGGCGGCGTCGGAGCGCCCGCCCCCGCCGCTCAATCGGGCCACAACGCCCCAAGCGACCAGGCGACCGCGTCGAACGGCGGTGCGCGGACACTGTCTTGGTCGGCGAAGGTCGCGGCGACCAGCCACCCGTCGGCGGTCAAGCGCAACGCGTCCAGGGTGCGCATCGCGGGGTCGATCAGCCACAGGAAGGGGACCCGGTTTGCCGCATAGATTTCCGCCTTGACCACCCGGTCCCGCCGCGCGCCCTGCGGCGACAGCACCTCGCAGACCCAGTCCGGGGCGTCGGTCACCGCGGCGACGTCGGGGAACCTCG
>JANQHG010000077.1 GCA_028277115.1 Azospirillaceae bacterium
GCCGCTTTGCCCTCAATATCTTGCGCGCAAATGGCGCAACAAATATCGCTTCCGAACTCTACCTCAACGCTCTCGACCCCTCAAACGCCTTCGGATACCCCTTAACCTGATAGAACTGAACAGCCCTGCCACCGCACCAAACACGGCTGACCAAAGCCGCGGTTTGTAGGCAAAAGACCCGTCCTCGATCAAGGTATCGAGCCGTGCGACCTCGTCCGCCATGATCTCCAGCATCTGGTCGGCCAGCTTGACGAATTCATCCTCGATCACGCCCGTTACGACCGCAGCGGCGTCGGCCAAGTCATCGGTTTCGTCGGCGCTGACGGACTGATCGGCGAACACCGCGTCGAGGATTTCTTGGGCCGACTCGAGCCGGCTGATCGTCTCGTCCGACAGGCTCGATGGATGCCGTTGAAGGACGTCGCTGACCGCGTCGGCATCGAGCCGGACCGCCGCCCCGGCTGCACCGCTGTCCCGTGTCACAGCAGCGCCAAAAGCTCTACCGCGAGCCAACCCAGGCGGCGAGGCGGCGCGCCGCCTCGGCGACGTCGGCCTCGGCGCCACAGAACGACAGCCTGACCGTGTGGCGTCCGCGCTCAGGGTCGAAGTCGATCCCAGGCGTGATCGCAACCCCGGTACGCGCCAGCACGTCGCGGCACAACGCTTCGCTGTCGTCGGCCAGGTGCGAGACGTCGAGATAGAGATAAAACGCGCCGTCGGCCGGCGCGATCCGGTCGAACCCGGCCGCGGGCAGCGCCTCGAGCAACCGGGCGCGATTGGCGGCATAGCGCGCGACATGGCCGTCGAGCTCGTCCCGGCAGTCGAACGCCGCGACCCCGGCCAGCTGCGACAAGGTCGGCGCCGAAATGTAGAGGTTCTGCGCCAAGGTCTCGATCGCCCGGATCATGTCCTCGGGCACCACGATCCAGCCGAGCCGCCAGCCGGTCATCGAAAAATACTTCGAAAAGCTGTTGACCACCACCGCGTCCGGCGCGACCGCGAGCGCGCTGGTCGGCGGCATCGCAAAGGTGATCCCGTGATAGATCTCGTCGGAGACCAGACGGACACCGCGGGTCAGACAATAGTCGGCCAGCGCCTCCAAGGCCGCGCGGTCGATCATCGACCCGGTCGGGTTGGCCGGGCTCGCGACGATCAGGCCGTCCAGCCGCTCGCCCGGATGCGCAGACTGCCAGGCCTCGAGCACCGGCACGGTCGGCTGGAACCCGGTCTCGGGCCCGGTGATCAGCGGCACCGGAGTGATCCCGAGCGCCGTCAGGATATGGCGATAGCCGGGGTAGCCGGGCACCGCCATCGCGACCCGGTCGCCCGGTTCGAACGCGGCGATGAACGCGAGCAGGAACCCGGCCGACGAGCCGGTGGTGACCGCGATCCGGCGGGGCGGCACATCGACGCCGTACGACGCCTGGAGATGGCGCGCGATCGCCTGGCGCAGCGGCGGGATGCCGAGCGCGTCGGTGTAGCCGAGCCGGTCTTCCGTCAACGCCCGCGCCGCGGCCGCGCGCACCCCCGCCGGCGCCGGGGTCGACGGCTGCCCGACCTCGAGATGAAACACCTTGCCACCGGCGCGTTCGCGCTCGAACGCCGCCCGCATCACCTCCATAACGAAGAACGGCGGCACCTGACCACGACCCGACAGCTTGAGCACGGCCGACTCCCCTCACGACACCGCCCGGCGCATCGCCGCCGCACGGGGGCTCCCGATCCCCCGTCCTAGGTCGTCCGACCACACGGGTCAAGGCACCACCAGCCCCAGGATCCGGGATCACCGTCTGGGGTGCCGATGTGATGTGGGCGCGTCCGGCCCATTCTGGGCCGCGAGGGCGGCTCGCGACGACGGTTGATGGGGGT
>JANQHG010000124.1 GCA_028277115.1 Azospirillaceae bacterium
GACTTGGATCGCCGAGACCATGTTGCGCAATCTCGAAGCGTACCGGCGGATGCAACAAAGGGCTGCGGGCGGCGTCTGACCCGCACGGCCGCCGCCGCATCTTCGGATCGATGTCCGGCAATCGCACCCTGGCCCGACGGCGCGTCGCCCTGTAGGGTTGGTCCGCTGTCGGGTGGGCGGGTCAGTGAGCAAACGGCCGAGTGTGCGAGGCATCTCGAACCAAGGGGGCGGACGCATGACGGGGGCATCGGGTCGCCGCGGCGCGCGGGCGCGCGGGCGGAACGCGCGGGAAGGGCTGGTCGCGGTGATCGGCGGGTTGGCCATGCTGGTCGCCGGCTGCGCCTCCCCGGACGGGGAGGCGCCGGCCGAGGCCGGGGCGGCGGCGCCCGCACCGACCGTGTTCGACACCGTGGTCCGGGAGCTGCAACGGACCTCGCAATGCGTCAGCGACGTCGAGGAACAGCCGGCCTACGCGCTGTTGCGCCTGCGTACGCCCGAGCCGGGCGACGACCCGGCGAGCCCGATGTTCAGCGACCCGGCGTTGCCGACCCCCGAAGAACGCCGCCAGGCCGCCCTGTTCGTCGAAGCGATCCAGAGCTGCCAGCCGCAGTTCCCCGCCTCGGACGACATCAACGCACGGGGGGCGACGCAGGAAATCTCCCGGGTGTGGGCGGATCAGCAGACCCTCTACGCTTCGCTGGTCGAGGGTGGGCTTGCCTGGGGCCGGTTCAACCAACTGACCCGCAACAACGCCAACCGATTGCGCGTGATCGTGAGCCAGCTCGCGCCGCCGCCCGCGGCCGCCATGGCCGACCGGGCCGAGCCGGCGATGGTGGACCAAGCCGACCAGGCCGCGGCCGAGGCCCCGGCGGCGGCCGCCGCCGCGTCTCCGGCCGCGCCGGCCCCCCGGGCGGTGACGCCGCCGCCGGCGACGCGGCGTGCTGGTGCCGGTCCCGCGCGCGGCGGGTATCGGGCCCATCTTGCGTCCTATCGACGCGAGGACAGCGTCGATCCCGGCTGGCGGGTTCTCGAACGGCAGCTCGGGCCGCTGCCGGCGGGCGTCGCGCCCTCGACCGAGCGTGTGGTGATCCCTGGACGCGGGGCGTTCATTCGGCTGTTCGTCGGCCCGTTCGACAGCCGCCGCGCTGCCGCCGCGACCTGTGCCGCGCTGACCAACCGCGGCGACTACTGCGAGGTCATGCCCGCGCCCTGATCCGGGGGCCGGCCAAGCGCCGTCGGACGAGCGTCGGACCATGGTCGACCTGTTCGTCGCACCGCCCGGCTGGGCGCGCTGGGACGGGGTGATCCACCGCTGCACCCTCGGCCGCGGCGGGGTCCGCCGGGACAAGCGCGAGGGCGACGGCGCGACCCCGGTCGGGCTGTTCGCGCCGCGGCGGGTGCTGTTCCGCCCGGACCGGATCGCGCCGCCCGTCTCGGGCCTGCCGGTGGCGCCGATCCGACCGGACGACGGCTGGTGCGACGACCCGGACGACCCCGCCTACAACCAACCGGTCCGCCTGCCGTACCCCGGCCGGCACGAGCGGCTGTGGCGCGACGACGCGCTGTACGACCTGGTGATCGTGCTCGGCTACAACGACGCGCCGGTGGTGCCCGGGCGCGGCAGCGCGATCTTCCTGCACCTGGCCCGACCCGACGGCGGCCCGACCGACGGCTGCATCGGACTTGCGCTGCCGCTGCTCCGGCGCCTGGCCGCGCGCTGCCGGTCCGACAGCCGCATCCACGTGACCGACCGCCGCTCCCGCGGCGCGCCCGCCGCCTGATCCGGCCGCCGCGTGGTCCGAAGGTCGGTGTTGCCGGTTGGCACGGCGGCGGCGATGCAGTAGGTGTGATCGGGCCCGGGCCGGGCGACCGCAACGGTGACGGCGGTGACCGTGCGCACAGACACGATCGGCCGGCCTCGGATAGACAGTCCCCAAGATCGCCGGCGGCGACGAATGGCCGACGGGGACCCCGAGCCCGCTCGCGAGGACCGCAGCGCATCGCCTCGCCCCCGTCGCCCCTGATCGACCCCGAGCTGCCCATCCACCCGATTGCCAGACACGGATCACGAGCCATGACCGTTGGAGTACGACTTGCGCGTGCCCTTGTTGTGTGCGGGCTTCTCAGCTTTGGCCTGTCCTGGGGCGCCCCGGACGCCGCGGCCGCCGATCCCGCGGCCGCCGCCGCCTTCGTCGAACGCCTGGGCAACCAGGCAATCGAAACCTTGGCCAAACCGAGCTTAGGTCCGGACGAGGCCAAGCGACGGTTCCGCGCGCTGTTCCGCGACGGTTTCGACCTGCCGTGGATCAGCCGGTTCGTACTCGCCCGCTATTGGCGGGTCGCGACCGCAGCGCAGCGGGCCGAGTTTGTCGACCTTTTTGAAAAGCTGATCATCGAAACCTATTCTCTGCGCTTTTCGGAATATTCTGGGGAAACCATGCGGATCGTCTCGGCTCAACCCCGCGGGCGCCGCGGCGACGTCTTCGTCGACACCGAAATCCGGCGTCCCGGCGGGCCGGCGGTCGGCGTCGAGTGGGTGGTCCGCGGCACCCGCGACGGGCTCAAGATCATCGACATCATCGTCGAACAGGTCAGCATGGGCGTGACCCAGCGCCAGGAGTTCGCATCGGTGATCCAACGCCAAGGCGGCCGGGTCGAGGCCCTGCTGGAGTTGCTGCGCGGCAAGGTCGGATCGGCCACCACCGGTTGAGATCGCCGACGCCGGGGCGGCCGTCGCGTCCTTCACTCCTTCACGCTGTGTCGGCGCCCTCACGGGTGCCGACCAGTCCGCCAACCGAATATGACACGGGCAATCTCGATCAGTCGGTCCTGGTCGGGCAACACCACGGCACGCACCCGGCCGACGGTGGCCCGATTTAACCGACGATTGATCACCTGGGACGGGCGGTCTGTGGTATGGGACCACGACCGGAGATTACACGGGCACAGCCATCGGCACGCCCGCATCACGCCGCCATCACCCATGGATCGAGGTTGCCATGTCCGACAGGATGTCAGGGACCGCATTCCGGGAGCGCATCGCGACCGGGACCATCCTTCCATTGCCGGGTGTCTATGACGTTTTTTCGGCGATCCTTACCTGCCGACGCTTTGACGGTGTGTTCCTCAGCGGCTTCAGCTATGCGGCAAGCGCCTATGGGCTGCCCGATGTCGGGTTCTTCAATTGGCGCGATGTCGCCGAGTTCGTCTCGCGACTGCGCAGCGTCCTGCCCGCGGCGCTGATCCTGGCCGACATCGATGACGGTTTCGGCGACGAGGTGGTCGCAGCCCACACCGTGCGCCAGCTTGAAGGGCGCGGCGCGTCGGCGGTGATGCTCGAGGACCAAAAGCGGCCGCGCCGCTGCGGGCACTTCAAGGGCAAGGAAATACTGCCGATTGACGAATACGCGCAGAAGCTGCGCGCGGTTCTGGCGGCCCGGCGGTCGCTGGTCGTGGTTGCGCGCACCGATGCGGTCGATCCGATGGAGGGGCTGGAGCGGGCCCGGCACTATGCCGAACTCGGCGCCGACGCAGTGATGGTCGAGGCGGTGCGTGATCTCACCCTGATCCGGCGCTTGGCCGAGTCGGTCGCGTGCCCGGTCATGGTCAATCAGCTGCACGGCGGGCTGACCCCGAACTGGTCGCTCGCCGAGCTCGCGGACGCGGGGGCCCGGATCGTGATCTACAGCACGCCGTGCCTGTTTGCCGCCCAGCATGCGATCGAAGGCTATCTGGACGGGTTGGCACGCGACGGACGGCTGGCGGCGACCGGGACGGTCGAGATGTCGGCCTGTGCCGGGGTGCTTGACCAGGGGATGGCCCGGCTTTAAGGACCAGACGACGTCCGAATGAGGCTCGGACGTCCCGCCGCCGGTGCCGGCGGCGAGGCAATGGGGCTGGCGCCCAAGGTCAGGGGGCTTTGCCCCCCGGACCCCACCTTGAGTTAGCTGAGGGCGTCTCGGAGGCGCGCCAAGGTCATCGCCAGCAAGAGTAAGGGGCGACGCAGCCAGCGGCCGCCGGGAAACGCGATACTGGGAACGCGGGCAAACACATCGAACCGCTCGACCGTGCCGGCAACCGCCTCGGCCGCCAACGCCCCGACCAAGGTCGCAAGCGCGACACCGTGGCCGCTGAAACCGTGAGCAAACAAAACCCGCTCGCCCAAACGACCGACATGCGGCAGGCGGTTGGCAGTGATCGCAACCTCGCCACCCCAACAATGACTGAAACGAACGTCGGCAAGCGTCGGGAAATACTTGACCATCTCAGCGCGCAACAACCGTGCCGTGTCGCGGCGAACCGAACCGCCGTACGCAACACCGCCGCCGAACAACAAACGATCATCGGAGCTGCGCCGGTAATAGTTCAAAACGAAGTTGAGGTCGCACACCGCAAGATCGCGGCGCAGCACCGCATCGAGCCGCGCCGGGGCCAGCGGCTCGGTCGCAGCCATAAAGGTGCCGGCCGTCAAAACCCGGTCGGCCAACTGCGGCACCAACGCACCCAACCCGGCATTGACCGCCAAAATCAACCAGCGCGCCCGCACCCGACCCCGCGCGGTGTCAACCAGCACCGGGTCGCACGACCGGTCGGGCAGCGCAACCCCGGTCACCGGGCTCGCCTCGAACAGGCGTGCCCCGGCGGCGCGCGCGGCGGCAGCAAGGCCGAGCGCGAAATTCAGCGGGTGCAGCTGACCCCCACCCGCATCGAACAGGCCGCCGAGATAGCGCGGGCTCGCGGCCAGCGTCGCGACCTCGGCATGGTCGACCAGACGCGCCTGGTGGTAGCCATAATCGCGCGGCCAGGTCTCGGCCCACTCTTGGGCCCACGCAAGCTGACGCGGTTTCGCCGCGGCGAACAAGTAGCCCCAGCGCAGATCGCAGTCGATCTGGTGGCGGGCGACCCGGTCGGCGACCAGACGCTTGGCCTCCTCGCCGAGCTGCCACAGCCGCTGCGCCTGGTCGGCGCCGACCATCCCCTCAATCTCGTCGGTCGACGGGCTGAACCCGGTGACGATCTGGCCGCCGTTGCGCCCGGAGCCGCCGGCACCGACCGTGTCGGCCTCGACCAGGACGACGTCGATGCCGCGCTCGGCCAGGGTGAGCGCGGCCGACAGCCCGGTGTAGCCGGCGCCGACGACGCAGACCTCGGCCTGATGATCGCCGATCAGCGGCGGCGCGGGGCAGCGCGGATGGGCGGTGTCGGAATACCAGGAACGATCGGACGGGTCGGCAGCCATGAGCGAGACGGGATCAGGGTGCGGGGCGGTCGGGCGGGGCGACGGCAAGATCGGCGTCGGCCGGGCTGCACGTCGAGGGTCGGCCGTGGTATCGATGCCGGGACCAAGGCGCCCACGCCTCCGAGTGACGGACCCCGACCATGAGAGCCCATCGACCGGACTACATCTTGACGCTGTCCTGCCCGGACGCGGTCGGCATCGTTCACGCAGTGTCCGGGTTGCTCGCCGCCCGTAACTGCAACATCGTAGACAGCGCCCAGTTCGGCGACCCGGTCAGCGGGCGGTTCTTCCTGCGCATGTCGTTTACCATCGAAGACGGCGAAGACGCGTCGCCCGACCTGCATGCCGGTTTTGCCGAAATCGCCGGCAGCTTTGGCTTCGACTGGCAACTGACCGACGCGCGCCGACGCCAACGGGTGATGATCCTGGTGTCGCGAATCGGCCACTGCCTCAACGACCTGCTCTACCGGTACCGGATCGGCGCACTCGACATCGACATCCCGGCGATCGTATCCAACCACCGCGATTTCTACCAGCTGTCGGCCTGGCACAACGTGCCGTTCCATTACCTGCCGGTGAACCCGGAAACCAAGGCGAGCCAAGAGGCGAAGATCCTCGATATCATCGAGACCGAGCGGATCGATCTGGTGGTGCTGGCCCGCTACATGCAAGTGTTGTCGCCCGAGCTGTGCAAACGGCTGGTCGGCCGCGCGATCAACATCCACCACTCGTTCCTGCCAAGCTTCAAGGGCGCGCGGCCCTACCACCAAGCGCATTCCCGCGGCGTCAAACTGATCGGGGCGACCGCGCATTACGTCACCGAGGCGCTCGACGAAGGCCCGATCATCGAACAAGAGGTCGCGCGGGTCGACCACACGGCGACCCCGGACGACCTCGCCTCGGTCGGCCGCGACACCGAATGTGTCGTGCTCGCCCGCGCGGTCAAGCGTCACATCGACCGGCGAATTCTGCTCAATGGCCACAAAACGGTGGTCTTCGCCTGATCCGCATCGGGGGCGGCGAACGCGACGCCGCTGCCCTTGCGCCCGGCCGCACCGGTACGCCATGGTACGGGCTCGGGGCGTCGCCGATCCGCGGGGGCTCGGCGCCAGAGCCACGCCCGTGCCGCGCACCGGGGCGTCCGGGGCAAGGGGCCAGAGATGGCCGACGACACCGACACCGGGTTCGCCGACCGGGACGGCTGCGTGGTCAGCGCCGCCGACCCCGGCAGCAGTGCCGGTGACGATTTCGACCGTGACTCGTTGCACATCCTGCCGCTGACCTTGGTGCCGCTCGAGGTGCCGGGCCTGCAACGCGCCCGCCTGATCAAAAACGTCCGCTTGGAAAATGTGATCGAGGTATTCAACGACAACCGAACCGGCAGCGGCCAAGTCCGGCCGGAGAACCTTCCGGCTCAATTTGAATCATATAAGGAAGAAATCGAGAGAGACGTTAACATAATCCAGAAACTCTGTCGACTAAACAGCTTCGACGTCTACTCTCTGCGCATCGAGCTGCGGAGGATGAGCATCAATGTAAACAATTACGCCGATCTGTCATTGTCGTCGTCGAAGAAGGCCGAATTGACCGAGTACATGAAGGTGTTCACCCGGCCATTGATGCTGAATGTGTATGGCAACGAAGCGCGTAAGGTCGGCGACGTCTCCGACATCATCTCGATGTTCGCCAACCCTGACCGTGAAGAGGCCTTGCGCAACCTCAAGATGATGGCGGACAAGCTCAGCGTCTCGCTCCAGGATATCCCGACCTTCCTGGAGGATTATGGCGATATCTTTTTGTCTCTGGCATATTTTCGGCAATACATCGATGGAATTATTCCAGAAGTTCACAAATTTGTTGAATGGACAAACCAAGTTTTGGACAGCAGGGAAGTGCAGATGAACCCAAACGCTGGCAAGCTAATCAGAGATACCGGTCATGATATGACAGAAATTACAACATCAATTGCAAGTCGTTTTGAGAGTTTTAATCAGAGATCAAAGGATTTTTGGAACGATATCAATGCAGACAGTTTTCGGCGCATTCGCAACTTGATCTCGTCGCATCACGTCACGATCGGGGGGGTGTTGTGTGGACTTGCGGTGAAGATGAACCTGTGGCGGTTGCGGTTCGCACGTGGCGGCGGCGGGCCGCACCGGCGCATCGAGTTTATCCGTTCCGAGATTCTGCCGGGGCTGAGCCATATCCGGGCGCTTGAGAACTCGGCGCGCGCGACGCTGGAGTGAGCTGTCGGGGCCCGTCCAGGCCGTGGCCGCCATGCGATCCCGGCGGGGTTCCGATCGTGCGCCTTGAACCGGCGCCCCGCAGCCGGACAGACCCGGCGCACGCTTGGACACGACCGTCCGGTTTCGGACTGCCTTGCCTGAAAACAGTCCCCCGAAGTCCATCACCGTCACATCGACCGCCGCACGGCTTAAGATAAGGGGCTTGAAGCCAATGAATGTCGGAACGTTTGACCGGGTTGTCCGCGTGATCGTCGGGCTCGCGCTGCTGTCGCTGCCCTTTTTCGTCGGGGGGTGGGGCGGCTGGCTCGGTCTGATCGGGATTTTCCCGCTCGGCACCGGCGTCTTCGCCCTGTGCCCGGCGTACTCGGTCTTGGGGATCAGCACCTGCCGGGGCCGTCCCGAACCCGGGGCGTCCTGAAACCGCAAAGGACCAGGCACGAACCGGCGGCAATCTGCCCCAAGGGCGCGATGACGGGCCCGCGCGAGATCTCGTGGCGTCCGGGTCGTCGGTCCCTTATAACGAGGGATCGGGATCTTGGGTCTTGCGCCGGCGGCGGCGGTTTCTCGGTGGGGGCGGTTTATGCAGACAACCAAGAAGGTGTTGCGGGCATCGGCGAAGCGGTTCCACGACGCCGTCGAGGACGCAGCGACTGCCCTTGAAGAACTGGTCAGCTACGGCTTTGAGGACGTCTTCGAAGATGTTGCCGAGGAACTGCTGGACGAGGCCGAGGGTGCGCCACGCGGCGGGGTTCGACAGGCCTGGCTCGAACAAGCCGCCGCGTTCGCCTTGCTCCAGTCCTACAAGATCGACCTGATCGAAGACGACGAAGACGAGGACGAAGACGACGAGACCGAGTGAGCCGCCCTCCGCCGCGCTCGCAGGCGTCGGCGGCGAGGTCAGTGCGAAGTACTGTCCAGTGCAAACATGATAAGGACACTGCGGCAGGCCGACAAGACAATGTCGACGGCGTTGCTGTGGCTCATTGGGTAGAAGACAGAAACCGCGGGCGGTGCGGCAATAATTTCATCCGTCGCCTTCAGGTGGGTATGCTCCATCTATGCTTCTATCGATAGGTTATCGAGATACACGTTTCAAGGGCGGCTTCCGTCATACGAAATCCGGTTGAACCGTTCCGTTTGGTCGGGGCACCGCCGGTCGGTCGGGGCGCGGGCCGCACCCTGGTCGATCGGGAGCGCCCTGTCCCAGGCCCGCGTCCCGACATCGACGGTGCCGCAAAGCTGAACTGTCCCAACAGGATCGGTGAACAGCTTCCTCAGGCGTGGATAACCGGAACCAAACAATCGGATTTGGTAGAACCCGTTGACGTGGAACCAGACCGAAAGCGACGCCTGTTGCGACGTGTTGGGGGCTGGCGCCCCCCAAGGTCAGGGGGGGTCACCCCCATAGGCGCTAACATAGTTGAAAGTGAGACAAATTGACTCGGTTATCTCTGTGGGTCTAGACAAGGTGACTCGTTGTTTGATTCA
>JANQHG010000165.1 GCA_028277115.1 Azospirillaceae bacterium
TCAGGTGGGTGGCCTCGGCCTCGGTGACCGCGGCGGTCGCCCGGGTGTGCGCCGCCGCCGCCTCGGCGGCCGCCGCGGTCGCGGCCGCGGCGGCGGTCAGCAGGGGCGCCAGCGCGCGCGCCGCCTGATGGTCGCCGAGCGCCTGGCGACGCGGTGCCGCAGCGTCGCGCGCCGCGGTCGCCGCGGCGAGCCGGTGCTCGGCCGCGGTGAGGGCGGCGGTGCGCCGGGCGTCCTCGGCATGCCAGCGCGCCTCGGCCTCGAGCCCGGCCAATTGGGTGCGCGCCTCGGCGGCCGTGGCGGTCGCCGCTGCGTGGGCGGCGTCGAGCGCGGCGCGCGCCTCGGCGTCGCGTACCGGCACCGCTGCGAGCGCCGCGGCGAGCTCGGCCAGCCGCGCTTGCGCATCGCGGGCCCGGCCGTGGGCGTGGCGCGAAATCTCGCCGTAAAGCCAGGTGCCGGTGATCTGTTCGAGCAGGGCGGCGCGGTCGCCGGCGTTCGCGCGCAGGAAGCTTGCGAAATCGCCCTGGGCGAGCAGGACCGAGCGGCGGAACTGGCCGAAGGTGAGGCCGATCCGGCTGGTGATCTCGCGCAAGACCGCCGTCTTGGTGTCGCCGAACCGGCGGCTGCCGTCGAGGGTCGCCAGCGACATCTCCTGGTCCTGGAGCCGGCCGTCGGCGCGCTGGCGGGCCCGCCGGACCTCCCACCGGGCCCGGTAGGCGATCCCGTCGATGCCGACGAAATCGGCCTCGGCATGGCCGTCGCCGCTGCCGCGGTGGAGGATCGCGCGGACGTCGGTGCTGGTCGGCACCAGATGCTCGGCAAGCCCCTGCCGTCCGAGCACGACCCCACGGCCCTCGGGCAGTCGGGGGATGCGGTCGAACAGCGCGAGGCTGAGGGCGTCGAGGACCGTGCTCTTGCCGGCCCCGGTCGGCCCGGTGATCGCGAACAGGCCGGCGTCGGCGAGCGGCGGCTGGTCGAGCTCGACCGCGAACGGGCCGTGCAGGCTGGCCAGATTGCGGCCGCGGACCGCGAGAAGCCGCATCGGGGCGCTACGCCGGGACCGGGTCGGCCGGCCGCGGGCGGTCGACCGCGGCCGTGGCCGCGGCGTCGGCGCGGTCGCCGGGGTCGGGCGCGCACGGGTCGGCCTCGCTCGGGATGATCACCGCGACCGTGGTGCCGGTGCCGGGGCGGCTCGTGATGTCGAGCGCACCGCCCCAGCTCTTGAGGATGCCGGCGGCGACCGCGAGCCCGAGCCCGGTGCCGCGGTTGACCGGCTTGGTGGTGAAGAAGGGTTCGGTGCAGCGGCGCCGGGTTTCCTCGTCCATGCCGCAGCCGGTATCGGTCACCTTGAGCTCGGCGAACCGGCCGGGCACCAGCCCGAGACGGGCGGCCCGCGCGCCGCCGAGCAGGCCGCAGGTCAGCCGGACCGTGACCACGCCGCAGTTGTCCATCGCGTCCGCGGCGTTGGTGAGCAGATTGATCAAGAGCTGGGACAGCTCGATCTGGTCGGCCCGGACCACCACCGGGTCGCCGGTGGTCGAGAGGTCGAGGCGCACCGTGTCCGGCAGCACCGTGGCGGCGAACGCGACCAAATCCGGTACCGAGCAGACGAGGTCGATCGGCATCACGGTGCGCGCGCCGCCGCGGGCGTAGGTCAAGGCCTTGCGGATGATCGCGCTTGCCTGGCGCGCGCTGTCTTCGATCTTGCGCTGGTGGCTGTCCGCCTTCGAGCCCGGGGTGAGCAAGCCCCGGGTCAGCGTGCTGAAGGTCAGGATCGGCTGCAGGAGATTGTTGATCTCGTGGGCGAGCCCGCCGGTCATCGCGCTCAAGCCCTTGAGACGCTGGAGCTCCTTCAGGCGGGCTTCGTGGCGGTGGCTTTCGGTGCGGTCGATGAACACGCCGACGAAGGCGAGCAGGCCGCCGGCATCGTCGCGCACCGGGCCGATTTGGACCGCACAACGGATCTCCCGGCCGTCGGGGCGGCGGAACGGCGCCTCGAGCGCGAGCGTGGTTGCGTCCGCAAGCGCCTCGGCGACCCGGGCGCGCGACGCCGCAGCGAGATCGCCGCTTGCCGGGTCGCCGCCGCGGAACGGCAGCGGCCGGCCCGCGAGCGCGGTCGGTCCGGCCGCGCCGACCAAGGCGGCGAAGGCTTGATTGGCATAGTGGACGCAATGGTCGTCGGGGCACAGGATGACGATCGGCGAGGGGCTCGCGTCGAGTGCCGCGACCAACAGGCGCTGGCGTTCGGCCTCGCGGTTGATCTCGTCCATCATGTGGGTGAGCGCGTCGCCGAGCGCGCCGATCTCGTCGCGTTGGCGAAGGGCGACCCGTTGGTCGTGCTCCCCGGCGGAGAACGCGCGGGCACACGCGACCAGGTCCTCGATCGGGCGGGCAACCCGGACCAACAAGATCATGTAAAGCGCCACGGTCAGGGCGAGGAAGGCGGCCCCCAGACGCACCAGTTCGGTCCACTGGGCGTTGTCGTTGTTGCGGATCAGTTCGCCGTAATCGAACACCGCGTGGAGCGTGCCGGTCCGGTCGGGTCGCAGCCGACCGCTCGAATGGCCGATCCTCAAGGTGGCCCGGCCGCAATAGGCGCCGGCGATCCGGTCGGCCGGGACGATCCGGACGCCGGTCGCGGGCGCCTCGAGCCCGTCGTCCGCGCAGTATCGGGCGATGATCGGGGCCGGTCTGGTGTGGGCGACCGTGCTGCTCATCACGAGCGCGCCGCGCTCGTCGGTGATCGCCAGCAGACGGATGTTCCGATGACTGGCGAAACCGCGCAGGAGCCGTTTGGCGTCGGTTGGGTTGCCTTCCAGCAAGAACTGGGACACGGACGCCTGCAGGCGCTCGGTCAGGAACCTCGCCTCGCGGGTCAAATGCTCGTCGAGGGTGTGCGACACCGCGACGACGCGCGACCCGGCCGCGATCGCGACGATCACCACCAAGACCAAGAACAGGATCAGCGGCAGGAAGATGCGCAGCGGCATCGTCAACACCGGGCCGGCGATCGTGCCGCCCGCCGGTGCGGCGGCGTCCGGCGTCGCGTCATCCGCCCCTTTGGGGGCATTGAACGGTGGTGGCAAGGTGGGGGCTCCACGGTCGGAGGGCGCGCATGCCCCTCCGATCGAGCGACGGGGTCACCACCCGCCGCGGTCAGCACTGTCCGGCGGCGGCGCGGAGCGCCGGGTCGAACAGGCGCTCCACCGCAAGATCATGAGTTAGAAATCCGATCGCTTCAAGTCGCGCGCTCATCATCTCTGCAGCCGCGTGAATGCCGTTGGCGGAATTTGTAAAATATTCTCTATGCTCAGAGCAGCTGAAAAGGTGTATGCCTTGAAAAGCATCTCTCAGGGTTATGGCATCCTGGTTTCGATCGTAAGCCATTTTTCTGACCGATTCGGCCGGATCTGAGCGGAAAGTCCCGACACCATAGAACCAGGCCTCAGCCAATTGCTCAATCGATGATCGGTGCTGGCTGATCGCTTTGGCATGAACGACAATGACATCGACCAGTTCGCCAGGGATTTCGCTGCTGTCAAAAAGTTTTTTTGCCCCATCGGCAATCAGTTTCGAGACTATGGGTTCATAAGTGACAACGGCGTCGACCGTCCCATCGCGGAGCGCGGCCTCGTGTTTGTCGGCCGCGAGCTCGACGCTGTGGATGTCGCGCGCGGTCAGGCCGGCGACGTCGAGGGCGCGGGCGAGGAAGAACGCGCCCATACCGACCGACTCGACACCGACCCGCCGTCCGGCGAGCGCGCGTGCCGAGGTGACGTCGGGACGCCCAATCAGGGCGTTGGCGCCGGCGGAGACGTCGGTGGCGATCAGGAGTCGAACGTCGATGCCCTTTTCGAGCATCATGAGAGCTTCGTCGAGGGTCAGCGTCGCGGCATCGACCCGTCCTGCTTCGAACTCCTGGATCACCTGGGTGATCCCGGCGAGTTCGACCAACCGAACCTGCGACGATTCGAGCCGCCCGTCGCGCCGGGCGATCATCAGGGGTTCATAGCCCGGCCATACACCGATCGCCAGGCGCAGTGTTCGGGGCTCTGAGCGGCCGAGCGAGGTCATCAGACCGGCGACCGCAAGGCTGGCCAGCAGCAAAAAGGCACTGGCGACCATCCGCCCCCAAATCCGACCCGCCCGGTGTGCGGCCGGTCGCGCCGCCGACCCAGGCGCCGACCGGTCGGCCGTCGAACCGCCGGCTGTGGGCAGATGCTGATCCATGGTCGCCCCCCAACCACCGAGGTCACCGCGGGTCGGGCCCCTTGGGACTCCCGCACCCGTTCAGATTGTCTAACATAGACCGACGTGGATGTGAAACAGGTCTCCATGACAAGACCTTTGGCGATCACCTTGGTCCGACCGGCTATCGCGCGACCGACGATGGATAATGGAGTATTCACCACTAACCTTACCGAGTTGATTTTTTTTGAAGAATGTTTTTTTATTTATTTATACTCTCTGCGAGTTTGGATATTGACCATTGTGTGTGGTTGAGAGCGCGGCCAAGAATGATGACCAATCGTTGTTGGAGGTGGTGCGGTCAATCTTGTTAGAGAATGAAAATCAAAAAATCTCAAAACACAAGATAATAATATTTCCAATTGCATTGCCTTTTGTGATAGTATTGTGGTGCTTCGATGTGCGCAGTGTTGGCATCATGATATGAATATTTTTCTGTATTGAAGTAGATGTTTAACCAGTGGAAGCTTAGGCCAAAACTCTTTTGTGGTTTTTGTGTGGTGTCAGAGCAGTTATCCGGATGGTTTGGGGCGGGACGGCGTGAGCGCCGGGGCCGTGACGGCCGGCTTGCCATCGCGGCGCCGACCGGCCACCATGGTCACCATGAACGAGGCTGCTTTCCCTTCGACCGGACCGGCGACGGACCCGCCGTCGTCGGTCGACGAGACCGCGGCGTTGCTGGCGCGCGGCGCCTATGTCGCCGACCGCGCGCTCGCCACCGCGGTGTTTCTGGCGCTCCGCCTCGGCCGGCCCCTGTTCCTCGAGGGCGAGGCCGGGGTCGGCAAGACCGAGGTCGCCAAGGTCTTGAGCCGGGTGCTCGACCGCCGGTTGGTGCGCCTGCAATGCTACGAGGGACTGGACCTCGCCGCCGCGGTGTACGATTGGGACCACGCCCGGCAGATGGTCGAGATCCGCCTCGCCGAGGCAGCCGGCGAGCGGGACCGCACCCGGATCGCGGCCGAGCTCTACGCCGAGCGGTTTCTGGTCCGGCGACCCTTGCTCCAGGCGCTCGAGAGCGACCGTTCGGGCCGCGCACCGGTGCTATTGATCGACGAGCTCGATCGTGCCGACGAGCCGTTCGAGGCTTTCTTACTCGAAATCCTGTCGGATTTTCAGGTGACCATCCCGGAATACGGGACGATTACCGCGGCCAGACCGCCGATCGTCATCGTGACCTCGAACCGCACCCGCGAGATCCACGATGCCTTGAAGCGCCGGTGCTTCTATGCCTGGGTCGATTACCCGTCTGTCGAGCGTGAGCGCGAGATTCTCGCGTTAAAAGTGCCGGGCGCCGGGGAACGGCTGTCGGGGCAGCTGGTCGCCTTCATCCAGAAGCTGCGCGCGCTCGATCTGTTCAAGCCGCCGGGGGTGGCCGAGACTCTCGATTGGGCCCAGGCGCTGACCACACTCGACCAGGTGGAGTTGTCGCCGGGCGCAATCGACGACACGCTGGGCGCGCTGTTGAAGTACCAGGACGACATCCAGCGGATCCGCGGCAGCGAGGCGGCGCGCCTGCTCGCCGAGGTCAAGGCGGCCGCCGCGGTCGCCGAGGCGGTCGGGTGACCGCCGATCCGGCCGCCGCCGCCGCGGCGCCGGGGGCGGCCGGCCGGCTCGCCGCCAACATCCATCGGTTCGCCCGCTGTCTGCGCGCCGCCGGGCTTGCGATCGGCACCGACCGGGTGCGCGACGCGATCACCGCGGTCGAGACCGTCGGGATCGAGCGGCGGGCCGACGTCTATTGGGCGCTCCACGCCGCCCTGGTCCGCGGGCCGGACCAACGGGCGCTGTTCGACCAGGCGTTCCATGTGTTCTGGCGCGATCCGGACCTGCTCGGGCGCATGGTCGGGATGATGCGGCCGACCGTGACGGTGCCGGTGAAACCCGCGGACGTGCTGGCGCCGCGGGTTGCCGAGGCGTTGCGCGCCGGCCGCGCGCCGGTGCCGGCGCCGGCACGGGTCGAGCGGGCGATCGAGGCGACCGGCACCTGGTCGGACCGCGAGCGGCTCGGCCGGACCGATTTCGAGAAGATGACGACCCGCGAGCTCGCGCTGGTCAAACAGGCGCTCGCGCGCCTGTCGTTGCCGGTGCCGGCGCGCACCGCCCGGCGGCGGGTCGCGGATCCGCGCGGGCGGCGGATTGATTTCGGCGCGACCTTGCGGCGCGCGGTGCGCACCGGCGGGGTGCCGATCGCGCTGGCGCGCACCCGGGCCGAGCGGCGCCCGCGGCCGCTGGTCGTCCTGTGCGACATCTCGGGCTCGATGGACCGCTATGCCCGGATGGTCCTCCACTTCGTCCATGCGGTGACCAACGACCGGGCCCGCACCGGCGGTCGGGTCCACAGCTTCGTGTTCGGCACCCGGCTGACCGAGATCACCCGCCATCTCGCCCGGCGCGACGTCGACGACGCACTCGACGCGGTCGCCGGCGCGGTGACCGACTGGTCGGGCGGCACCCGGATCGGCGCGTGTCTTCGGATGTTCAACCGGGAGTGGTCGCGTCGGGTGCTCGGCCAAGGTGCGGTGGTCTTGTTGATCACCGACGGCCTCGACCGCGATGCCGGGGCCGGCCTCGAGGCGGAGATCGATCGGCTGCATCGCAGCGCCGCGCGGCTGATCTGGCTCAACCCGCTGCTGCGGTTCGACGGGTTCGAGGCACGACCGGCCGGCATCCGGGCGATGCGCCCGCATGTCGACGACTTCCGGCCGGTTCATTCGCTCGACAGCCTGATCGGGTTGGCCGCCGCGCTGTCCGGGCCCGGCGGCCGGGCCGTCCCACCGCCGTCACGTTCAGGAGCACGACCATGACCGCCACCGCCTCGGCCGCGATCGACCCCGACGGTGTCCTGGGCCAAGCCGCAGCCTGGCTCGAGGAAGGGCGATCGGTCGCACTGGCGACCGTGATCGCGACCTGGGGATCGTCGCCGCGGCCGGCCGGCAGCCGGCTTGCGGTCGATGACCGCGGCCGGATGGTCGGGTCGGTGTCGGGCGGCTGTGTCGAGGGGGCGGTGGTGTTCGAGGCCGCCAAAGTGATCGCCGACGGCGAGCCGCGCCGGCTGACCTTCGGGGTCACCGACGACCGCGCCTGGGAGGTCGGACTGGCGTGCGGCGGTACGGTCGAGATCTATGTCGAGCCGGTGATCCGGGGCGGGCCGGGTTAGGGTGCGACATTCACCCGTCCCCGCGGTCGGTCGATCCATCGCTTGTCATCGGCGCCGGATTTCGGCCTGACGGCCGTGCGGGGGGCGCTGCCCCCTCGGACCCCCGCAAGGGGGGGCACCCCCCTTGACCCCTACGAAATGGTTTTTTTTGGGGGGGGTGGCCTTGGGGGGCGCCGGCCCAAGAAATCTCGTCACCGTCTCTTTGTTGTGCCGGACGACCGATCCGCACCGCGCAGACGGGTGATCTCACGCGCGAGCGCGTCGGCACCGTCAGCGGTCACGGCGTCGATCGCTGCGATCTGCGCCGCCGCATCGGCCGGCACCCCGCCGGCGGTCGCCTCTTCGAGGATCCGACACAACGATGCCGCTTCGGTCAGGCCGACCTGGGCGGCCGAGGACTTGAGCGTGTGCGCCGCGGCACCGACCCGCCGCGGATCACCGTCGGCAAGGGCGTCGCTCAGCGCGCCGATCGCGGTCGGCAGGTGGGCGAGGAAGGTCTCGGCGATCGCCGCGGCGATCGAGGCGCCCATGGTGGCGGCGATCGTGTCGAGCGCATGGCCGGCCGCGCCCGACGGGCGGTCCTGCTCGCCGGACGGCCACGCCTCGGTCGGCGCGCCCGCCCGGCTTTCGGGGAGCCAGGTCTCGAGCATCGCGCGCACGCTGTCGGCGGTGAACGGCTTGACCAGGATGTCGTTCATGCCGACCGCGCGGCAGCGGCTGCGGTCTTCGGGCATCGCGCTCGCGGTCACCGCGACGATCGGCACCGTGGGGTCGGTCGCCCCGGCACCGGCCGCGGCGCCGCGGATCGCCGTGGTGGCGTCAAAGCCGTCGAGCCGCGGCATGTGGCAGTCCATCAAGATCAGGTCGAAGCGCTCGGCGCGCGCCGCCTCGATCGCGCGGTGCCCGTCGTTGACCACCCGGGTCCGGCAGCCGAGCTTGGCGAGGTAGGCGGCGATCAGCTGTTGGTTGACGATGTTATCCTCGGCGACCAGCACCGCGGCGTCGAACCGCGCCGCCGCACGGCCCGCCGCGGCGGTGGCGGGCGATGCCGCGGCCGCCCGGCCCGGCGGCGGGGCCAGGGCATCGCGCCCGGTGTCGGTTTGGCGGTCGAGCGCGCGGCTCAGCGCATCGAACAGGCCGGACGGCGACACCGGTCGCCGGAGGCGGCCGACCACCCGGTCGGCGGACACCGCCGGCGGCAGCGCGGCCGCAGACGGCCAGTCGTAAAGCAGGATCGGCACCTCGCCGAGGGCCGGGTCGACCGCAAACGCGGCGAGCGATCGGGACGCCTCGGCCGGGTCGAGGTCGCCGCCGAGCACCGCGAGCGCGAACCGGTCAGGGGCGGGCGCCGCGTCCTCGGGCCGGCGGACCCGTTCGACCCGGGCGCCCCAGCGCGCCAGCCGGTCCGCCGGATCGCCCTCGGCCGGCGGCGCGCCGGTGACCACCAGGACCGATCGGCCGGCGAACCGCCGGGCCCGGCTGGTCTGCGCATCCGTTTCGGCGCAGCGGCCAAGGCGCGCGGTGAACGCAAAGGTCGCGCCGGCCCCGGGGCGGCTTTCGACCGTCAGATCGCCGTCCATCGAGCGGGCGAGATGGCGGGAGATCGCAAGGCCGAGCCCGGTGCCGCCGTAGCGCCGGGTCGTGGTGTCGTCGGCCTGGGCGAACGGCTGGAACAACCGCGCGATCGTGTCGGGGGCAAGGCCGATCCCGGTGTCGCGGACGGTAAAGCGCAGCTCGACCGCCTCGGCCTCGATCGCGGCGGTCGTGCCGGTCAGGTCGACCCGCCCGCGCTCGGTGAACTTGACCGCGTTCGAAAGCAGATTGCCGATCACCTGGCGCAGGCGCAACGCGTCCCCGACCACCCACCGCGGCAGGTCGGGCGCGAGCGTGCAGGTCAGCGCCAGCCCCTTGCGCGTCGCGCGCTCGCGGAACAGATCGGTAACGTCCTCGACCGCCGACCACAGATCGAACGGATCGCGGGCGATCACCAGGCGGCCGGCCTCGATCTTTGAGATGTCGAGGATGTCGTCGATGATCTCGAGCAGTTGGCGCGCCGAGCGGTCGATCGTGGTTGCGACCTCTTTTTGTCGCTCGTCGAGCGGGCTTGTGATCAGGAGTTCGCACATGCCGAGCACGCCGTGCATCGGCGTGCGGATCTCGTGGCTCATGTTGGCGAGGAAGCGCGACTTGGCGCGGTTGGCCGCCTCGGCCGCCTCCTTTTCGCGCCCGAGCGCGGCGATCGTGCGGGTCAACTCGGTGTTGGCCTCGCTCAAGTCGCGGGTACGTCGGGCAACCCGGTCCTCAAGCTCGGCGCGGTAGCGCGCGAGCGTGTCGTCGCGTCGGCCGATCTCGCCCAGCATGGCGTTGAAGCGGTCGGTCAGCGAGCCGAGTTCGTCGTTGCTGCGCCGTGCGACCCGGACCGAAAAATCGCTTTCCCGGGCGATTTTGGTCATCGCGGCTTCCAACGCCTCGATCGGCCGCGAGATCAGGCGCTGCATCACCGCCGACAGCGCGAGCGCGACCACGATCGCCGCGCCGGCGACCGTGAGGAACCACGGCACGAACCGGTCCAGGCGATGCCCGAGCACCGCGCCGTGCCAGATCACCTCGAGCGTGCCGAGCCGCTCGCCGTCGAGCGTGATCGGGGTTGTGACCAGCCGATTGGCGGCTGCGCCGCCCCAACCGGCGACCCGGTCGCCGCCGGCGTCCGGACCCGTGACCAGGTCGGGGGGCACGGCGGGCTGCGCGGCGGATCGCAGCCGCATCTCGCCAAACCCGGCGGCACTGAGGGCGAACACCGTGCCATCGGCCAGCACGGCGCGCGCGGCCGCGATATCGGAGTTGCGCCGAAGTGCGCGCAGCTGTTCGGTCGCCGCGCCCAGGTCGTTGAACAGGATCGGCGCGGTCAGGTTGGACGCGACCAGAGTGGAAACCGCGGCGACTTCGCGTTCGACCTGGGTGCGCAACGTCCGGCCGATCGCCACGCCGAGCCCGACCATCGCCGCTCCGGCGGACAGGACCGCGACGAACGCCATCACCAGGGTGAGTTTGTGCCGGATCGACGGGGCCGGAAGGTGCGGAACGGTCATCGGCCGGTCCGCACGATCTTTGCCACCTGCAGGACCGCCGCACTCAGGTTGAGACCGGCCCGGCGGACCGCGTCCGGGTTGACCTCGAGCCGGACCCGGCCGAGCCGGGTCACCAGGTTGACCGCGCCGCCGCGGGCGGCAAACCGGTCGATGTCGGCGACCGTCAGGGTCGGCCGGTCCGCGACCGCCGCCAGGATCTGGTCGAGCCGCCCGTTCTCCGAGCGGCTGACGAACAGGATATGGCAGTCCGAAACCCGATCGAGCGCGACCTCGCACACCGCGATCGAGCGTGCCCCGCTGCGGCGTCCGTCGATCGCCTCGAGATACCGGCCGAACGGGTTGCCGCCGATCACGCACAGATGGAGCGGCGCCTCGGCGGTGTCGAACGCCGAGCTCGGCCAGCGGGTAAACCGGATCAGATGGTGGAGAAACCCTGCCTTCACCCGATACTCGATCGTCTGCGCCACCGCGTCCGGCCCGCCGCCGGCCACCGTCGCCGCCGCCCACACGAGCGCCGCGGTCAGCCGCCGATGCATCGCGCGTGTGCCCGTCCGGCGGAGCCGATGACCATCTCGCGAACTCCGGTGTCCAGAAACCATTTCCCGTTAACTTATGGTGAAAGTGTTTCGGATACAGGCACCGGGGGGAAAAACACAAGGGGACCGCTGCCTACATGACACGCTCGGGTCGGATCGAGAGCCCGCCGTCGAAGCTGTCGGTGAACTCGGCCCGGAAATGGTCGGCGAGGTTGTGTCCGATCAGCGCGGCTTCGACCCCCAACATCGGTCACCACGCCGGCCGCGCGTCGCGCGCGATCACGCCAGCCACGCGTCCAACATGATATTGCCTGGAACCGACCGCGACGGCAACTCGACCGTGAGTCGTACCGTCCGATTCGCTGATCCGGGTATGGCCACGGTCGCCGAGGCGGGCGCCGGTGCGCGCCGACGATCAACGTGTCACCCGGCACCGCGCCGAGCGGCCGGGCCCGGCATGTCGGCGAGGTCACCGCGAGATCGAGGTCCATCAGCGCCGCGATCCCGATGTCGAGCGGGGCCCCGGCCGCCGCCAGCGCACGCCGGGGGAAACCGGGTCGTCGTGACAGGGGCATGATTGTCCTTGCGGTACACGGGTCGGGAGTGACGTGACCAACAGCTTCGCCACCCCCGGTCGATCGTCAAGCGATGCGGGCGGCTGCGGTCGGCTGACCGACCGATCGTTGCGCGATGGTCACTGGGGTCGGACGGGGTGGGTCTTGCGGCCCCCGGTCAATAGAACACGGTGCGGCAGCGGTGGCGCGGGCGCGCTTTGATCTCCGGCGCTTGGCCTTGCGTCCACAACAGCTGGTCGAGCCGCATCGCGGTCACGCCGGGCAACCGGGCGGTCATGCGCTCGACCGCCTCGAGCGCGACCGCCCTCAACTCGACCTCCTCGGGCGACCCGGCGGCGATCAAGCTGCCGGCATCGATCCGGGCCGCGAGCGCCGGGTCGGTGCGGAGCACGCCGGCGCAGCGCAGGACGTGCGGCACCAAGTTGTCGGCGAACAGGGTCAGGCGGTCGAGGTCGTCGAACCGGCCCCAGCCTTGGCCGTCGAACGCGAGTGCAAGGTCGGCCGCGGTCAGCTGGGCTCGTTTGAAGAAAGGCACCAATCGGCCGTCGTGGCTTTGGATGTCGTTGAACAACGGCATCACCGAGAGCCGCGCGACCAGCGTGGCGGCGCGGCCCTCGGCGGCCTCGACCAGTTCGGTGAACCGGCCACCGTGGCACCCGATCAGATGGTGGCCGAGCATGGCGAGCGACGCCGCGAACAGGCCCATCAGCTCGGCGATCGGCCGGTTGGTCAGGTCCTGGCCGAACAGCGCGGCGCAGTCGGCGGCGGAGAGGCGGGTCAGCGCCGCGGCCGAGAGCGGGCCGTCGGCGCGGAACCGGTCGGCGAGACGGCCCGCGATCGTGCCGTAGCCCGACCGTCCAGGGCGTTTGGCCAAGGCCGGGAACCAGCCTGAGCCGAAATTGACCGCGCCCAAGGTCACGAAGAACGCGACCGTGTCGGCGCCGGCGCCGAGATGATGGATCGTCGGGTCGTGGATGCCCGGTTGGGCCGCGGCGGCGGCCAACGACTCGGCCAGCTGTTCGAGCCGGGCGTCGTCGATCCCAACAAACCGGGCCCGCGCGGTGACCGCCCGCGCGGCATCGCGCACGGCGCCGAGCAGGTCGACGGGCGCCGTCACAGATCGATCGGGCGGCGGGCAAGCGCGTCGCGCCACACCCGGCCGGCATCGTCGGCGAACACCAGGTCCGGATAGCCCGGCAACACGAACCAGTCGCCGCGCGCAAGCTCGCCCTCGAGCTGACCGGGCGCCCAGCCGGCATAGCCGAGGGTGACCAACAGGTGGGCCGGGCCGCGGCCGTGCGCGAGGTCGGCGACCAAAGCGGGGTCGGCGGTCACCGCAATCCGATCGGTGATCGCCCGGGTCGCCGGGCCCCGATAGTCGGCGCTGTGGACGATCGTCAGGCGGTTGGGTTCGACCGGGCCACCATAGGACAGCTGGACCGCGTCGGCGCCGTCGGCCGGTGGCCGGTCGTCGGCGGGTTGGCCGAGCAGTCGCGCCAGCCGATCGATGCTGATCTGATGCACCGGGCGGTTGACCACGACGCCGAGCGCACCCGCGGGCCCGTGGTCGATCATTAAGATCACCGTGTGGACGAACCGCGGGTCGGCGAGCTTGGGCTCGGCGACCAACAAGCGGCCGGCGAGCGGCGCCGGCGCGACCGCGGCGCCGGGGGGCGGGCGGTCCGGTCCGACCACCAGACCGACCGCGATCAAGAGCCCGACCATGACGCGCATCGTTGGACCGCTTCCTGTTGGCTCGTTCCCGACACCCGTCGGCCGCACGGGGGGGGGGACGCCGCCCCCTCGACCCCTGCCAGGCCCCCTTTGACCCCACTCATAAGCGGGGTCCAGGGGGCAACCCCTGGTCGGGGGATGTCGGGGGGTGCCCCCCCGACCTTGGGGGCGCCAGCCCACAAACCCGGCCGAGCTCGCGGCCACCGTCCCCATCCCGACGGCGGGGGACGGACGTCTTCCCGCGCCGTGTTTCAGCGCCGGTCGCGGACCCAGTCTGCGAGTCGAACGACCGCCGCGTCGAGCACTGCGTCGGCCTTGCAAAAACAAAAGCGCACCAAGTGCCGGGTCGGGTCCGGGCCGGCGTAGAACGCGCTGATCGGGATCGCGGTCACCCCGGCCTCGCGGGTCAGCGCGTGGCAGAACGCGACATCGTCGCCGTCGAACCCGGTCGGGCGGAGATCGGCGACCAGGAAATAGGTGCCGGCGCACGGCAACACGCCGAACCCGGCCGCGGCGAGGCCGGCGGCAAGGCGATCGCGCTTGGCCTGGTGGGTCGCGGCCAACCCGGTGAAGTACCCGTCGTCGAGCGCGAGCCCGCGCGCCACCGCGTGCTGCAGATTGGGCGCGACCGTAAAGGTCAGGACCTGGTGGGCCCGTGCGACCGGACGGATCAGGGCGGGGTCGCCGGTGACGGTGCCGACCTTCCAGCCGGTCATCGAAAAGGTCTTGCCGGCCGAACCGATCTTGAGCGTCCGGTCGCGCAGGCCCGGCCAGGTAATCAATGGGCGGTGACGCCGGCCGTCGAACACCAGGTGCTCATAGACCTCGTCGGAGACGATCATCGCATCGACCGCCGAGGCGACCTCGGCGATCATCGCGATCTCGGCGTCGTCGAACAGCTTGCCGGCCGGGTTGAGCGGGGTGTTGACCACGATCAGCTTGGTGCGCGGCGACACCGCGGCCTCAAGTGCCGCGCGTTCGAGGCGCCAGTCGGGCGGCGGTAACGGCACCAGCCGCGCCACCGCCCCGGCGCGTTGAACGACCGGCAGGTAACTGTCGTAGAGTGGTTCGAACAGGACGACCTCGTCGCCCGGCTCGATCAGGCCGAACAGGCAGGCGGCCAATGCCCCGGTCGCACCGACCGTGACCAGAACCTCGGTCCGCCAATCGACCTCAAGGTCGTAGAACCGCCGGTCATGCTCGGCCACGGCGCGACGGAGCGCCGGCAGGCCGGGCATCGGCGGGTATTGATTGTCCTCTTCGAGGAGCGCGCGGGCTGCCTCCTCGACCACCGCCGCCGGCCCGGGTGCATCCGGGAAGCCCTGGCCGAGGTTGATCGTGTCGTGGTCGCGCGCGAGCTGTGAGAACAGCTCGAAAACCGTCGTGCCAAACGCGTCAAGGACACTGTTGGCCGGTTTCACCGGCGAGACCCGGTTACCGCCGCCGACGGCGCCGCCAGTTGTCGAACGGCTTGAACGGGCCGGGGTAGCGCCGCTTGAGCCGGACGAACAAGCGCCGCGCGATCAGCGAGTTGCGCAGCAGGATGTAGACGCCGACGAGGCACAACACCATCCCGGTGACCAACGGCGTCGCCATGATAATGATGCCGCTCAAGACCAGCGCGATCCCGAGGCAAATGAAGATCAGCTGACGGGTCCGGGCCGGTGTCAGCGTATCGAAAAAGGAAAGGAAGTTCATCGTTGCGTCCGCGGGTGATCGGGCGTGCGGCTTGGTCGGGACCGGACTCGGAACCATGGTCGGGACCGGGGTCCGCCAAACCGTCGCGATCCTACAGGAAGCACCCCCTTGCGGGGAACGTCTTTCCGGCTGGTTCGGGGGTGCCGGGCCGCCGCCGATCGCCGCACCGGCTGGCCGTATGGTCGGGTGCGACCCACGGCCGCGGCGGCTGGGGCCGTCACCAACGCCGGCGATCGTCGCCTTGCGCTCGCCCGTCTGCGCCCGGAAAGATGCGCGGGCGTCCGCGACGGGGGCGGTTGACCGCCGGCGGCGCGGTCGGGTTTTCGGGGGGCGGTCGAGGCGACGGCCTCGGCGGTCTGGCGGGGTTAAGGGCGATGGTGATTGCTGACGGTCACGGGGCGGTGCCGGGCGACGATGCCGGCGGACCGGGACCGGCGACCGCCGGCGCGGCGGTCGCGGGCGGCCTGCTCGCCGGGGGTGCGCTCGCGA
The DNA here is from genome assembly GCA_028277115.1 of Azospirillaceae bacterium. GTDB lineage: Bacteria > Pseudomonadota > Alphaproteobacteria > Azospirillales > Azospirillaceae > JANQHG01. The sequence goes on from JANQHG010000165.1 coordinate 15,524, forward strand.
TGCTGCCGTCGGCCACGGGCGGCGCGGCGGTCGCGCTCTGGCTGGCGGTCGGGTTCGGGGCCGCGGCGGCGGTGTGGTGGCCGCTCCGGCTCGAGGGGGCGAGGCGGCGAGAGGTTCGCCGCCTCGCGGCTTGGCGCGCCCTGGTCATCGAACAGGTGCCGCTCCTGGTGTGCGGATGGCGGTCTGGCCGGCCGTTGGACCAGCCGCCCGATCTTCTGAGCGTGGGTCTTGCCGCGGCGCTCGGCCTGGAGCGGCGGCCTGCCGCCGCCGACACCGGTGCGGCACCGGGGGTGGTCGCGACCGGCGGGCTCGCGGCGATGGCGGCGCGGTTCGGGCCGGTCGATCGCGATCGGCTCGCCGCGGCGGTCGACCGGCTCGGCATCGACGGGACCGGCTTCGCCGTCGAGGTCGCGACCGATGACGCCGCACCCCGGGTGTTCCAGGTCACCGGCCGCCGGTTGGTGTGGCCGGGCGACCCGGCGCCGGCGACCGTGTTGTGGTTTGCCGATATCACCGCGCTCGCCGCGGCGCGCGACGAGGCGGCGGCGGCGACCCGGCTGTTCCGGGGCGCGCTCGATGCGCTGCCGATCCCGGTGTGGCTGCGCGAGGACGACCAGCGGCTGATCTGGTGCAACCGCGCCTACGGCGCGACCGCCGAGCAGACGCCGGCGGCCGCGGCGGACGAGGGCTACGACATCGCCCGCACCGCCGCGGCGGCAAGGGCGCGGGCGACCGGCGAGCTGGCCACCGACGCCCGCCATCTGGTGGTGTCGAACGAGCGCCGCCTGTTCGCGTTCACCGAGTGCCCGCTCGCCGATCCCGCACCGGCGGGACCCGGTGCGGCGCCGGGCGGCCGGTTGGTCGGCCTTGCGATCGACCGGACCATCGAAGAGAGCCATCGCGCCTCCTTGGCGCGCCACATCCAGGCCCATGCCGGGGTGTTGGAACAGCTCGGCTCGGCGATCGCGCTCTACGACGCCGACCGGCGGCTGCTCTTCTTCAACCAGGCTTATGTGCGGCTGTGGGGGTTCGACGAGGCGTGGCTTGCCGGAAAGCCGAGCTTCGGCGAGGTCTTGGAGGAGTTGCGCAGCCGCCGCCGTCTGCCGGAATACGCCGATTACCCGCGCCACAAACGGGAGCAGCTTGACCGGTTTCAGACCTTGACCGAGACCGAAGAGGGTCTGCTTCACCTGCCCGACGGTACGACCTTGCGCGAGTTGGTGGTGCCGTATGCGCTCGGCGGCTTGATGTTCGTCCAAGAGGATGTGACGAGCACGCTTGCGCTTGAGTCTTCGTACAACACCCTGCTGGCGGTCCAGCGCGAGACGCTCGACAACCTGGCCGAGGGGATCGCGGTGTTCGGCGGCGACGGCCGGCTCAAGCTGTCGAACCCGGCGTTCGCGGCGATCTGGGACTTGGCGCCCGCCGCGCTCGAGGCGGAGCCGCACGTCACCGCGATCGTCGACCAGATGAAGGGGTTTTTCGACTACGGCAACGACTGGAGCGGTTTTCGCGGCCAGATCGTCGAGGCGACCTTGGAGCGGGCGAGCCGGACCGGCCGGATCGCGCGGATCGACGGCTCGGTGATCGCGTTCACCAATGTGCCGTTGCCCGACGGCGCGGTCTTGGTCACCTTCCTCGACGTCACCGACAGCGTGCGGATCGAGCGCGCGCTGACCGCGGCCAACGCCGCGCTCGAGGCGGCCGACGCGCTCAAGGTCGGGTTGTTGACCAATGTTTCGTACCATTTGCGCACGCCGCTGACCACGGTCATCGGCTATGCGGATTTGATGTTTCAGGAGTATTTCGGTGCGCTGGAGCCGCGTCAGCTCGAGGTGGTCGGCTATATCCTTGAGTCGGGGCGCGAGCTCGAGGCGTTGATCCGCGACATCATCGATCTGGCGATCATGGAGGCCGGCTATCTCGCGATCGAGCGGGTGCCGGTCGATGTCGGGTCGCTGCTCCAGGGGGTTCTCGGCCTGACCCGGGAGTGGGCGGCGCAGAGCGACCTTGCGATCGCGATCGAATGCCCGGCCGGGACCGGTGCGATCATCGGCGACGAGAAGCGGCTGCGCCAAGCCTTGTTCAACCTGGTCGGCATGGCGATCCGGTTCCCGCCGCCCGACCAGCGGATCATGTTGGCGGCGCGGCGGCGCGGCGGCGACGTGGTGATCACCGCAACGATCGGCCGCAGCCCGGACCAGGAGGCGGCGTGGCAGAGCCTGGCCAGCGGTGCCGAGGACGGCACCGGCCTGGTGACCCCGCAGGCGGCGATCGGGCTGGCCCTGGTGCGCAGCCTGGTTGAGCGCCACAACGGCCGGATCGACGTCCAGCCCGACGGCGCGCGCACCCTGGTGCGCTGCATTCTGCCGTCTGCCGACCCGGCTTGAGCAGGGGGCATCGACCAAACAGACCGGCCTTGTCAGGGGCGCTGCCCCCAACGACACCCCGTAGCCTCCCCCCTTTGATCCCCATCAATAAGCGGGGTCCAGGAGGCACCCCCTGGTCGGGGGGTGTCGGGGGGTGAAACCCCCTGACCTTGGGGGCGAAGCCCCCAAATCCGGCCCGTGATCCGGGATCAGATTTTTGAGGTTCCCCGTTGGCCCTGAAGAATCAGGGAGTTAGACTGTGTTTATCAGAACAGAGTCAACACCAACGGGGTG
>JANQHG010000263.1 GCA_028277115.1 Azospirillaceae bacterium
GGGAGTAAGAGGGGGGCATCCGGCGGCGCAGGTGGCCACCTTCCCCCGCTTGGGCGGGGGAAGGAAGTTTCGCCGCGCCACCCGTTGGTTTCTGTCTAGGTGATTGCGTCGATCTGCTCGGCCGTGAGATTGCCCGGGACCACGGTCAACGGGATACGCAGTTTGGCCAGCCCCGGCCCGGTCAAATAGGAAATCAGCGGCCCCGGCCCTTCGGGTGCCGTGCTCGCGGCCAGGATCAGGATCGAGATCGACGGGTCTTCCGCCATCAGCCGGACCAACTGGTCGCGCCGATCCCCTTCCTTGATGTAGAGAACCGGCAGGGTCCCGGTCAGCTCGATCACCCGGCGCGCCAGCTTCAGGAGATGCTGCTCCGCCTCGGTGCGCCGCTCTTCGCGAATCAGCTCCTCGACCGCGGTCCAATGGCGAAACTCGCTCGGTTCGATCACCTGGAGCATCGCGATCCGACCCCCGGAATGGCGCGCCCGCCGACAGGCGTAGGCGAGCGCGACCGATAGCTCCGGGCTGTCATCGACCACCACCAAAAAGATGCGCACCGGGCTGGACAACGGGTCGTCTGGGCGAGCGTTCATGGGACGTTACTCCCGGAACACGGCGCCGGTCAGCCATCCGATCGCGACCGCGCCGAGAACGGCGAATATGCCGTAAAGAGCCGGAAAATTTCTGGAAAAAGAAAAAACCTCCGCGCTGATCCCGACCTTGTTGATCAGGAGCGGGGTCGTCTGGGCGCTGACGATCTCGCCGTCGCGCGCCAGGAACACGCCGGCCGTGTAGACCCCCGTCGGCACATGAGCCGGAAACCGCACCGTGGTGCGGAACAGCCGTTCGCCGAGGAACACCACCCGGGCATCGCCGACCCGGAACAGCCGCCGGTCGACCATATTGCGGATCAAGGACTGTCGGAACGGCTCGACCAGGTCGTCGGGACGGTCGGTGGCGGCGCGCAGGGTCAGATGCTCGAGCCCGATCTCGTGGCGCGCCAGCACCGCGCGCCCGACCCGGTCGGCGAGCGGCCGGGTGGTCGCGACAGCGTAGAACCCCGGCACCTCTTCGAAGCGCACGCTGTCGGCGTTGGCCCAAACCCCAGCGATCCGATCCTTGCGCCGGACCGTGACCGAGCCGCGCGGGCCGGTCACCACCACGATGACGTCGCCCGGGCCGTCGATCGCACCGAACAGCACCACCTCGGCCCCGGTGAACCCGGTGGTGATCCCGATCGAATGGCTGGCGAGATCGGCGACCAGGGCTTGGCCCCGCCCGTCCGGCGCGCTCGCGACCAACACCGCCGCGCCGATGCCGAGCGCGAACGTCGCGGCACACATTGCCTGGACGGTGCGCCGGCCCATCAGCGCAACCCGGTCAGATCGATCGCGTAGCGATCGACCGGCGCGCCGACCAGATCGATCGCGAGCCGCGCCGACACCGCGACCACGATCACCGACAACAGGATGCGCGCGACGTCGCCGCGCATTCGGCTGCCGACCCGGGTCCCGAACTGGACCCCGACCGCGCCGCCGGCCAACAGCAAAAGCGCCAGCATGACATCGACCGTATGGTTGACCGCCGCCTGCATCACCGTGGTCGCCGCGGTCGTGAAGATGATCTGGAACAACGACGTCCCGGCGACCAAACCGATCGGCATGTCCAACAGATAGATCATCGCCGGCACCAGCAAAAAGCCGCCGCCGATCCCCATCACCGCGACCAGCATGCCGCCGATCAGCCCGATTGTCGCCGGCACCAGCGCGCTGATGTACAGCCGCGATTGCGGAAACCGGGTGCGGAGCGGCAGGCCGTGGAACCATGCGTGACGGTGCAGCTTGCGCCGCCCCCGCGCCTTGCGGCGCCGGCGCACCAGCGCGAACAGGCTTTCGATGAACATGCTGGTGCCGATGAAGCCGAGCAGCCCGACGTACAACAGCGAGATCACGAGATCGATCTGCCCGATCTCCTGGAGTTGGCGGAACAGCCAGACCCCGATCGCACTGCCGACCGCGCCGCCGGCCAGCATGACCAAGCCCATCTTGACATCGACATTCCGCCTGCGCCAATGGGCGAGAGCACCGGACAGGCTGGCGGCGACCAGCTGGTTGGCCTGGGTCGCGACCGCGACCGCGGGCGGGATGCCGAGGAAGATCAACATCGGCGTCATCATAAAGCCGCCGCCGACCCCGAACAGGCCCGACAGGAACCCGACCGTCGCCCCCATGCCGACGATCAAGAGGCCGTTGACCGACATTTCCGCGATCGGCAGATAGACTTCCATCGCCCGGGCGTCAGCCTTTGGCCCGGCGCGGCGGGCACCGCGGCGGCGCGGGCAGCGCGGTTGCCGGGTCGGGCGGCGCCAGATCCTCGTAGAGTTGCTGCGCTTCCGCCGCCGGCCCGCGGCGCTCGCCGAGCCCGACCACCCGGATCACCCGGACATGGCGGCCGAGCGGGAAGGTCAAGACATCGCCCGGCGAGACCGCATGATGCGCCTTGGTGACCGGCTGGCCGCGGGTCCGGACCGCGCCACTGGAGCAGAACTGTGCCGCCAAGTTACGGGTTTTGAAAAAGCGCGCGTGCCACAGCCATTTGTCGAGGCGCAGCCGCGGCCGCGGCGTCGCCGCCGACGCCGTCGGCTCGGGAACCGGGACGAGGTCGGGGGTCATCGGGCGAACGCGATCTCCTTCAGACGGGCAAACGGGCCGTCCGCGGCCGGACGGCCGCGGTCGGGGCGGGCGGGGCGGCGGCCGACCGGCCGCTTGGTCCACAGCTCACCGCCGTCGGCACCCTGGCGACGGCGCCAGCCGAGCGCCTCGACCACCTCGGCGAGCTCGGCCGGGCCGACGCCGATCGACTGGGCGAGCCTGGTCCACGCGGGGTCGGCCGACGCCGGCGGCGCTTTGCCGATCGCGCCGACCAGGCGGTCGAGGATGTCGACCCGGATCGCCCGCGGGCCGACCACCGGGTAGCCGATCGCGGCATAGTCGTCGGTCGACAGCACCGGGTCAGGCATCACCGAGACCCATCCCGGCGGCGGCAGCGCGACCGGCAACGGCCGGCGGTGGTGGACCGCCCACAACAGCGCGCGCAACGCGACCGCCGCCGGCTTGCACAAAGCGGGCAGGAACAGATAGGTGGTGCCGATCCGGACCCCGGCGCGGCGCAGCGCTGCGCGCTCGGCCGGCCCCAGGGTCGCGAGCAGCGGCGCCACCGTGGTGCGCGGGCAGGCCCCCAGCTGTTCGACCAGCTGATACGCGAGCCCGCGTGCCGCCCCGGTCAGCGGCGCTGCGCGCAGGCGTTCGAGCGGCGCCAAGCCGTCAGCCAAGCAGTCCGTAAGCCAATGGACTAGCCGCGGGCGCAGACGCTCCCACTGCGCCGGCTCGAGCAGCTGGCCGGTCAGCGGCGCCAGTTCGGGACGCAACACGGTTGCGCCGGGCGCGAGCTGCGCCAATGGCGCAGACTCCCAATACAGTCGGCCGTCGTCCTCGAGATGGAACGCGGCCGCCTCGGCGCGCTCGAGCCGGGCGACCCGGCTTGCGATCTCGCGGGTCAGCGCGCGGCGTGCCGCGCTCATCAACGCGCGGCCGTCGTCGGAGTGGCTGACCTGGTCGGGGCGGAAGGTGAAGCCGTCGAGCTGACCGATCGCCTGGCCTTCGACCAGCACCTCGCCGCCGCGGCTGACCGCGGCGACCAGCTCGCCGCTGCGACGCAGGCTGCGCACCAGCACCGCCGAGCGCCGATCGACGAAGCGTTGGGTCAAGCGGTCGTGCAGGGCGTCGGACAGCTTGTCCTCGATCGCCCGGGTGCGCTCGCGCCACGCCGCGCCGTCGTCGAGCCAGCCGGGACGGTGCGCGATGTAAGTCCAGGTCCGGATATGGGCGATCCGGGTGACCAGGGCGTCGATGTCGCCCTCGGTGCGGTCGAGCCGGGTGACCTGGGCCGCCACCCAGTCGGTCGGCAGCCGCCCGGCGCCGCCGGCCGGCCGCGGCCGGTTCAAATGATGGAAAATCTGGGCGAGCAGCCGGGTGTGGGCGTCCGACAGCACCTTGCGGAAGTCGGGGATGCAGCAGACGTCCCATAACAGGCGCACCCGGTCGGGCCCTTGAGCTGAGGCCGCGACCTCGGGATCGCGCGCGAGCTGCGCCAGCGCCAGGTGGTCGTCGGCGTCGCGGCCGCGCGCCAGCTCTGGCCGGGTCGGCCGCCGCTCCAGGCTGCGCAGAAGCTCGCGCACGCTTCCCATCTTGAGCTCGGCATTGCGCCAGCGCAGCAGCCGCAAAGTGTCGAAGGCGTGGCCCTCGACCGCCTCGACCAAGGTGTCGTCCATGCCGTCGAGCGCACCGGTGGTGCCGAAGCTGCCGTCGGCGCGGTGGCGCCCGGCCCGCCCGGCGATCTGGGCGACCTCTGGCGCGGTCAACCGGCGCATCACCTCGCCGTCAAACTTGGTCAGCCGCGCGAACGCGACATGGTCGAGCGCCAGGTTCAGCCCCATGCCGATCGCGTCGGTCGCGACCAGGTAATCGACCTCGCCGGCCTGGTACATCGCGACCTGGGCGTTGCGGGTGCGCGGCGACAGCGCGCCCAGCACCACCGCGGTGCCGCCGCGTTGGCGGCGAATCAGCTCGGCCAGCGCATAGACGTCGGGCGCCGAGAACGCGACCACCGCCGAGCGCGGCGGCAGGCGGGTCAGCTTCTTGTGGCCGGCGTAGCTGAGGGTCGACAGCCGCGGCCGCGACACCACCTCGGCGCGTGGCACCAGGCGCTGGACCAGGGGCCGGATGGTCTCGGCGCCGATAAACATGGTCTCGTCGACGCCGCGGGCATGAAGCAGACGGTCGGTAAAGACGTGGCCGCGGTCCGGATCGGCGCACAGCTGAATCTCATCGACCGCGAGGAACGCGACCTCGCGGTCGACCGGCATCGCCTCGACCGTGCAGACGAAGTAAAGCGGGCGCGGCGGGACGATGATCTCCTCGCCGGTGATCAGGGCGACCGCGCCGGGGCCGCGCGCGGCGACGATCCGGTCATAGTTCTCGCGCGCCAAGAGACGCAACGGGAAGCCGATCATGCCCGACCGGTGGCCGAGCATCCGCTCGATCGCGAGATGGGTCTTGCCGGTGTTGGTCGGGCCGAGAACGGCGATCACCCGTCCCGACCGCGCCCGTTCGGCTCCGGTCGCGGCGTCGGTCATGGGCCCGAGATTTCCCCGGCCGCGACAGATAATGCAACCGATAAACGCGCCCCCGGCGCCGCGTGCGGCCAAGTCTCACGGCTGGTCGTCGCGCACGCCGCTGACCGCCGTCATCGGGATGCGCACCGACCCGAGCTCGAGCCAGCCGTCCCCGCCCTGACCGCCTTCGACCCCGGTGACCCGACCGATGGTGCGGGTCTCGACCTCGACCGGCTCGCCGTCGCCGTCGAGCGCCGTGATCAAGACCCGGTATTCGCCGTCGGGCAGCAGGTTGCCATAGTCGTCGCGACCGTCCCAGGCGACCCGATGCTCACCGGCATCGGCCGGCCCGGTCGAGGTCCTGACGGTCCGGTCGGCCTCGTTGATCAGCTTCAGCTCGACCTTCTCGGCGGTCCGCGGCAGTTCGAACAAGATGGTCGCTTCGCCCCCCTGGAGCGGCACCAGGTCGCCCGGGGCCTCGACCGTGCGGCCGAGATAGGACAGGGCGGTCGCCCCGACCGTCGACCCCTGGAGCTCGATCAGGGTGTCGAGCTTGCGGTTGCTCGCGATCGCCTGTTCGACCGAGGCGAAATTGACCAATTGGTCGATCATCTGGCTGTTGTCGAGCGGGTCGAGCGGGTCCTGGTTCTGCATCTGGGTGGTCAACAGGCGCAGGAACTGATCGAAGGTCTCGCCAAGCCGGCTATCGGCGTCGCCCGGCTCTTCGAGCAACGGCGTGTTCGCGGCTGCGTTCGCGCGGCTCTGCTGGGCCGCGGTCACGGCATTGACACCTTGCAGAGCATCGTCGGCCATCGCGGTTCTCCTTTTTCGGGCTGCCGGCCGAGGTTGGTCGCGCCGGCGTCAACCTGGTCCTGGGGTCCGGGGGTCAGATGCGCAGATCGAGCCGCCCGGCGCTGACGATCACCGCTTCGGCCGCCGCAGGATCGGGGAGTTGGTCATCCGGTTCGGCCGCCCGGCCGCCGCGACGGGACGGCGTGTCCTCCGCCCCGGCCCAAGCGTCGCGGCCGCCGTCGCCGCGCAAACTGAAGTTGAGGCTGCCGCTGTCGGCCTTCAGCCCGGCGTCTTGCAACGCTTGTTCGAGCGCGCGCGCGTCGCGCTGCAACAACTCGAGGGTTTGCGGCTTGTCGACCGCGATCGCGGCCTTGAGCGCGCCGTCGCGCCCGAACTCGAGCCGGACCTCGATTCGCCCGAGCTCGGCCGGCTGGAGCCGGAAGCTCAGCCGTTGCTGGCCGTCGCCCGCGGCGCGCCGGATCTGCACCGCGACCTGTTGGGGGACGCCGCCCTGGTTGGCGCCGGAGCCGCGGAACGCCGCCGCGGCCGCGGTCATCCGCGCCACCGGGCCGGCCGCGGAGCGCCCGGTCGCGGTCTCGGCCGCACCCACCCGATCCGCCGGATCGACCAAGGCGTCCCAACCCGCCTCGCCGAGACCGGGGTCGCCCGCCGCCGGCTCGACGCTCGCGGGGCCGAGCCAGCCGGCGGCGCCCAGTCCGGGTGCCGGTGGTGTGGGCACGGTGCCCGGCGCCCCGGTCGCGGCCGGCCGCACGGCCGGTCCCGCGCTCGGCCCCGGTCGCACCCGGATCACCGGCGCCGCGCCGCCGCCGGCCGTCGCGCGGG
>JANQHG010000267.1 GCA_028277115.1 Azospirillaceae bacterium
ACCGGCCCGACCCGACGGTGACCGGCTTGCCGTCGTCGGGATGGTCGCCGAGCGCGCGCGCCGAACCGCTGGCGGCCCGGCGTTTGCCCCCGCCCTCGACGAGCAGCACCACCGCCCGGTTGAGCCCGATCGCCAGCACGTCGTCGTCGGCCGGCAAAGAGGTGTAGGCGGTGCCGTGTTTCAGATAGGGACCATAGCGGCCGATCCCGGCGACGATCGGTTCGCCGCTTTCCGGGTGCCGGCCGACCTGGCGAGGCAGGGCAAGCAGCGCCAGCGCGGTGTCGAGGTCGATCTCGGTCGGCGACAGCCCGGGCGGCAACGACACCCGCTTTGGTTTGGCGGCCTCGGTGCCGGCCGGTTTGGTTGCCGACTTGCCCGCGGCTTTGCGGCCGCGGGCGGTCTTGCCGGCCTTGGCGGGCGCCGGCTCGTCCGCCGCTGGCTCTTCGGCTGCGGCAGGGTCGGGGGCGTCGTCCGGCGGGCCGAGCTGGACATAGGCGCCGTACGGACCGCGCCGCACGCTCACCGGTAACCCGGTCGCCGGATCGAGCCCGAGCCGGCGCGGCCCGTCGGCCAGCGGGTCGTCGGCCTCGGTCCCGGGGCCGATGACCGCGAGCGGTCGGGTATGGCGGCACTCTGGGTAGCGCGAGCAGCCGATGAACGCGCCGGTGCGCGACAGCTTCAGGCCGAGCCGCCCGCTGCCGCAGGCCGGGCATTGCCGCGCCGCCTCGCTGCCGTCGCCGTCGCCGGTCGGGTCGCCGCGGAAGAAATGGGGCCCGAGCTCGGCGTCGAGCGCATCGATCACCTGTGAGACCGTCAAGTCCCGGGTGCTCTCGACCGCGGTATGGAACGCGGTCCAGAAATTACGCAAGACCGTCTTCCAATCGATCCGACCACCGGAGATGTCATCAAGCTGGTTCTCGAGGTCGGCGGTAAATCCGTATTCGACGTAGCGGGTAAAAAAGCTCTGCAGGAACACGGTGACCAGACGGCCGCGGTCCTCGGGAAGAAACCGTTTCTTGTCGAGCCGGACATACTCCCGGTCCTGCAGCACCTGGAGGATCGAGGCGTAGGTCGACGGGCGGCCGATCCCGAGCTCTTCCAGCCGCTTGACCAGGCTCGCCTCGGTGTAGCGCGGCGGCGGTTGGGTGAAATGCTGCTCGGGCCGGACCTCGCCCTTGGTCACCGGGTCGCGTTCGGCAAACGGCGGCAGGCGGGTCGATTTGTCGTCGTCGTCGCCGGCGTCGTCGCGATCTTCCTGGTAGACGCGCAGGAAGCCGTCGAACACCAGGGTCGACCCGGTCGCCCGGAACACGACGTCGCCGGCCGGCGACGCCAGATCGACCGTGACCTGATCGAACACGGCGCTCGCCATCTGGCATGCCACCGTGCGCTTCCAGATCAGCTCGTAGAGCCGTCGCTCGTCGCGTTCGAGGAAACCCGCGACCGCGTCCGGGCGGCGCCCGATGTCGGTCGGCCGGACCGCCTCGTGCGCCTCTTGGGCATTCTTCGCCTGGGACTTGTAGACCCGGGGGCTCGCCGGCAGATAGGGCGCGCCATACGCATGGTCGATCAGCGACCGTGTCGCGCCGATTGCCTCTTGCGCGAGTTGGACCCCGTCGGTCCGCATATAGGTGATCAGGCCGACGGTCTCACCGCCGATATCGACCCCTTCATAGAGCTTCTGCGCGATCCGCATGGTCCGCGAGGCGCCGAGCCCGAGCTTGCGCGACGCTTCCTGTTGCAGGGTCGAGGTGGTGAACGGCGGGGCCGGGTTGCGCCGGATCTGTTTGCGCTCGACCGACGCGACCTGGAAGTCCAGCGGCAATATCCGTGCCAATGCCGCCTCGGCGGCGCCCTGGTTGCCGAGCGCGAACTTGTCGAGCTTCTGTCCGTCCAGCTCGCTCAAGCGCGCGGTGAACGGCTCGCCGGCCTTGGTCAGGAAGTCGGCCTCGATCGTCCAGTATTCCTGCGGCTGGAAGGTCTCGATCTCGGACTCGCGCTCGCAGATCAGGCGCAGCGCCACAGACTGCACGCGCCCGGCCGATTTCGACCCCGGGAGCTTGCGCCACAACACCGGTGACAAGGTGAACCCGACCAGATAGTCGAGCGCCCGGCGCGCCAGATAGGCCTCGACCAGCTCGCGGTTGACGTCCCGCGGGTTGGCCATCGAGCTTTGCACCGCCGACTTGGTGATCTCGTTGAAGGTGACCCGGCGGACATCGACCCGGCCGAGCAGCCGGCGTTCGCGCAGGATTTCGGTGACGTGCCAGGCGATCGCCTCACCCTCGCGGTCCGGGTCGGTCGCGAGCACCACGCGTTCGGCCTGGCGGACCGCACGGGCGATGTCGTCGACGTGCTTTTTCGCGCGCTCGCCGAGTTCCCAGTCCATCTCGAAATCGTCGTCGGGGCGGACCGAGCCGTCGCGACGCGGCAGATCGCGGACGTGGCCGAAGCTGGCGACCACGGTGAAATCGGGCCCCAGATACTTGTTGATGGTCTTCGCCTTGGCCGGCGATTCGACGATGACAACAGTCTGCCCAGCCACGGGTACCAAACCTCCCTGGTCCGCGCCGGCAGGTCGGATCATCGCCGGCAACGGGTGTGCGGGTCTTTATCGGTCGGCTGAGACAGTTGGCAAGGGCGGCGCGGTTCGTCAATCATTCCCCGAGCCGGCTACCCGGCGCCTCTTGGCGCCAGGGTCGGCCGTGCGGCCCGTGCGGGGGGCAACGCCCCCTGACTTCTTGGGGGCGAAGCCCCCAAAACCCGGTGCCGACGGCCCCTTTCGGGACGCAAATGCGATCCCCGGTTCCCTCTAGCCGGCGGCGTCGCCGAGCTCGGCCACCAACTCGACCCGGTTTCCGGGCAGCCGGTCGAGCCGGCCGGCAAGGTCGAGTTCGAGCAGGACCTGCCAGACCAAGGCCGGCGCGACCGCGGCGTGTCGGATCAGCTGATCGACCGCGACCGGGCCGGAGCCGAGGCCGGCGTGCACCGTTCGGCGGACCTCGGCGAGCACCGACTCGTCGGGCGCCGCCGCCGCCAGCGGGCGCGGCACCGGGGTCGGCGTGGTCGGCGTGGTCGGCTCGCGCGCCGTCGGCGGCGCCAGCGACGAAAGGACCGCCAGAACGTCGCCCGCGTTCTCGATCAAGGTCGCCCCGTCCTTGATCAGACGGTTGGCGCCGCCGGCGCGCGGGTCGGACGGAAACCCCGGGACCGCGAACACCTCGCGCCCCTGCTCGAGCGCGAGCCGGGCGGTGATCAAGGACCCCGAGCGCAGCGCCGCTTCGATCACCACCACGCCGAGGCTCAAGCCCGAGATCAGCCGGTTGCGGCGCGGGAAATGGCGGGCTTGCGGCTGGGTCCCGGGCGGCATCTCGGCGATTACGACCCCTTGGTCGACGATCTGGTCGAACAACGCCCGGTTCTCGTCCGGATAGACGACATCGATGCCGCCGGGCAGCACCGCTGCGGTGCCGGCGGCGAGCGCCCCCCGATGGGCCGCGGTGTCGATCCCGCGCGCCAAGCCCGAGACCACCAGACAACCGGCCGCGGCGAGCTCCCGCGCCAGGGTCTCTGCGAATCGGCGGCCGTTGACCGATGCGGTGCGCGCGCCGACCACCGCGACCGCGTGTCGCTTCAGCACGTGACCATGGCCGCGCACCGCCAGCACCGGCGGTGGGTCGTCGATCGCGGCAAGCGCGGCGGGATAGTCCGGTTCGCACACCGCGACCGCGCGGGCGCCGAGCCGCGCCAGGCTCTCGAGCTCGCGCATCGCTTCGGCGCGCCCGGTGATCCGCAGCGACCGGACGCGGCCGCCGCGCCGTGCCAGATCCGGCAACGCGGCGAGCGCGGCCTCGGCCGTGCCGAACCGCTCGATCAGACGCAGGAAGGTCACCGGGCCGACATTCTCGGACCGGATCAGGCGCAGCCAGGCGATCCGCTCGGCATCGCTCAGGGGTCGGTGGAACGGCAGCATCTCATGCCCTCTCCGGCGCCAGCGTCGGGATCACCTTTAAGGTCGTCGCTCGGGCCGCCGGACTATCATGCGCCATACACCTGTGTGCGCAAGGCCGGCGCTGGCCAGCGCGGGAGCGGCCTACGGGGTCGCCGCGACACCCCGTCGATCGGCCCCGCTGCTGCCCGGCGGTTGCTGCGCTTGCGTCGGTCCCAGCCGCGACGATATCGTTCCAGGCAGTTAGATCTTGAGGGGTTGCATCGGCGGCTTGACGACCGGTGCGCGGCACGGTCGTCGCTCCGCATGGGCTTTGGGGCCCGGTCGGACGCGGTCTACCGATTCCCCGGCCCCGATGACCCGCCGTCGAGCAGCGTGGTGAGGACCGTGGACGATCACGCCAAGCCCTTTTCCGTCTTGTTCGTCTGTACCGGCAACATCTGTCGGTCGCCGACCGCGCTCGGCGTCTTGCGTACACTGGTCGGCAGAGCCGGTCTCGAGGACCGGATCGCGATGGATTCGGCCGGGTTGTCCGGGTTCCATGTCGGCGAGCCGCCGGACCCACGGGCCCGCGCGGCAGCGGGCCGGCGCGGCTATCCGATCGACGATCTGAGAGCCCGACGGTTTTCGGTCCGCGACTTCCATAGCTTCGATCTGATCCTGGCGATGGACCGCGGTCATCTGCAGGACCTGATTCGTCTCGGCCCGCCGGACGCGCGCGACCGGACCCGTCTGTTCCTGTCATTCGCGCCGGAATTGAACCGCGAAGACGTGCCGGACCCGTATTACGGCGACGACGCCGATTTCGACGCCGTACTGGACATGGTCGAGGCCGCGGCGGCCGGTCTGCTGGTCGCCTTGCGCGACGGCCAGATGACCCGGCTCGCCGCCGCGATGTGACGGCGACGGCGGCACGGACGACGCTGGCGGCCAGGATCGCCGCGGTTGCCGGCGCCGAGGTCTGCGAGCTCACCCGGTTCGCCGGCGGTCATGGCACACGCCTGTGGCGGGTCGCGCTTGCCGACGGGCGGCGATGGGTTGCCAAGGCCGGGCCGGCAGGCAGCGGGCTCGCGCTCGAAGGCGGGATGCTCGCCCACCTGGCCGCTCACAGCACGCTGCCGGTGCCTGCGGTTCACAGCGCTGCCGACGATTTGCTGCTGATTGACGAAATCCGGGACGACGGTGTGATCTCGGCCGCGGTCGAGCGCGAGGCCGCGGTCCATCTGGCGGCACTCCACGACCGCACGATGCCGGGTTACGGTTTCGCCTGGGACACCCGGATCGGCCCGCTCGCCCAGCCGAACCCCGAGACCGACGACTGGATCGCGTTCTTCCGCGATCACCGCCTGCTGTGGATGGCCCGCGCGGCGCTGGACGAGGGCCGGCTGGAACCGGCGCTGATGGCGCGGATCGAACGGCTGGCCGGGCGGCTCGACCAGTTGATCGGCGCGCCGGCACCGCCGGCGCTGATCCACGGCGACCTGTGGGGCGGCAACCTGTTGGCCCACCGCGGCCGACTGGCTGGGGTGATCGATCCCGCGATCTACCATGCCGATCCGGAGATCGAGCTCGCCTTCACCACACTGTTCGGCACCTTCGGGCCGGCGTTCTTCGACCACTATCAGGCGCGGCGGCCGCTCCGGCCCGGGTTCTTCGAGGTTCGGCGCGACCTCTACAACCTGTACCCATTGCTGGTCCATGTCCGTTTGTTCGGCGGCAGCTATCACGCGGCGGTCGTGCGCGTCGTCGATCGATTCGTATCGACATAGACTGATACAAAATCCGGCTGAACCGTTCCGTTTGGTCGGAGCACGCCGGTCGGTCGGGGCGCGGGCCGCACCCTGGTCGATCGGGAGCGCCCTGGACCAGGCCCGCGCCAAAGCTGAACCGCCGATGTTGGGGCGATCGGCCCCCACCGGCGATGCAAACAGGCAGACCGTGCCGGCCGATCGTCCCAACCTACAGGACCTACAGGATCGGTGAACAGCTTCCTCAGGCGTGGATAACCGGAACCAAACAATCGGATTTGGTATGTGGGGCCAGGGTGGCAGCGCCGCCCGCACGGCCGTCAGACCGCATCCGGCGTCGCGCAAACGCCGCTGGTGAAAGCGCGGGGTCGGGTCACCCGTCTCGCCCGGTCAAGCGGTCGATCAATGCCTGCAACGAGGTCGCATTCTCAACCGCGGCGGGCGCCGGCGCGCGCCGCAGCGGGCGCACCGGGCGGCCGCGGTGGGCCTCAAGCATCACCATGCGCCACAACCGGGCGGGCAGGGTCCCGCCGGTGACCCGGTGCATTGGGCGGTTGTCGTCGTTGCCGACCCAAACCCCACAGACCAGCTCGGCGGTGAAGCCGAGGAACCAAGCGTCACGGTGGTTCTGGCTGGTGCCGGTCTTGCCGGCGGCCGGCCGGTCGAGCCGCGCGGCGCGGCCGGTGCCGTCGGCGATCACCCCTGCCATCATGCGCGTGAGCGCGGCGACCGCCGCCGGGTCGGCGACCGGACCGGTCGGCGATGCGCGCCGGCGATAAAGCACACCGCCGCTGCGGTCGCGGACCTCGACGATGCCGTGCGGGTGCGCCGGGACCCCGCCGGCGGCCAGCGCGGCATAAACCGCGGTCAGCTCAAGCAGAGTGACCTCGCCGGTGCCGAGCGCCAGGCTCAAATCGGTGCCGAGCGGCGACCCGATCCCGAGCCGACGCCCAAGCCGGCGCACCGCCGGCACCCCGACCCGTTCGACCAGCCGCACCGACACCGTGTTGACCGAATGGGCGAGCGCGTGCGCAAGCGGGATCTCCCCGCGGTACCGGCCGTCATAGTTGCCGGGACGCCAGCCGCCGCGGTCGATCGGGGCGTCGAGCACCACGCTCGCCGGGGTCAGACCGTCGGCCAGCGCGGCGAGATAGATCACCGGCTTGAACGCAGACCCGGGCTGGCGCCGGGCGTCGGTCGCGCGGTTGAACTGGGTTGCGCGATAGTCGCCACCGCCGACCAGGGCCCGGACCGCACCGTCCGGGGTCATCACGACCAACGCGGCCTGGGTCGCGCCGTGCCGGCGCCCGGGCCCGGCAAGCAGCGCATCGACCTGGCGCTCGGCATACCGTTGCAGCGCGAGGTCAAGGGTGGTCCGCACCTCGAGGTCCGGGTGGTTGGGCCCGACGAAGCCGCCGATCTGGTCGGCGACCCAGTCGGCGAAATGGCGCCCGGTTCCGCCGGCGCCGGGCTTGCGCCGGGGCACCGGCGGCGCGGCCGCCGCCGCCGCGACCCGGTCGCGGGTGAGAAAGCCGGCATCGACCATCGCCGCCAGCACCACCCGGGCGCGCTCGGCCGCCGCGCGCGGATTGTTGGTCGGCGCATAGCGCGACGGCGCCTTCAACAGCCCGGCGATCGTCGCCGCCTCGACCAGGTCGAGCCGATCCGCCGGCTTGTTGAAATAGGTCTCGGCCGCCGCTTCGATGCCGTAGGTGCCGGCGCCGAGATAGACCCGATTGAGATAGGCGGACAGGATCTGGGTCTTGGAATAGGTCAGCTCGAGCCACAGCGCGAGCAGCGCCTCTTGAAGCTTGCGCTTGAGCGTGCGCTCGGGCGACAGGAACAGGTTCTTGGCCAATTGCTGGGTGATCGTCGAGCCGCCCTGGACCAGGCGCCCGGCGCGCAGGTTGGCGACCACCGCGCGCGCAAGCCCGATCGGATCAAGGCCGGGGTGGCGGAAAAAGCGCCGATCCTCGATCGCCAGCACCGCCTCGACGACATGGTCGGGCAGGTCGCGCGCGTTGACCAGGTCGCCCTGGAGCTCGCCCAGCCGCTGCACCGGGGCGCCGTCGTGCGCGGTCAGCGTGATCGCTGGGCGCCGGACATAGCGATCGACCCGATCGATCGTCGGCAGGTCCTGGGCAAACCACGCCAGAGCCGCCGCCGCGGCGATCACCCCCCACAACCCGATTGTGGCCAGCGACACCAGCGGCCGGCCCGATCGGTGCCGCGCGGTCGGGGCCGCGCGCGCCGGCGTCGGCGGCCGCGGCGGCTTGGGCGGCACGGAGCGCAGCGACGCCGCCGGCGAGCGGGACGGGCGTGCGGGGACCGGCGCCGCCGGGCGCCGCCGCGGGGAAACCGATCTCGACCGCGGCGCCATGCCGGGGGCCCCTTTCGCGGTGGTCTGGCGAACCTGATATCCAGTTTTAAGTAAGGATGCCTAATGCCCTGGAACAATGGAAAAATGGACAAGAGTCTCCGCTGTTGCGGATCCGTCACTGTTCGGTGGCGGCGCGGGCGGCGCCGTGTTTGGCGACCAAGCGGCGGAACTGATGGTAACCGAGCCCAAGCGCGCTCGCCGCCTGGGCTTGGTTGCCGCCGGCGGCGGCAAGCGCGGCGGTGATCAACGCGCGCTCGACCGCCGCGACCCGGGCCTTGAAGTCGGTCGGCGCGGCCGCCGGTTCGCCCGCCGCGAACGGGTTGAGCCGGATGTGCTGGAGCGGCGCGGTCGGGTCGGCGGCATGGAGCATCGAGCGTTCGACCGCGTTGCGCAGTTCGCGCACGTTGCCGGGCCAGTGATGGGCGTGAAGCGCGGCGCGCGCTGCCGGGGTGAACCCGGGGAACAGGTGGAGCCCGAGTGTCGGGGCAAAGGCAACGGCAAAGCGGTCGGCGAGCAGGTCGATGTCGTCGCCGCGCGCGCGCAGCGGCGGCACGGTGACCACGTCGAACGCCAGACGGTCGAGCAAATCGGCGCGAAACCGGCCGGCGCGGACCAGGGCCGGCAGGTCGGTATGGCTCGCCGCGATCACCCGGACATCGACCGCGCGCTCGTCCTGACCGCCGACCCGCTCGAACCGACCGTACTCGACCGCGCGCAACAGCTTTTCCTGGACCGCCGGCGCGGCGGCGGCGATCTCGTCCAGCACCAGCGTGCCGCCGTCGGCGCGTTCGAACAGGCCGCGGTGGCGGCGCACGGCGCCGGTGAACGCGCCGGCCTCGTGGCCGAACAGGGCGCTGTCGAGCAGGCTGTCGGCGAGTGCCGCGCAGTTGATCCGCACCAGCGGCCGGTCCCAGCGCCGCGACAGGTAATGCAGCCGGGCCGCCACCAACTCCTTGCCGGTGCCGCGCTCCCCGGTCACCACCACCGCCCGGTCGAGCGGGGCAAGCCGCGACACCTGCGCCAGCATGGTGCGGAACGCCGGTGCCTCCCCGATCATCGCCGGCAACTCGGCCGTGCCGATCGCCATCGCCCGTTCCCCCGGACGGGGGCGATCCGCCGTGCGGAATCCGCCACCCGACTGGCGAACTTCGCTAACCGACCGGCGACCGATGGTCAAGCGCACCAGAAAAGCCATTACCTTTCAAGCAGATCACCCGCGGTCAGGCCTGGCCCGCGCCGTGCAACGAGGACCCTTCGCAAGGCGGGCCGATCGCCGCCACCGCCGGCAACAGGAGACCAATCCGGCAACAGGAGACCAATGATGGGTGTTTTTTCCCGCCTGGGCGACATCATCAACGCCAACCTGAACGCGTTGCTGGACCGGGCCCATGATCCGGAAAAGATGATCCGGCTGATCATTCAGGAGATGGAGGACACGCTGGTCGAGGTGCGCTCGTCCACGGTCAAGCTGATCGCCGAGAAAAAGGAGCTCGAACGGCGGATCGCGACCCACGAGCGCCGGCGCGACGACTGGCAGCGCAAGGCCGAACTGGCGGTGTCGAAGGGGCGCGAGGACCTGGCGCGCGAGGCGCTGAAGGAGATGACCGCGGCCGCCGACGCGGCAGAGGCGGTGCGCGCCGACCTGCCCGCGCTTGAGGAGAGTTTGGCCAAGGCGGGCGACGACATCGCCGGGCTCCAGGCCAAGATCGCCGACGCCCGCTCGCGCGAACAGGCATTGACGCTGCGCCGCCGCTCCGCGGTCAACCGGATCAAGGTGCGCGAGCGGTTTAACGACGACCGGATCGCCGACGCGGTCGCGCGATTCGAGCAGGCCGAACGCAACCTGGACGAGCTGGAGGGACGGGTCGAATCCTACGACCTCGGCCGCCGCCAGAGTCTGGCCGAGGAAATCCAAGCGCTCGAGACCGACGACCGGGTCGAGCGCGAGTTGGCCGCGCTCAAGGCGCGCCTGGCAACCGGTTCGGCGACCGCGGCACCGGTCGGCGGCGCCGCGTCGCCGACCTCGGTCCCGACGCCGTCCCCGACCCCGCCCCTAACCTCGTCCGTGACCCCGCCTGTGACCCCGCCTGTGACCCCGCCTGTGACCCCGCCTGTGACCCCGCCTGTGACTCCGACGAGCAACGGTTGAGCGGGTCGCCGTTGCGATGATCGATGATCTGGCGTTCGTCCTGGCGGTGCTGTTTTTGATCTTTGTCGCACCGCTGTGGATCATTCTTCATTATGTCACCCGCTGGCGGGCGGACCGCCGTGCCGCCGCGGCCGGTGCGCGCGGCGACGCCGCGTTGGCCGCCAAGGTTGAGCGGCTGGAGGCGCGGATTGCGGTCTTGGAACGCATCCTCGACGCCGACGCCCCGGGGTGGCGGGACCAGCGATGACCGGCGACTCACCAGGCGATCCTCCAATCGGCCGTCCGCGGTCGGCCGGGGTGTGCCGTGATCCGGCGCGCGGCAAGCTGTTCGGGGTGTGCGCCGGGCTTGCCGACCATTTCGGGGTCGCGCCCGATCTGGTTCGGGTGGTGGCGGTCTTGTTGGCGATCCCGATGTCGATCCCGGTGATCGCCGCCTATCTGCTGCTGGCGGCGACCTTGCCGCGCTGTGACGCCGACGAGCGGGCAGGGGGGCTCGGCGCGGTCGGCGCCGCCACGCCGGCGCTCGACCAGCGGATCGCGGCGTTGGAACGACGGTTGATCGCGATCGAGCGCCATGTCACCACCCGAGAGTTCCTGCTCGACCAACGATTCCGGACACTTGAGCGCTGATCCGCCGGGCGCCGACCGCCGCGGCCGCCCGGCGGCGCTTGTGTCGGCGCCCGGGTTGTCGCCATACTGAGCGGTGGGCGCCGAGGGCGAACGACCGACAACCGGCACAACGATCGGGGCCTCCAGGAGGATTGAGCGGGCGAACCGTTTGGGGGGCTCGGCGCGTGGCACGCGGGGGGCACGGCCGCGCCGACGGCGGCGGCGCGTGCGACCCCGTCGCAACCGGCGCCGCGGTCCGGCCCTCGACCCGCGCGGCGGGCACCCCGCTGGAAACGCTGGTTGCCGGAGATACATGTCTGGCACGATTGCGGGCGCATCGGCGCCGGGCATAGGGCCCATGAGCGGGCACGCGGCGTGCGGTGGCACCGGCCGCGGTCCTGCGCGCCAGCCGCGCGCGGGCCCCGACGTTCGGGAACCACCGTTCGGGGCCGCGGGTCGGTCCGATGCAGGAGGAGCGACGGCATGCTTTCGGATGAAGAGATTTTTTCCCGATATGCGCGTGCCTACGAGGGTCGCCGCGAAACCGACATGTCCTTGATGGACTATCTGCGCGGCTGTCGCGACGACCCGATGATGTATGCATCCGCGGCCGAACGGCTGTTGGCCGCGGTCGGCGAGCCCGAGGTGATCGATACCTCGAAGGACGCGCGGCTCAGCCGCTTTTTCATGAATCGGACCATCAAGGTCTATCCCGAGTTCGCCGATTTCTTCGGTATGGAAGAGACCATCGAGCGGATCATCGGCTTTTTCCGCCATGCCGCTCAGGGCCTGGAAGAGCGCAAGCAAATCCTCTACCTGCTCGGCCCGGTCGGCGGCGGCAAGTCGTCGCTCGCCGAGCGGCTGAAAGGCCTGATGGAGCGCTGCCCGATTTATACCCTAAAGGCGGACGACGAGATCAGCCCGTTGTTCGAATCGCCGCTCGGCCTGTTCGATCCGGACCAGATGGGCGAGATGCTGGAAGACCGGTTCGGGGTCCCGCGCCGCCGCCTGCCCGGGATCATGTCGCCGTGGGCGGTCAAGCGGCTGGACGAGTTCGGCGGCGACATCCAGCGCTTCCAGGTGGTCCGGCTGCACCCGTCGCGGCTGCGCCAGATCTGCATCACCAAGACCGAGCCGGGCGACGAGAACAACCAGGACATCTCGAGCCTGGTCGGCAAGGTCGATATCCGCAAGCTCGAGCTGTTCCCGCAAAACGATCCGGATGCCTACAGCTTTTCCGGCGGGCTCAACCGCGCCACCCAGGGCGTGATGGAGTTCGTCGAGATGTTCAAGGCGCCGATCAAGATGCTCCATCCGCTCCTGACCGCGACCCAGGAGGGCAATTACGTCGGGTCGGAGAACATCGGCGCGATGCCGTTCCACGGCGTCATCCTCGCCCACTCCAACGAGGCGGAGTGGCAGAGCTTCAAGAACAACAAGAACAACGAAGCGTTCATCGACCGGATTTACGTTATCAAGGTGCCCTATTGCCTGCGGGTGACCGAGGAACAGCGGATCTACGAAAAACTGCTGCACTCGAGCGAGCTGTCGGAGGCGCCGTGCGCCCCGGGCACGCTCAAGATGCTCGCCCAGTTTGCGGTTTTGTCACGCCTGCGCCCCCATCCCAATTCCAATTTGTATTCCAAGATGCGGGTGTACGACGGCGAAAACGTCAAGGAAACCGACCCGAAGGCGCGCTCGATCCAGGAATATCGCGACGCCGCCGGGGTCGACGAGGGCATGGACGGCATTTCGACCCGGTTCGCGTTCAAGGTGCTGGCCGCGACCTTCAACTACGACACCAACGAGGTCGCCGCCGACCCGGTCCATCTGATGTACATCTTGGAGCAGATGATCCGGCGCGAGCAGTTCCCGGACGAGGTCGAAAAGCGCTATCTCGAGTTCATCAAGGACGAGCTGGCCAAGCGTTACGCCGAATTCATCGGCAACGAGATCCAAAAGGCCTATCTTGAATCCTATCATGACTATGGCCAGAATCTGTTTGAACGCTACGTAGACCTGGCCGACAGCTGGATCGAGGACCAGGACTTCAAGGATCCGGACACCGGCCAGCTGATGAACCGCGAGCTGATCAACCAGGAGTTGAGCAAGACCGAGAAGCCGGCGGGGATCGCCAACCCGAAGGACTTCAGGAACGAGGTGGTCAAGTTCACCCTGCGCGCGCGGGCCCAAAACGCCGGCCGCAACCCGAGCTGGACCAGCTACGAGAAGATCCGCGAAGTGATCGAACGCCGGATGTTCAGCCAGGTCGAAGACCTGTTGCCGGTGATCAGCTTCGGCAGCAAGAAGGACGGCGAGACCGAGAAGAAGCATGGCGACTTTGTCGCCCGTATGGTCGAGCGCGGCTATACTGAACGTCAGGTCCGTCGCCTGGTCGAGTGGTACATGCGGGTGAAGCAGGCCGGGTGACTGCAACGGATCGCCGCGCCGGTGCGGTGAGCCGCGGTCGGGAGCAACCAAGACCATGTACATCATCGACCGACGGCTGAACCCCCAAGGCAAGAGCCTCGCCAACCGCCAGCGGTTCTTGCGCCGCGCCAAGCAGCAGATCGCGCGGGCGGTGCGCGAGGCGTCGGCGCGCCGCGGCATCCAGGACATCGACAGCGGCGACAAGATCGTGATCCCGAACGACGGGATCAACGAGCCGAGCTTCCGGCGCTCGGCCGACGGCGGCATCCGCGACCTGGTGCTGCCCGGCAACAAAATCTACGTCGAGGGCGACATCATCCCGCGGCCCGAGCGCGACGGCGCCGCCGGCGGCTCGGACGGCAGCGCCGACGGCGGCGGCAACGACGATTTCCGCTTCGTGTTGAGCCGCGAAGAGTTCCTTGACGTCTTCCTCGAGGACCTGGAACTGCCGGACCTGGTCAAGCAGAACATCAAGCGCTCGGAGACCACGCGCCTGGTCCGCGCCGGCTTCACGGTGACCGGCGCGCCGGCCAACCTCAACCTGTCGCGGACCATGCGCAACAGCCTGTCGCGGCGGGTCGCGCTGCGCCGGCCGAAGCGCGCCGAGATCGAACGGCTGGAACAAGAGCTGGCCGACCGCGAAGCCGCGGGCGCCACCGAGGCCGAGCTCGCCGACTTGCGCGAACAGCTGACCCGCCTGCGCCGGCGCAGCCTGGTGATCCCGTTCCTCGACCCGCTCGACGTCCGGTTCAGCCGGTTCCAGACCGTGCGCAGCCCGGCGGCCCAGGCGGTGATGTTCTGCCTGATGGACGTCTCGGGCTCGATGACCGAATACATGAAGGACCTGGCAAAGCGGTTCTTCATGCTTTTGTATCTGTTTTTGACCCGCCGCTATCGCTCGGTCGATATCGTGTTCATCCGCCACAGCCACGAGGCGCGCGAGGTCGACGAAGACACCTTTTTCTATTCGACCGAGACCGGCGGCACCGTGGTCTCAACGGCGCTCGAGGAGATGCAGCGGGTCCTGGCGGCACGCTACCCGGTGGCGGACTGGAACATCTACGCGGCTCAGGCGTCGGACGGCGACAACCTGATCAGCGACAACGCCCGCGCGGCGTCGCTGCTCGCCGACGTGATTCTGCCGGTGTGCCAGTATTTCGCCTATCTGGAGGTCGGCCCGGAGATGGGCCCGGGTCTCGGCCCGCTCCACCGCGACACCGAGTTGTGGCGCACCTACCGCAAGGTCGCGACCGCGGCCGACAACATGGCGATGCGCAAGGTCCGCTCGCGCCAGGAGATCTTCCCGGTGTTCCGGGACCTGTTCTCGAAAGAGAAAAATCCGGCGTTGGGGTGACACCCCAACCGTCGGGGTGGTCCCCGCATTCTCGTGGCTCCACCGCTCTTGACGATGAGACGGATCGATCACGGCACGTCGCATCACACCCCCTTGACACCCCCTTGACACCATTGTCCTCGTTTACGCGGTTGATCACCAATAGCGTCGGTGATCCCCGAGCCTGTCAACCGGCTCGACCAGCCCGCTGTTGCCGTTTTGGCGCACCGTGGTGCAATACGCGCGCCGCCACCCACGCACCCCTTTTCTCCCACGACACAACTCAGCGATCCTCACCGATCAGGGAAACTCCGGATGCTCCGGTCCAAGGGCGGAACATCTTGAACAGAATCGGCCAATTGGCCATAGATCAGGTGAGGAGAAGCGCGATGATCCCTCTTAACACGGCGACCCGGATCGGGGCGATCTTGACTTTGGGTGTCGGACTTGCCTTCGGGGTCGGCGGATCGGCGGCGGCAGAGACCGGGGCGTCGATCTATCCGCTGCAGTTGGCGGACGCGCGGATCGATGCGGCCGGCGCGCGGCCGAGCAGGCAGACGGTGACCGTGGCGCGGCCGCCGATGACGGCCGGCGGGGTCGGCACGGTCTACCCGCTGTTCCAAGCGCCGGTGCAGCTGGCCGCGGTCGCGCCCGACCCGGCGACCGCGATCGAAAGCGACCCGGCGCTCGGCCCGGACGGCAGCAGCGTGATCACCACCCATCGCTTCGTGTCGCTGGTCGGCGGCGCGGTCCTGTCGGCGCTGGCCGCCGAGGCGGTGTTCGACGTCGGCGGGCCGTGGGCGATCGTGCTCGCCACCGCGGGCATGGTGATCGGCGACTGGTGGTACAAGAACGAGCTGTGGCCGTTCGGGCCGGCCAGCCAGCCGGTCGCGGCGAGCCAGCCCGCGCCCGGCGCGCCGATCGCGCCGCCGGCGTCCGACGGCACCGGTCTGATTTCGATGCTGCGGTAAGAGCGCGCGGCCGCGATCACCCCGGGCTTTCCGGGGTGGCCCTCGACCGGGCCGCATGGTAGGAGGTGAGGCTTTGGGGCAACGCGGGGGCGCAACCCACCTGCAAGCCCCGAGGTCGAACCAACCCATGCGTGTAACGGGAGAGGGAGCAGTCCATCATGATTGCGCGGACCAAGATCATCCTCGGCGGCGTTGCGGCGGTCGTGTTTGCGACGGTCGCCGTGACCGCGCCGACCGACGCGGCGGCCCAGCAGCGGCGCTTCATCGCGATCGGCACCGGCGGCCCGACCGGTGTCTATTTCGTGGTCGGCAACTCGATCTGCCGGATGATCCACAAGGAAGCCGCCGAGGGCCGGCGGGAAGGGCGCAAACACGGCATCCGCTGCTCGGCGCCGTCGACCGGCGGGTCTACCTACAACATCGGCCAGATCGCCCAGGGCGAGCTCGACTTCGGGGTCGCCCAGTCGGATTGGCAGTACCACGCCTACAACGGCTCGGCGCCCGACCGGGTGACCCACGTCCCCGAGCTGCGCGCGGTGTTCTCGGTCCATCCCGAGCCCTATCAGGTGATCGTCGCCGGTGACAGCGACATTCAAGAGTTCACCGATCTGGTCGGCAAGCGCTTCAACATCGGCAACCCGGGGTCGGGCCAGCGCGGCACCACCGAGGTGATGATGGCCGCCCACGGGCTGACCACCGCCGACTTCGCGCTGGCGACCGAGCTGACCTCGACCGAGCAGTCGAAGGCGCTGTGTGACGGCCTGATCGACGGCTACGGCTACACCGTCGGCGTCCCGAACGCCGGCGTCTCGGTCGCGACCGAGGGCTGCAGCGCCCGGATCATCAACCTGAACGGCGCGGTCGAAGAGGGGTTGGTCGCCGAGCGGCCGTACTACGGCTTTGCCAGCATCCCGGCCGGCACCTACTCGACCACGGTCGAGGACGTGACGACCTTCGGCGTGCTCGCGACCGTGGTGACCAACGCCGCCGTTGATGACGACCTGGTCTACGAGGTGGTGCGCGCGGTGTTCGAGAACATCGACGACTTCCGCAAGCTCCACCCGGCGTTCGCCAACCTCGACCCGGCGCAAATGATCTCGAACGGTCTGTCGGCGCCGCTGCATCCGGGCGCGGTGCGTTACTACCAGGAGAAGGGCTGGCTCTAGACAGAAACCAACGGGTGGCGCGGCGAAACTTCCTTCCCCCGCCCAAGCGGGGGAAGGTGGCCACCTGCGCCGCCGGATGCCCCCCTCTTACTCCC
>JANQHG010000034.1 GCA_028277115.1 Azospirillaceae bacterium
CCGGTGCGGGGCGAGGCGGGGCTGTTCCTGGGCGACCTGTTCGCCTGCCATGGCGACGACGCCGCAGCGCGCGCCGTCTGGCGGGCCCGGCTGGTCCGCGTCCCGGACGACGCCGACGTCCTCACCAACCTCGGCAGCCTCGCCCGCCGCGGCGGCGACGGCGCCGCGGCGCTCGCGCTGCTCGCGGCCGCGGTCACGCTCGGGCCGACCAATGCCGCCGCCCTGCTCAATCTCGGCAACGCGTTGGTCGACCGAGGCGACCTCGCCGCGGGCGAGTGGCGGTTGCGCGCCGCCGTGGTCGCCGCGCCCGACCTCGCCGAGGCCCAGCATGCGCTGGCATTCCCGCTCCTGCTCCGCGGCGCCACCCGGGCGGGCCTGCGTCAACTCGCCTGGCGTTTCGAGGTGCCGGGGCCGGTCTCACCGCGTCGCCCATTTCCCCAGCCGCCCTGGGACGGCCGGGTGGTCGCCGGCCAACATCTCCTGATCTGGCAGGAACAGGGGGTCGGCGACGAAGTCCTGTTCGCAAGCGTGATCCCGGCGCTGACCCAAGCCGGCGTCCGCTGCACACTCGAGGCCGAGCCGCGCCTCGTCCCGCTGTTCACACGTTCGCTGCCGTCAGTCCAGGTGGTCGCGCGGCGCCATCCGCCCGACCCGGTCCTGACGACGCTCGCCGCCGACGCCCAAGTCCCGGCCGGCGATCTGGTCGCGGCCGGCCGCGGCGGCGCCTATCTGGTCGCCGACCCGGCGCGCACCGCCGCGCTGCGGCGACGACTCGCCACGGCAACCGAGGAACCGCTGGTCGGGCTGGCATGGCACACCACCAACCGTCGGACCGGTCCCGCCCGCGCGCTGCCGCTCGTTGCGCTCGCCCCGGTCCTGACAGCGCCGGGGGTGCGGTTCGTCTCGCTCCAATACGGCGACCACGAGGCCGAGGCGGCGGCCGTGGCGGCCCGGACCGGGGTTACGGTGGTCCAGCCGCCGGGGATCGACCCGCTCGCGGATCTCGACGGCTTCGCGGCCCTGGTCGCAGCGCTTGATCTGGTGATCACCATCGACAACGCGACCGCCCATTTTGCCGGCGCACTCGGGAAGCCCGGATGGGTCCTTCTGCCCGCGGTGCCGGATTGGCGGTGGGGGATCAAAGCACGCACGTCCACATGGTGGCCGTCGTTGCGGTTGGTGCGGCAGGCGGCGCCCGGGGTGTGGGGACCGGTGATCGAGCGGGTCGCCATGTCGCTGCGCGAGGTCAAGGAGCGTTACCCCCTGGACCTCATTTGATCCATGGGCGGCCTAACGAGAAAAGAACATATATATAGTATCTCAACTTTTCTGTTGCACTATATATAGTTAAGGGGAACTAACTCCCCCCACGTTCCGTGGGGGGGGGAAAACCGATGGGGAACTCATTCGAAGATCAGTTCCACCATGGTCAGCGGCCAGCAGCCGCGGCTGTGTTCGATCGGAATGCCGTTTTCATCGACCACCGTCGCGACCGTGCGCAGAACCGGTGTCGTCGGCGTCAGGTCGAGGTCGGCCGCTTCCGACCCCGTGGCAAAGCCGCCGCTGACCCGGGTCCGAGACCGCGTAAAGCGCTCGACACCATGGGCCCGAAACACCGCGCCGACCGACGAGCCGGGGGCGTAGACCTCTTCGAACCGGGGAAAGCGCGCCGCTGGAAACACCTTTTCCGTCCGATAGATCGGTTGCTCCAGACGCAGCCGCATCCGTTCCAGCCGCACCACCGTGGCCGACGGATCGATCCTCAACTGGTCGGCCGTCTCGGGGTCCGGCTGCGTCAGCCCGAGGGAGAGCGTGCGCACGGCAAACTCCCTGGGATCGCCGTCGACATTCGCAAGGAACCCCCGATTCTCGGTGACCGTGTACAAGGTCGGTTGGCGGCGAACAAACACGCCGACCCCTTTGCGCGCCGACAGATAACCCTCGCGCTGGAGCCGCGACCACGCGCGTCTCAGCGTGATCCGGTTGACCTTGAGCGCCGCGGCGATCTGATGCTCGCCGGGGAGTTGAACCCCGGCCCCCGGATCGCCCGCCTCGATGCTCCGTCGGAACCGGTCGTAGATCTGCAACCAGATGGCCCGCTTAGACCTCTCGACGAACGGGTCTGCGGACAAGCTGTTCAGCCAGGCCGGCTCCGCAGCCCGGACCCGTGCCGTGATCGAACACGGGTCCGCGGCGTCGGACGCCGTGTCAGTGGGTGGCATAGACGCGCCTCCCTGCGACGAAGGTCGCCCGGACCCGCGGCGCCGACGGCTCGCTGTCATCGACGATGATGAGATCGCCGCGCCGGCCCGGTTCGATCACCCCACGATCCGGAAGTCCCGCCGCCTCGGCCGCGTTCGCGGCGACCAGCCGCCAAGCGGCGGCGAAATCGGCACGTCCGTCTTGGGTCAGCTTGAACGCCGCCAACAAAGGCGCCGGATAGTAGTAGTCCGAGGTCAGCACGGTGCACAGACCGTCCGAAACCGCCTGCGTCGCGTCCATCCGGCCGTCATGGCTGCCGCCGCGCACGATGTTCGGCGCGCCGAACACGGTATGTTCACCCGCGATCCGCGCGGCACGCGCGGTTTCCCGGTTCATCGGGAACTCCGAGGAACGGGCCCCCAGCGCGCGAAAGCACTCTCGCTCTTCCACCGACTTTTCGTCATGGGCCAGCAGGATGCAGCCGGCGGCGCGGGCGCGGTGCGCCAGATGGTCGATCGCGGCCGGGACATCGCCGCGCCGCCGCCAGATCGCCGCGAGCAGTGCAACATAGTCATCGAGACTGATGCCCGCCCGCTCCACCGTCGCCTCGAGCTTGCGGTCGGTCGGCGGCTTTTCGATCGTGCTTGAGGTGTGATCGTTGAACGCCAGGATCGGTTTGGGCGCGGTCTCCAACCAACGCGCCACCGCATCGATCGCCTCCAGCGCAAAGGTCTCCCATCGAATATGCAGCCGGGTGTCGCACGACAGCAACGGCCGCAGGCGGGTCAAGGCATCGACCACGTTGTGGGCCGTCGCCAGGCTGCGCAACCCCGGCTCCCAAGACACCGTCACCCCGTAAAACGCCGTGGTCACGCCGTTGGCGACCAGTTGGCGATCGGTCTCGCGGAGCGCGATCTCCAGCGGGAAATGCACCTTGGGCCGCGGCAGGATCTGCCGCTCGAACGCATCGCCGTGGATGTCCACGATCCCCGGCAGCACCAGACAGCCTTCGGCATCGTAGAGGCGCGCGCCGTCGGGGGCCCGTTCCCCCCGCGGCGCGACGATGCGCCCATCTTCCAGATGCACCGACCCGTCGCTCAGCCGATCGCCCGACAACACCCGACCCCCTTGGATGACCGCGCTCGTCACCATCCCGATTGCTCCCCATTGACCGACGGTTCGACCGATCGGCGGTTTTCGGCGCTCGTGTCATACGCCTGTCGCATCGATCAGTTACCACTCACCCGTCCGATTGGCCCTGTGTACACAAGCTGGGAGCAAACCAAAAAATGTTCGCTGTGATTTTCATCGCGGCCGGGCTCGCGATCGCCGCCCCGGCCGCTGCCGACACCGTGAAGTTCGCCGTCACCGACATCGAGGGTCTCGAGGCGCTGCAGCAGGAATTCGGCGCGTTCGAACAGGCGCTGGAGACCGTGACCGGCTTTGAGGTCGAGCTGTTCCCGGTCAACTCGCGCACCGCCGCGGTCGAAGCGGTCAACGCCGACCAGGTCGACTTCGTCCTGACCGGCCCGGCGGAATATGTCGTGATCAAAGCGCTGACCGACAGCAAGATCGTGGTCGCGTGGCAGCGTCCCGATTACTTCGCCCAGATCGTCGTCCTGGCCGACGGCCCGATCAAGAGCGTTGCCGATCTTGACGGCCAGGCGGTCACCTTCGGCTCGGTCGGCTCGACCTCGCAGCACCTCGGGCCGGCCCAGGTGCTCGCCGATCTCGGCCTCGCCTACGGCACCGACTACCAGCCGATGATCATCTCGCGCAATGTTGCGGTCGAGGCGCTGATCCGCGGCGACGTCGCCGCCGTCGGCATGAACCGCAGCCACCTGGAGAGACTCCGTCGGGCGTTCCCGGACACCGCGTTCACTGTGATCGCCCGCGGGCGCGACCTGCCGAACGATATCCTGGTCGCGCGCAAGGGCGTGTCGGACGAGGTCTTCCAGACCGTGCGTACGGCCTTCGAAGATCAGGGCGCAACCCTGATGGAAGCAGTACTGGCCGGGGTCGACAACAAGAAATATGAAGGCGGTTTCTTCCTCGCGTCGGTCGACGACAGCGACTACGACTACGTGCGGGCGATGTACCGCACCATCGGGATCGACAGTTTCGGCACCTTTGTCGGCAATTGAATCATCATTATCACCGTATTGCTTGAAGAAAGGGCGGCGACACCCGACCAGGGATTGTCCCTTGGACCCCGCCAACGAGAAATCGAAGGGTGGCGGGAGAGACTTTCCTTCCCCCGCCTGAAGGCGGGGAAAGCGTAAGCGGACGGATAGGGGCATACGGCAGCGCCGGTGGCCACCTTCGCCGCCGTATGCCCCCCCTCTAACTCCCCCCACCTGCCGTGGGGGGAGGACTTTCCCCCGCCTCGCGGCGGGGTGGACGTGATCAGCAGGGGTCAAGGGGGGTGTCCCCCCTTGCGGGGGTCGAGGGGGCAGCGCCCCCCGAACGGCCGTCAGGCCGAACTGCGGCATCGCAGATGGGTTGGCCGACGGCCGGTGAGGAACGAACGTGATTACCAAGCCCATGATCGCTGACGGCCAACCGATCATCGAAACCCTGGCCCTCGAAAAGGCCTATCACCGCACCAAGCCGGTTCTGCGTGCGATTGATCTGTCGATCCGGGCCGGTGAGCGGGTGGCGCTGATCGGCGCCAACGGCTCGGGCAAGTCGACGCTGCTCAAATGCTTGATCGGACTGTATCCGATCACCGGCGGCACCGTCCGGACGTTCGGGCAAGAGTTCGTCCGCGCGCCGAGCCCGCGCCAGCGCGCCGACATGCGGCGCCGCACCGGGTTCGTGTTCCAGAACCACTGTCTCGTGCGGCGCCGTTCGGTTCTCTCCAACGTCGTGCACGGGCTGCTCGGCGAGCCGGGCAGCTGGCGCGCCTTCGCGCAGTCGATCGCCCCGCAGGACTGGCGCGAACGCGCGATCGAGGCGCTGGCCGAGGTTAATCTCGCCGACAAAGCCCTGGAGCGGGCCGATGCGCTGTCCGGCGGCCAGCAGCAGCGGGTGGCGATCGCGCGGGCCCTCGTGCGCCGACCGGCCCTTCTGATCGCCGACGAGCCGGCCGCGAGCCTCGACCCGGTCGCCGGCCGGGAGATGATGGAGCTGTTCATCCGCTTGTGCGCGGAGCACCGGATCACCTTGCTCTACACCTCGCACAATATGCGCCACGCCGCCGCGTTCTCCGAACGGGTGATCGCGCTCAGCGACGGTCGGATCGCGTTCGATTCCTCGAGCCGTGACCTGACCGATCAAGACCTCACCATGGTTTTCGGCGCGGAGGCCGGTGATGGCTGAGCGACGGCGGATCGCCCCCGCCCGGCTGAGCGGCCTCTCGCCGGTCGGTTTTGTTTTGTGGCTGACGCTCGGCGCCCTCGTCGTGGTGTCGATGAACGACGTCGCCCCGTCGCTCGAGCGGCTGGCGGGCGGTCTGCCGCGGATCGGCTCGCTGTTGGATCGCATGGTCCCGCCCAATCTCGAGCCGGCTTTCTTGGAGCGTGTCGCGAAACGAATCTTGGAGACCTTTCAGATCGCCCTGGTCGGGGCGGTGCTCGGCATTGTGCTCAGCCTGCCGATCGCCTGGCTGGCGGCGCGCGGCGTCTCGCCGCTCGGCCCCTTCGCCTACCTGATCAAGGCGATGGTCTCGCTGTTTCGTACCATTCCCGATCTGATCTGGGCTTTGCTGTTCGTCGTCGCCGTCGGTCTCGGCGCCGTTGCCGGCACCTTGACTATCGTCGTCGACACGATCGGTTTCTGCGGCCGTTTCTTCGCCGAGGCGATGGAAGACGCGGACAAGGAACCGTCGGAGGCCTTGTCGGCGATCGGCGCCACCAACCTGTCGGTCTTGATGGGCGCGATCCTTCCGGATGCCGCGCCGTCGATGATCAACGCCTCGCTGTTCGCGCTGGAAAAGGCGGTCCGCTCGTCGGTGGTGCTGGGATTGGTGGGGGCCGGCGGCATCGGTCAGGAATTGAAGGTTTCCTTTGATCTTTTCCAGTACCAGAACGCCTCGACGATCATCCTGGTGGTTTTTGTGATCGTCTTGATGATGGAGTATCTGACCGACCGCTTGCGGGCGCGCATTCAATAGCGATACCAGCGAGGGTCGGTTGTCGTCAGGTCCCCGGCGGCCGACCACCCTCGACGAAACGCCGTATTCGGCCTTGCGGCCGGTGTCAGGGGCGCCGCCCCCGACACCCCCGCAAAGGGGGGGCACCCCCCTTGACCCCGTCTTATTTGTGGGGTTCAGGGGGCGAAGCCCCCCCAAAAAAAACCCTGCCGCCATCGTCGGCTTAGACCGCATCGCCCCCCGCCACCCGGACCGCGCCCATGCCGCCCGCACCGCTGCCGATCCCGTTCGCCGCGCTCGAGACCGCCCGCGACCGGCTGCGCGGCTTGGTCACCCGCACGCCGCTGGTGGCGTCCCCGTCGCTCGGCGCCCGCACCGGTGCTGCCGTCTGGCTCAAGCTCGAGAGCCTGCAGCCGACCGGCGCGTTCAAGCTGCGCGGCGCGACCAATCGGCTGGCCGCGCTGACCGACCAGGAGCGCCGGCGCGGCGTCGTCGCCGTGTCTACCGGCAACCATGGCCGCGGCGTCGCCTACGCGGCGCGCCGGCTCGGCGTGCGCGCGGTGATCTGCCTGTCCGAGTTGGTGCCGCCGGGCAAGGTCAAAGCGATCACCGATCTCGGCGCCGAGGTCCAGATCGCCGGCGCCGACCAGGAGGCCGCCGAGCAGGCGGCGCACCGTCTGGTCGCCGACCAAGGCCTGACCTTCGTCTCGCCGTTCGACGACCCGCACGTGATCGCCGGCCAGGGCACGATCGCGTTCGAGCTGATCGCAGACCTGCCCGCGCCCGACCTCGTGCTGGTGCCTCTGTCGGGCGGCGGCCTGATCTGCGGCATCGCGCTCGGCCTTGCGGTGCTGGCGCCGAACGCGCGGGTGATCGGGGTGTCGATGGACCGCGGCGCCGCGATGCACGCGAGCCTGGCCGCCGGCCGCCCGGTCCCGGTTGAAGAGCGGCCGACGCTCGCCGACGCGCTCGGCGGCGGCATCGGCCTCGACAACCGCTATACCTTCGATTTGGTGCGCCGGCTGGTCGATGACGTCGTGCTGGTGACCGAGGACGAGATTGCCGCTGCGCTTGCCCACAGTTTCCGGTGCGACCGCCAGATCGCCGAGGGCGCGGCGGTGGTGGGCCAAGCCGCGCTGCTCGCCGGCAAGGTCCGCCCGCCGCCCGGTGCCCAGGTCGTCTGCCTCCTCGGCGGCAACAGCATCGACCTGGACCGCCTGATCGAAATCGTCCGCGAACATCGACTGTGACGATACGCGCTGGCGTTGTGCCCGAAGAGGCAATACCGTCCGGGCAGACACCAACGTGCCATCCGGCAAAACAAGATGCCCGCGCCAAGACCGCCAAGACGTCCTCGCGCTTCAGAGTCGGCCAACCCGTCACAACAACCACAGCCCCCGGGCCCGGCACGCCGCCACTGCGGCCGCGAACTCGTCCACGGTCGGTCGGCGGGCGAGGGCCGGGTCGCCGGTCGCCTTGTAGCACGGCCGATACTGCGCCATCACGTTGATCCGGGTGTCGGGCGAGACCTCCTCGGCGAGGAACCGCGCAACCTCGGACGTGCCGGCAAGCCCGCCCGGCAGCACCAAATGGCGAACCAACAGGCCGCGCCGTGCGATCCCCCGATCGTCAACCTCGAGATCGCCGACCTGGCGGTGCATCTCGCGCACCGCCGCGCGGTTGACCGAAACATAGTCGCGCACATGCGAATAGCGATGTGCGGTCTCGTCGTCGGCGTACTTGATATCCGGCATATAAATGTCGACCACGCCGTCGAGCAGCGCCAGCGCCGCCGGGCTGTCGTAGCCGCCGGTGTTGTAGACCAGCGGCAGCGTGAGGCCGTGCCCGGCGGCGATCACCAACGCCGCCAGAATCTGCGCCACCACATGGCTCGGGCTGACCAGGTTGATGTTATGGCACCCCCGCGCCTGCAGGCCGAGCATCAACTCGGCCAGCGCCGCCGCGCCGAGCGGTCGGCCGTCGCCGGCCCAGCTGATGTCGTGGTTCTGGCAATAGATGCAGCGCAAGTTGCACCAGGAAAAAAAAATCGTCCCGGACCCGGCCCAACCGCGCAGACAGTCCTCTTCGCCGTGGTGCGGTTCCGCCGAGGCCACCACCGCCTCGGCCCCGGTCCGGCACACGACCCCACGCAGGCCCGGGGCCAGGCGATCGACCCGGCACGCCCGCGCGCACAGATTGCAGTCACCAAGGCGGGCCGCGGCGGCGGCCGCGCGCGCGGCGAGCGCGCCGTTCTCGGCGAGCGCAAGATAACGCGGAACCGGCGGCGGCGCGGTCATCCAGGACCTCGTCGTGCGGTGGCACGGTGGGGCAGAGATCACCACTATAACCCGGATCGACCAAGGGCGGGATGACCGCGTATGCCCCAGCCACCGACATGCCCGGGGCTTTCCTATGCCACGCCGTCTCGGCTATCGTGCTCGCCCTGACCGTTGTGCCCCGGCTTGACTGCGATGAGCGATCCCACCGCCGATCTCCCGACCACCCCCGAGGCGCTGCTCGATCGACTGGCCGCGCTCGAAATCGCGGTCGAATGCCATCGCCACCCACCGCTCCACACCGTCGAGGACAGCAAGGCGCTCCGTGGTGCTCTACCCGGCGGCCATTGCAAAAACCTGTTCTTAAAGGACAAGAAGGGCGAGCTGTGGCTGGTGGTGACGCTTGAGGACACGCCGCTCAAGCTCAACCAACTGCATCCGGTGATCGGCGCCGCCCGGCTGTCGTTCGGCAACGCCGACCTGTTGTGGCAGGTGCTCGGGGTCCGGCCCGGCGCGGTCACGCCGTTCGCGCTGATCAACGACCGCGACCGGCGCGTCTCCGTGGTGCTCGACGCCGAGATGATGCAGCACGACCGGCTCAACTATCATCCGCTGGTCAATGATCGCACGGTCACGATCCTGCGCGACGATCTCGTGCGCTTCATCACCGCGTGCGGGCACACGCCCCGGATCGTCGCGCTGGCACCGTCCGCCGCACCGTGACGCGGGTTGAGATGGCCGGCCGCCGCGCTCATCTTGTTGTCGGTTTCCGTAAGGGATGGCCGCTATGAAAACCCTGTTTACTTCACCGACCGCCGAGGCGCCGGTGTCCGCCGGCGCGGACCTGATCAAGGACGGCAACGACCGGACCTTCGTCCAGGACGTCATGGAAGCGTCGCGCACGGTCCCGGTGATCGTCGATTTTTGGGCACCCTGGTGCGGCCCGTGCAAACAGTTGGGGCCGATGCTGGAAAAGCTGGTCCGCGGCGCCCGCGGCGCGGTCAAGCTGGTCAAGATCGACATCGACCGCAACCAGGCGATCGCCGCCCAACTGCGGGTCCAGTCGATCCCGGCGGTCTACGCCTTCTTCCAGGGCCGGCCGGTCGATTACTTCATGGGTGCCGTGTCCGAGGGCCAGCTGAAGCAGTTCATCGACCAATTGGTCCGGCTCGGCGGCACCGACCCGGGCAGCGACGTGCTCGAGCAGGCGCTGGAGCAGGCGGCACGCGCGCTCGAAGGCGGCAACACCGCCGCCGCGAGCAATATCTATGGTCAGATCCTGCGCAGCGAGCCGGAGAACGCGGCGGCCTACACCGGCCTCATTCGTTGCCATCTGGCCAACCGCGACGTGCGCAAGGCGCGCCAGATGGTCGACCGTGCGCCGGCCGCGGTCGCCGGCGCCAAGGAGATGGCGGCGGTGCGCACCGCGCTCGACCTCGCCGACGAGGGTCAGCAGGTCGGCTCGGTCGGCAAGCTGCGCGAGGCGCTGGCGCGCAACGCCGACGACCACCCGGCACGGTTTGATCTCGCGATGGCGCTGTATGCCGCGGGCGACCGCGAGGGCGCGGTCACCGAGTTGATCGAGATCGTCCGGCGCGACCGCGGCTGGGAAGACGACAAGGCGCGTAAGCAGTTGCTCAAGCTGTTCGAGGCGTTCGGGCCGACCGATCGGGCGACCGTCACCGGGCGCCGTCGGTTGTCGTCGATCCTGTTTTCGTGACCGGCCGGAAGGGCTTTTTCCCGGATGAGCTATGCCGACCCGAGCCTGGCGCCGGATGCGCTGCCGCCGGTGCTGCCGATCTTCCCGCTCGGCGGGGCGCTGTTGTTGCCGCGCGGGCGGTTGCCGCTCAACATCTTCGAGCCGCGCTACCTCGCGATGGTCGAAGACGCGCTCGGGACCGGCCGGATGATCGGCATGATCCAGCCGCGCGGCAACGGGGCCGCCGGC
Source organism: Azospirillaceae bacterium (assembly GCA_028277115.1). Classification (GTDB taxonomy): domain Bacteria; phylum Pseudomonadota; class Alphaproteobacteria; order Azospirillales; family Azospirillaceae; genus JANQHG01. The sequence continues at coordinate 10,520 of JANQHG010000034.1, forward strand.
GGGGCCGGCGACACCGTGGGCAACGGCCTGGACACCGAGGCAACGCCGGTCTATCCGATGGGCTGTGCCGGGCGGATCAGCGCGTTTCGCGAATCGGGCGACGGCCGGTTTCTGATCACCTTGACCGGGGTCAGCCGGTTCCGCGTCGCCGAGGAGTTGCCGATGCACCGCGGCTACCGCAAGGTCGTGCCGCTGTGGACGGAGTTCGAACAGGACCTGGTCGAAGCCGAATCGGCCGACATCGATCGGTCGCGCTTGGTCGCGGGTCTGCGCGGCTATTTCCGGCGCCACCGCATCGAGTGTGATTGGCGCGTCGTCGAGGCGACACCGGATGAACGACTGATCACGACCTTGGCGATGATCTGCCCATTCGATGCCAACGAAAAGCAGGCCTTGCTCGAGGCGCCGGATCTGACAGAACGTGGGCGCCTGTTGATCGCGCTGATCGAGATGGCGTGTTTGGACATGCCGGACGGCGACGGCGCGGTTCGCCACTGACCCCGGGCGGCGACGGCCGAGATGTCCCGTCCGGCGGCCCGTTTCAGACGAGGAGCACCGGCGGCGTCCCGCCGGGGTGAGGACAGATGAGCGACGCGACACCGCAACCCGCGCCCGACGACCGCGGCCCCCGGGTCGATCCCAAGCTATTGGAAATCCTGGTCTGCCCGCTGACCAAGGGACCGCTCCGGTATGACCCGGCGGCGCAGGAGCTGATCAGCGACCGCGCCGGCCTGGCATACCCGATTCGCGACGGCATTCCGATCATGCTGGTCGACGAGGCACGCAACCTCGACGACGGGGCGGCGCCGCGGCCGCCCGGCACGGTCGCCGCCGACGGGGCCCGGTTGGTCGAGGGAGGCACCGGCGATGACGGCACCGACCGCCGCTGACGACCCCTACGCCACCGCCGTCTGGCCGACCGAGGTTCGGGTCGACCGGGCGGCCCGGACGCTTGAGATCAGCTTCGACGACGGCAAGAGCTTTCGCTTCGACGCCGAGTTCCTTCGGGTCGAAAGCCCGTCCGCCGAGGTCCAAGGCCACGGCCCCGACCAAAAACAGATCGTGTCGGGCCGCCGCGGCATCGGCATCGTCGAGGTCGAACCGGTCGGCAACTACGCGATCCGCATCCGGTTCGAAGACCACCACGACACCGGCATCTATTCCTGGCGCTATCTCTACGAGCTCGGCTCCCAAAAGGACGTCCTGTGGGCCCGCTATCTTGACGCGTTGGCGGCGCATGGGCTGAGCCGCGACCCACCCGGCGGCGGGTCGTGACCGCGCCGCGGACCCGGGCGGGGGGCGGCGTTTGAGCCCGGCGGGCGAGGTCGTGGTGTTCGACCTCGAGTTCACCGCTTGGCCCGGGTCCAATGCGCGCAACTGGAGCGACCATGGCGAGTATCGCGAGATCGTCCAGATCGGTGCGATCCGCGCCGACCGTGGCGACGGGTATCGCGAGCTTGACGGGATCGAGCTGTTGGTCAGACCGCGGCTCAACCCGGTCTTGAGCGACTACTTCGTCGCGCTGACCGGGATTACCCAAGAGCGGGTCGAAGCGCTCGGCCGGTCGTTTGCCGACGCGCTTGCCGCGTTCACCGCGTTCGTCGGCCCGGCGGTGCCGATCGTCAGCAACGGCTACGATTTGTCCGTGCTGATCGAGAACTGCGGGTTTAACGATCTGCCGTTCCCGTTGGCGCGCGGGCGGTTTTTCGATGTCGGGCCGTTCCTGGCGGCGTGCATTGGGAACGGCGTCCATGTCTCGAGCGGCGATTTGCCGAAGCGGCTGGCCGGGGTCCCGGATCTGCCGGCGCACGATGCGTTGTCCGATGCGCGCATGGTGGCGGCCGCGCTTGGTTTGCTCGCGGCGCGCGGACGGGCGGTGGCGCTTGCACGGTCAGGGATACCGGCTGGCTGAAACGCCGGAGTTCGGCCTGCCGGCCGTGCGGGGGGCGCTGCTCCCTCGACCCCCATTAACGGGGTCCAGGGGGCGACCCCTGGTCGGGGGGTGTGGGGGGGTGAACCCCCCTGACCTTGGGGGCGCCAGCCCCCAAAACCGGATTTCTGGAGCCAATGATCGATGAGCCGTCTGTTCGGCGTTGGGGTCGGTCCCGGCGACCCCGAGCTTGTGACCCTGAAGGCCGTCCGCCTGCTCGCCCGGGTCCCGGTGATCGCCTACCCGGCGCCCGAACACGGCGAGAGCTTCGCGCGCCGGATCGCCGCCCCGCATCTGCCGGGCGGCCAGATCGAGATCGAGATGCGCATGCCGATGACCGCCGACCGCTTCCCCGAAGCCGCGGTCTACGACCGCGCGGCGGCGGACATCGCGGACCATCTCGGCGCCGGCCGCGAGGTCGCGGTGCTGTGCGAGGGCGATCCCCTGTTCTACGGCTCGTTCATGTATCTCTACGGCCGGATGGCCGAACGCCACCCGGTCGAGGTGATCCCCGGTGTGTCGTCGCTCGCGGCCTGCGCCGCCGCGCTCGGCATGCCGCTGGTCGGCCGCAACGACGTTCTGACCGTGGTCCCGGCGCCGCTGCCCGAACAGGTCTTGGCGGACCGCTTGGCGGCGACCGATGCCGCGGCGATCGTCAAGCTTGCCCGCCATGTCCCGAAGGTGTTGCGGGTGCTGGATCGCCTCGGGCTCGAGGGACGGGCCCGCTATGTCGAACGCGCGAGCCTGGACACCCAGGCACGACGGCCGCTGTCGGCGCTCGCCGCCGCACCGGACCAGGTGCCCTATTTCTCGATGATCCTGGTCCACCGCCCGGACGGGGTGTTCCGATGACCGAGATGCCCGCACCGGCGATCGTCGCCGTGTCCGCCGCCGGGCTCACGCTTGCCCGCGCGCTCGCGGCGGCGCTGCCCGGCGCCCGGGTCCACGGCTTTGCCCCGCGCACGGCGCCGGACGACGCCGACGTCCTGTTCGACGCGGTCGCGCCGGCACTGCGCGCGCTGTTCACCGCCGGCACCCCGATTGTCGCGCTCAGCGCCGCCGGCATCGTGGTGCGCGCACTCGCCCCGGTGCTCGCCGACAAGCACCGCGAGCCGCCTGTCGTGGTGGTCGCCGAGGACGGCGGCGCGGTGGTGCCGCTGCTCGGCGGCCATCACGGCGCCAACGCGCTCGCAGCGACGCTGGCGGCGCACCTCGGCGTCACCGCGGCCGTGACCACCGCGGGCGACCGCCGGTTCGGCGTCGCCTTCGAGGCGCCGCCGCCCGGCTGGCGGCTCGCCAACCCGGGCGACGTCAAGCCGGTCGCCGCAGCCCTGCTCGCCGGCGCGCCGATCGCGCTCGCCCACGACCACGGCTGCCCGACCGCCGACTGGCTCGCCGGCGCCGCGCTGCCGCGGGCCGACGACCCGGCGGCGGCGACGCTGCACCTGCGCGTCACCACCGCCGCCGACCCGGGCGGGCCGACCGCCCTGGTCTACCATCCCCAAGTGCTGGCGGTTGGGGTCGGCTGCGCGCGCGGCACCGCCCCGGCGACGCTGACCGCGCTGGTCACCGGGACCCTGGCGGCGGCCGGACTGGCACCGGGCGCGGTCGGGGTGGTGGCGTCGCTCGACCTCAAGGCCGACGAGCCGGCGGTCCACGCCGCGGCGGCGGCGCTCGGGGTGCCGGCGCGCTTCTTCCCGGCCGAGCGACTGGCACGCGAAACCCCGCGCCTGGCGACCCCGTCGGCGGTGGTCGAGCGTGCGGTCGGCTGCCCGGGCGTCGCCGAGGGCGCGGCCCTCGCCGCGGTCGGCGAGACCGGCCGCCTGGTGGTCACCAAGCAGCGAACCGCCGAGGCGACCTGCGCAGTCGCGGCAGCGCCGGCGCCACTCGATCCGGCGGCGCTCGGGCGGCCGCGCGGCCGGCTCGCGGTGATCGGCACCGGGCCGGGCACCCCGGACTGGCGGACGGCGGAGACCGTGCGCCTGGTCGCCGGCTCGACCGACATCGTCGGGCTCGGGCTTTACCTCGACCTGCTCGCCGACCTGACCGACGGCAAGACCTGCCACCGCTACCCGATCGGCGCCGAGACCGAGCGGGTCGACCACGCGCTCGACCTCGCCGCCGCCGGCGCCCGGGTCGCGCTGGTGTCGAGCGGCGACCCCGGGATCTACGCGCTGGCCGCCCTGGTGTGCCAGCGGCTCGAGGAACGCGGCCGCGCCGACGACGGCCGGATCGACCTCACGATCGCGCCCGGCATCTCGGCGATCCAGGCGGCGGCGGCGCGGGTCGGCGCGCCGATCGGCCACGACCTCTGCACGGTCTCGCTGTCCGACCTGTTGACGCCGTGGCCGGTGATCGAACGCCGGCTCACGGCCGCGGCCACGGCCGATTTCGTGGTCGCGCTCTATAACCCGGCCTCAGAGGGGCGGACGACCCAGCTCGGCGCCGCGCTTGCGATCCTCGCCGCCCACCGGCCGCCGACCACCCCGGTGGTGATCGCACGCAAGCTCGGCCGCCCGGGCGAGCAGGTCACGGTGACCACGCTGGCCGAGGTCTCTCCGGCCGCGGTCGACATGCTGACCCTGGTCTTGATCGGTGCTTCGACCACCCGGGTGATCGCCCACGGCGACGGCCGGCCGATCGTCTACACCCCGCGCGGCTACCGCGGCGGCGGCGGCGGCGAGACGGCGCGATGACGGTCCACTTCATCGGTGCCGGCCCGGGTGCGGCCGACCTGATCACGGTGCGCGGGCGCGACCTGATCGCGCGCTGCCCGGTGTGTCTCTACGCCGGCTCGCTGGTGCCGCCCGGGGTGGTCGCGGTCGCCCCGCCGGGCGCGCGGGTGATCGACACCGCGCCCCTGACGCTCGACGAGATCATCGCCGAACTCGCGGCGGCCGACGCCGCCGGCCACGACGTCGCCCGGGTCCATTCGGGCGACCCGTCGCTCTATGGCGCGATCGGCGAGCAGATGCGCCGGCTCGACCGGCTCGGCATCGCCTACGACATCACCCCGGGCGTGCCGGCCTACGCCGCCGCGGCAGCGGCACTCGGCACCGAGCTGACCCTGCCGGGGGTGTCGCAGACGGTGATCCTGACCCGC
>JANQHG010000218.1 GCA_028277115.1 Azospirillaceae bacterium
GCACATCCGTGTCCGTAGCGCCACGGTGTTGCAGCCATCGCCGCTGCTCGGTCTTCCGATTCACCGGCGATTATCCGCGGATTCGAGCCGGCGCTAACAGGCCCCACCTTCTCCGGTTTTTTTTCGCGGATTCCGACCGGCATTGACATCATCCTGACAACGCGGAAGCGCTGAGGGCAGCTGGCCTCAGTCATCACGGCAGAGGGCGTCATGACCGTCGAGGTTCTGGTATCGCTTTTTGATGCCCCTCTGCCGGACGAGCGATTGCGCGCACTGCTGGCGGCGCTGCCCGTCCCCTTGCGGGAAAAGATCGGGCGCTACAGACGGTGGCAGGACCGCCAAGCGGTTCTGCTGAGCCGGCTTTTGCTGCGCCAGGGACTGACGCGCGCGGGCCTGGCGCCGGACTGCCTCGACGCCATCGTCGAGGATGCCAACGGTCGGCCGGGCCTGCCCTGGTCCGCGGTCGACTTCAACCTCTCGCATACCGCTCACCAAGGCGGCGCCGCGGCGTGCGCCGTCAGCCGCGCCGGTCGTGTCGGTGTCGATATCGAACGCATCCGTCCGATCGCGGTGGAAGACTTCAGGCGCTGGCTCACGAAGGAAGACTGGCAGACCATTGAGAGCGCAGAAGATCCGCTGCGCGCGTTTTTCACCGTTTGGACAATCAAGGAAAGTGCCCTAAAAGCCGACGGAAGAGGCATCAGTGTGATGGAAAGGGCACAAATCAACTGCAATCATGTCGTCCTCGACGGCGTCCGCTGGTTTTTCCACCTGGCCACTCCGAGCCCGGACTATTGTCTTTGCGTCGCGTGTCAGCATGAGGGCCCGGAGTTGAGGTGTCGCGTCCTCGATCCGACCGGCGGGTAGGGCACACACCCGCACGGTTGTACAATCCCGGGTGTCGATCCCCGCATTCGACCGAGAGGACCATGCCACCGTCCCGACCTGGGCGGGCAGCGGCGGCGTGCCCAGGATCCATCAGGGACGGCCAGGGACGGCCAGGGACGGCCAGGGACGGCCAGGGACGGCCAGGGACGACCAGGGACGGCCGCGGGGCCACCCGCGAAGCGGCGCGATTGGGTCCATCCGAATGTCGGGACTGTCGAATTCCAGCTGTCCATCAAGACAGGGCGAGGAGCCGAATTCGGTTGTGTTTGACAGTGCCGATCTTGCCTGTCGATCGAAGGGGGGGGCTGCAATGTTCTGCAATATGCTGTGGTTACCGGCCGCGCTCCTCCTGATGGCCGCGCTCCCTTCACCGCTCTTTGCCACCGAGATGCCAGCCGACCCCGCCGCCGCGGACGCTCTCAGCGATGAGATGCTGTTCGACAGCGCACCTCTTGAGGACCTGATCCCGTCCCCAGCCGAGCCGGCCGGCCCCGATGCCCTCACCGACGAGGCGCTGTTCGGCGCCCCGGTCCCGGAGCCGGGCGTCGGCGTCGAGCCCTCTCCCCTTGTGGGCATGGGCATCGATCCCTTCTCCTTGAGCGGCTATGTCAAGGAGCAGATCGGATACAGCTACGACCACAGCCACCCGGATCCGAAGCTCAGCCAGTTGAAGACGGAGGTCCAACTCGATCTCCAATGGAGACCGGGCCCGAGCACGCGCGTGAGGCTGGTGGGCGAGGCGTTCTTCGACGGCGCCTACCGCATCAACGGGCGGGACACCTTCACCGGCGACACGCTTGCCACCTATGAGGCGGGGGCAGATGTGGTGGAGGGCTATGTCGATTACTCGATCACCGACTCGCTCGCCGTGCGCTTTGGACGGCAGTTCATCGGCTGGGGTTTGACCGAGAACGACCAGATCGCGGATGTCGCCAACCCGCGGGACTTCCGCGAAATCGGCCTTAAGGATCTCGAGGATGCCCGGCTGGCGGTCGTTGCCAGCAAGCTCACCTACTACCGGCCGACCTGGGGCGTGGAGGTCGCGGCCATCCACGAGATCCGGCCGCACGCACTGGCCGCCCGCGGCTCGGAGTTCGATCCCTATGTCAGGGTCGACGACACCGTGACGATCCGCGACGAACGCGTCCCGGAAACCGCGCCGGACACGACCGAGTTCGTCGCCCGGGCCTACTACGCCGGCGATCTCGGCGATCTGAGCGTCTTTTTCGCCGATGTCCATAGCGACGAGCCGGTCTTGGACCTCACGTCCGTCGATCCGACCACCGGCGCCATCACCATGACCCCGATCTTCCCCCGCGGCACGGCCTATGGCCTCTTTGGCAACGTGGCTTCGGGCTCGTGGCTGTACAAGGCCGAAGTCGCGCGCAAGACCGGCGTCCCGCAACAGAATGCGACGTCGCGGATCTTCGCCGACGCGGCCGCCAACGGTGCTCAGGCGTCCAGTTGGGTTCGAAAGGATGTGGTGGAGTGGATGACCGGCGTCGAATACAGCGGCTTGTCCGACACCCTCGTCATCGCCGAGTATCTGGGGTCGGTCATCGAGGACCATGACGAGAGCCTCGCCAACCGCGCCGACCAGCACAGCGTGTCGTTATACGTCCAAAAAGACTGGTTCAACGACACGCTGACCACCACCTTCTGGTGGAGCCGCGATCTGATCACCCATGCCGATCTGTTCAAGATCGAAGGCGAATACGACTACAGCGACCACATCAAATTCACCCTCGGCATCGGCGGTTTCCTGGTTGAAGAGTCCGACAGCTTCTTTTTCCCCTACCGCAACAACGGCCGTATTTACGCCTCGGTCCAGTACAGCTTCTGATGGAGGCCCACCTCATGGAGACCCACGGCAAGCTTTCCCGGCGGCGCCTCTTGGTGCGCTCGGGCATGGTGGTCGGTGGGGCCGCGGTGGTTGCGGGGGCTGGACTGCCGGTCGCCTACCACCTGCACCATCGGGAAGTCGGACCGGCCTATGCCGCGCGCAAGCAGACCGCCAAGGGCACGCTGACCGACGCCGAGTACATCATCCAGTGCGGGACGCTTGCCGCCAGCCCTCACAACACTCAGCCCTGGAAATTCAGCATCGACGGCGCGCGCATCCTCGTCTTCGCCGACCGCGCGCGCCATCTCGGGGCGGCAGACCCCGAGCGCCGCATGATGTTGTCAGGCGTCGGCTGCGCCATCGAGAATATGGCGGTTGCCGCCGAGGCGCTCGGGCACCGGTTGGCGGTCGACGCGCTGCACGCCGACGAGCGGTTCGAACGGGACGGCCTGTGCGCCACCGTGCGGCTGGTGCCAGGTGCGGCCGGCGCGACGCCCCTGTTCTTCCCGGCCCTGTTCGAACGCCAGACCACCCGGCTGCCTTTCTCGGGTGGCGGCGGCGCGATCGAGGCTCTGCGTCAGGCGTTCGCGCGCCAGCCGCTTTTTCCCGGCGTCGAAGTCGCCTACGCGGTCTCGGCCGCGGATCACGCGGGGGTCGATCAGATCAATCTCGACGCGGTGCAGGGCTTCGTCACCGACCGGGCCCAATACGACGCCGGCATGGAATGGTACCGCATCACCCGCGCCGAGTGGGAACAGGCAGGCGACGGGATCGCCATCTTCACCAGCGACGCGCCCTGGTTCATCAAAACCGCCGTCGAGTTGTTCGTCACGCCGGACGACCTGGACGGGCCAGACTTCATCCAGGGTGAGATCGACCACGTTGCCCGCGTCTCCGCCGCGACGCCGCTGTGGGGGCTGATCTATGGCACGCAGCCCACCAACACCACCCGGCTCTTGGCGGGGCGGGTGCTGGAGCGGTTCTATCTCGAAGCGACGCGGCTGGGATTTGCCCTTCATCCCCTCAACTACGCCGTGGAGCGGCCCGCCGAGGCGGCGCGGCTGAGGACCCGGTTTGGGTTGAAGGCGACGGACGAGCCGTTGGTGCTGTTCCGGGCCGGGCGGGCGGCGGAGCGTTTGGGCAATTCGGTGCGCCGACCGCTTCAGACCGTGATACTATAGGCAAGGTCGGGGGGCGTTGCCCCCCGACACCCCCGACAAGTACGGTCGGCCATTCACTCAAGAACAGCCTTGAACAGCTCGGTTTCCTTCTGTTTGAAGAAGTCGACCAGTTTGCCGACCTTCTCTTGCATCTCCGCCGGTGCATTGCGCCCCAGGCCTAAGAAGACCTCGCGGACTTGCATGAAGGTTGTGTTCAGCATGACGATGCGCTGTGCCACCTGACGCAGCAGTCCCATGCCGGCGACGCGCTGAGATCGGAACAACTCGGGCACATCCTCAACCTTGGCGACGGTCGCACCGCCGCGCGCAACGGCCTCCGCCATAGAATTGACCTGGGCCAACTCATAGCCGATGTTGATGATCGTCTCCGGCTTGGTGAGATCAAGGGCAATGGCGCCGTCGGCACTGTTGATGGACACCGTGCCGCTCTTCAGAACATACAACGGCGCGACCGGCTCGTCCTCGCCGAAGAGCTTCTCGCCATCCGCCAACGATACCTCGGTTGCCCCGACGACATCGGGCGCGAGCGTGAACGGGAAGTTGGACTCGGCGTCCTTGTGCGCCGTCTTCCAGGTCTCCAGGAACGCGCCCGCCTCGGGGATCGCCTTCAGGTCGACCCCAAACTGCTGGGCGGCCTCCATGAACTGATGCTGGGTCCCCATCAACAACTTCAGCGTGGTGAACAGTCGGCCCAACTCCTGCTTGGTGACTTCCAGCGCGGCATCGATCTGATCATCGAAGAAGGTGTTGATGTTCTCGACCACCACCAGCTCGAGCGCCGTGACCGCCTTGACGTTGGCCGAGCGGGGCGTGCCCAGAAGCGGCGCGATCTCGCCGACGACCGTCCCCGGGGCCGACAAGGTGCACACCGTGGTCTGGTCGATCGCGACATCCAAGGTGCCGGAGACCAGGATGTACACGGTGTTCGAATGGTCCCCCTGGGAGATGACGGTATCGCCCGCGGCGAATGCCTTTCTCGGCAGACCGACGCAGAATTCCAGAATCTTCGACATCTCGGTGCTCCCTCTCTCGTTGTTGGGGTGGGGGTAGTGGTCGAGAATGGCCGCAAATGGCGGCGGTGCTTGGTCTACTGGCCACGCATCATCTGCTGCGTCGTAAAGAAGGAATCAGCAATGGGCGTATTATATTGAACACGATCGGTCACCATGAATGTTCTATGTTCCACCCGACCGGCCTTGGTCGTAACCATGGCCTCCTCCACGGCGGTGGCGATGCCGTCGATGGTGCGGACCGTCGACACCTTATAATACTTGATCCGCTGTCCCTCGATCATCCAGAACTGGCCCTTGACTTTGATGAAGTTGTCCTTGCGGATCCACAGCCGAACCCTGGTGTAGCCGGTCTCTCGCAGGACCTTGGCGTGAATGGCCGGCTTGGGCAGCCCTTCGACCAGCCAGCAGTCGTGCCCGTCCACCGGGTCGCTCTCTTCGATGAGCGTGTAGTCCCAGTAGTGGCGCTTGGCCGGGCTGATGTCGGTATAGGTGAAATCGCTGCCCAGGAAGGCGTCGGACATATCCGAGGACGCCAGCCGCTTGGTTCTTCTCAAGGCCGGCAGGTAAAGCCAGGAATCGTCATCCTTGACGTTGCCGTCCCAGTCGAAGGCGAGATAGGAGGTGCCACCGATGTCGGTCGGCGTGAGGAAGAAATAGATCGATTTCTCGACCCCCGGGTAGTCCCGCCGGTACCGGGCCATGGTGCGGACGCGCCTGCGGCCGCGCCGATCCTCCATGACCATGGTGACATGGCCGGTCATGGTCTCGCCCCGATCCCGCTCCTCGGCCCGATAGACGATTTCATCGGCCGACAACGCCTGGGCGCGCGCGCCGTGCGGGAACAGGCCGGCCGCCAGCGCCACCGCGACCAACAGCCCCACAGCGACCACCACCCCCGATTGCTGTGCACGCATCTCATCCCTCCAGACCCTATCCCGGCAATTGCCAACGCTCACGCCTTGTTCACCGACGGGGCGGCGAAGGTTCGGTTCAGCATCGTCTCCAGTTGGACCATACCGGCCGGCAGCAGCACCAGATCGGCGAACAGTGCCCCGACAATGACCACCCCGCCCAGGATGCCGGTGTAGATCGTCGGCACAAACGACGACAGGGTCAACATGCTGAAGCCGGCGATCAGGATAATCGAGGTCGTGACCAGGGCCGCACCGGTGGTCTCGATCGCCGAGCGGATCGCATCGCGGTTGGTCTCGCCGCGGTCGCGCGCGTGGATGTAGTGGATGCAGACGTGGATGGTGTCGTCCACCGCGATGCCGAGCGTCACGGCCGCGATCATCAGGGTCGAGAAATCAAGGAAAATACCGAATGCCCCCATCACCGCGCCCGCGAACAGGATCGGCAAGAGGTTGGGGATCAGCACCAGCGCGCCGAAGCGCACCGAGCGCAGCACAACCAGGAAACAGAGCGCGATGATGCCGAGCGCCAGGCTGAACGAGTTGACCAGCCCATCCAGGACATAGACGTCCATCCGGTTGAACAGAACGGCCCGCCCCGTGGTCGTGATGTTGAGATCGCCGAACTCGGCCTCGATAAGGCGCTCGATCTCGGCGACGCGCGCCTTGGTCACCGACGACGGCGCCACTTCGAAGAAGACCGAGATGCGCAGGTAGCGGCTGTCAAAGCTCATAAGGTCGGCCAGGTCCTCGTCCGGTCCTGAACTCAAGTACATGAACAGGAACTGGGCGACGGCGGTGCGGCTGTCGGGGATTGCGTAATAGGCCGGATCGTCGTTGTGCAGGACCTGGTTGATCTTTCTCAGGTAGTTGACCATCGAGTTGGCCCGTCCGCACCCCTCGAGACCCGTGACATACTCCTGGAAAGCCAATACCCGCCTTAAGAACGCCGGGTCCTTCACCCCCTCCTCGGCGCCCGAATCGACGACGAACTCCAGCGACAGGGCTCCCTTGAAGGTGTCGTCGAAATAGTCCAGTCCCTGGCGGACGGTCGAGTCTTCCTTGAAATTGCGCACGAAGTTGGTATCGACCTTGATCAGTGCGCACAGCACCAGCACCGGGACCAGCAGCAGCGCGAACACCGCGACGATGGCGCGGCTGTTGGCGATCACCGCCTGGGACAGCCAGCGCAGGCCGGACGCGATCAGGCTGGTCTCGACGAACCGCCGGGTGCGCTCGGGCTTGCCGTGGATGAAGCTCAACGTCGCGGGCAGGAAGAAGACGGAGTATCCGAACGCCATCACGACCCCGACCGGCATGGCCAGACCAAGTTCCGACACCGGTGCCAGTCGGCTGACCGACAGCGCCAGAAAGCCGGCCGCGGTGGTGACGGTGGTGAGCAGGCAGGGCGTGAAATAGCGCTCGATCGCCGCGCGCGCGGCATCGCGCGGCGCCAGCCCCTCGTTGCGCAATCGGTAGAAACCGACCAGGATGTGGATGGAGTCCGCCAGCGCGATCACGGTGATGATGGTCGGCATCGCCACGTTGAGCACATTCATGGGCCAGCCCATGTGGCCGACCACCCCGAGCGTCGCGGTGACCGAGGCCAGGATCACCAAGGTCGGCAGGACCAACCCGCTCCAATGCCGAAACAGTGCGTAAAGGAACACCAGGATCAAAGTCAGCACCAGCGGATAGATCACAGATTGATCGGCGATGGAGTTGTGGAGATAGCTGGTCGAGATCACAGCCGAACCGGACGGGTAGAGCCGATAGTATGGGCTGTCTTCCAGGCCGTTCTCAGCCAGAAAGTCTGTGAACTCCTCGAACAACGCGGCCTTGGCGTTGCCGTCGCCGGTGTAGTCGGTCTGTTCGATCACCCGAGCCGTGATCAGGGTGTGTTTCAGGTCGGGGGTGAACAGGAGGCCGTGAACGATCGTTTCCCGGCGCAGCGTCTCATCCAGCGTCTGCCACTGCTGGGTGCTGAGCGCGAAGTTCTCGACCTCTTCCGGAATGATCGGATCGACCCGCAGAACATCATCTTCGCTGTGGATCAGCTCGTACTTGCTGACCGATGAGACCTTGGTGACCGCAACATGGGCCTCGAGAAAGGCGGTGATGGCGCCAATGGCCTGCAGGGTCGGCTGGTTGAGAAAGGTCCCGGCCGCCGGCGTCGCCTCGAGACCGATGATCAGGAATTCGTTGTTCTCAAAGATCTCCTTGAGTTCCTCGTACTCCAAAAGGACCGGGTCGTCCTTGAGGAACCAGATATCGGTTGATCCTTCAAAATACAGGTTCTTGATCCCGACGCCGGCCGCACCCAACAGCACCAGGCTTGCGGCCATGACAACGAAACGAAAGGCAATCACTTGCTTGGCCAGTGTCTTGATCATGGGGACGGGTCCTGGTTGCGGGTTTGATGGGCGGTTCGGTATTGTGTATTCTGGTGGTATCGCCGAGCCATTAAGTTGACCTCGGGTGCCAGCTTGAGACGCCGGAGGTTTTGGGGGCTTCGCACCCCCAAGGTCAGGGGGTGTTGCCCCCCGACACCCCCCACCAGGGGTTGCCCCCTGGACCCCATTAGTGGGGGGCAAGGGGGGTGTCCCCCTTTGCGGGGGAGGGGCGTGGGGGGCAGCGCCCCCCACACGGCCGCCAAGCCGAACCCGCCGCCGATCAGGCGAGGCAGAGAGGTCAACGGCAAGCGGTAAGACACCCCAAAGGTCACCTCCGCATCCCGAGCCGCGCGAACCGCTGCTGGAGCAGGGCGAGGGTCTCGGTCAAAAGCTTGACGGCGATCTCATCGACGTGCCGGTTGCGCCAATCCTCCAGCGCGGTCCCCTTGACCCATTGGTTGAAGGCGCCGAGCGCCGGGCCGGTGTGGACCTGATAGTCCACCTTGCGGTCCGGATCTCCGTCCAACGCCGCGCGCGTGGTCATGGCGAAGTACCAGCGGAAAACCAGGGCCATCTTGTGCTTGGGGTTGCGTTCGGCCTGTGCGATCTCCTCGGGCCGCCGCTGGCGATAGTACCGGCACACCTCTTGATAGACGTCCTCGAAGGAACGCCGGAAATACCGCTCCTCGACCTGTTGCCGTGTTTCAGGGTCGATCTCGTCGAGGCCGGTGTGGCGTTGGTAGAGGTCGTAGAGCCGCTTGCCGCGCGCCGGGAAGAACACGCCTTTCTTCAGCACTTGGACCTTGGCGCCCATCTCGAACATGTCGCCCGCGGGCGCGTAGTCGGTGTCCTGGACATTGATCGTCTGCAACATGTCCTTGACCACGGCGTGGGCGCCCGACTCGACCGTGCACTGGTTGATTGAGCCGGTGACGATGAAGTCGGCCCCCAGGATGAAGGCCGCGGCGGCGGCTTCCGGCGTGCCGATGCCGCCCGCGGCCCCGATGCCGACCGGTGGCACGGCGGGTTGGTACTGCTTCATCCGCTCGTCGCGCAGGGCAATCATGGCCGGCATCAGGACATAGGCCACGCCTTGATCGGTGTGACCGGCGGAATCGGCCTCGACGCACAGGAAATCGGCCATCGGGTAGGCCGCGGCCAGGGCCGCCTGGTCCGCGGTGATCTTGCCGGCCTCCCTCAGCCGGGCGAGCAGGCGCTCTGGCGCCGGGTCGAGGAAGGCTGCCGCGACCTCGGGCCGGGAAACCTTGGCGATCACCGTATGGTCGGCGACGATGCGCCCGTCTCCCGGCGCCCTGCGCAAGCCCAGCGCCCGCCATCGCACCAACGCCGGCGACAGGGTCTGCAGATACCCGGAGGCCTCGACATGGCGCACACCGGCCCGGTGGTAGAGGTCGACGCTGTCGTCCTCCCGCTGTGAGTCGTGGAGGTCGTGCAGGAGATTGACGCCGTAGGCCTGATCAGGGGTCAGGGTCGCCCGGATCCGGTCGAGCTCGGCCTGAATGGCCTCGGACCCGAGGCCGCCGGTGCCGAGGAAACCGATCATGCCCGCTTGGCCCATGCGGACCACCAGCGCCTTGGAAGCGATGCCTTGGTACATGGCGCCGGCCGCGTAGGCGTAGCGCACCCCGTAGGTCTGGCGGAAACGGGCGCTGCCCAGGGTTTCGATGCCAAGGCCGGTCCCGACGGCGGGCGTCGGTGCCGACGGTGGTGAGGCAGGAGACGGCGGCGTTGACGGTGGCGCCGGCGGTGGCCTTGAAGGTGGCTTGACCTCCTCGGGCGGGAGCGGCGTCGCCTCCTTCTTGATCTTGGCCGTCAGGTCCGTCAGCACGTTTCCGGGGCCGATCTCCTCAAACGCGATCTCGGTGTGCTGCCCCCACAAATAACGGATGGTATCGGTCCACAGCACCGAGCCGGTGATCTGATCGATCAGGTTGGCCTTGGTCCGCTCCGGCTCATAGGGGCGGGCCGTCAGATTGGCGATGACCGGAATGCGCAACGCCTGGAAGGTGAACGGTGCCAGGAACTCCGCGAACGCCTGCCGGGTCTCCGCCATCAGGTGCGAGTGAAAGGCGGCGGAGACATTGAGCGGGATGCAGCGCGCGCCTTCGATCTGGCCGAAGACTTTGGCGGCGGCGGCAATGGCTTCCGTGCCGCCGGACAGCACCAGCTGGGTCGGGGTGTTGAGGTTGGCCAGTCTCAGATCATCGAGCCGGTTGTCGGAGAGGGCGTTCTTGACCTGATCGACCGTCAGCCCGATCACCGCGGCCATGCCGCCGGCCCGGCTTTGGCTCATGAGCGCGCCCCGTTGCTGTACCAGGCGCACGCCGGTCGCGAAATCGAAGGCGCCGGCGGCGAACAGGGCACAGTACTCGCCCAGGCTGTGACCGGCGAGATAGTCCGGTTCGACGCCCTCGTCCTCCCGTTTCGCGAGATAGGTCAAGACGTTGACGATGAACAGCGCCGGCTGGGTGAACTGGGTTTGGGTCAGCTGTTGTTTGGGGTTCTCCAGGCACAGCTGGCGGATCGAATAGCCGAGGATGGCGTCCGCCTGGCGTACCTGTTCGGGGAAGCGGTCGAACACCCCCGCCCCCATGCCCTTTCTCTGCGCGCCTTGGCCGGGAAACAGGAACGCCTTCATCGTCGGGTCCTTTCTGACGGGGACGGGGGGCGGCCGAGGGCCCCGGCGCAGGCGAAGGACGGTGGCGAGGTCGTCGCTGTCGGTGCGGATCGGGTTCAGGATGCGCACGAAGGCCTCTTTCGGGATCCGAGGCCGGTTATACTGAATAAACCCTGACAGGGTCGGCGACGGCCCGAAATCGATGAAGGTGGCATCGGGCAGTGCGTCACAGAGCCGCGTGATCGCGTCCAGGGTGCGCAGCGGCCGACGCGCGATTTGCCACACGTCCTCGCCACCGAACCCCGCGCGCCAATCGGCGGTGGTACAGGACAGCCACGCAATGTCGGGGCTGGCATAGCGACGGCCGGCGAACCGAGCCCGAACGGCCTCGGCCGCCGGCTCCAACTGGGCGGAGTGGAAGGCTCTGGAGACGGGCAACAGCTGGTGTGCGACCCCCCACTGCTGAAGCGTGGCGGCGGCCGACGCCAGCGCCTGTTCGGGGCCGGAGACGACGAAGTGGTTCGCCATATTGACGCTGACCCGCTCGCACGCCCGGAACAGGTCGGGATGCTGATCGAAGAAATCCGGCTCTTTCAGAACCGCCAGCATGCCGCCGGGCGGGCAGAGGCTCTCGAAGGTCCGGGCCTGGTCAATGACGCCGGCCAGCATGTCCGCGGCATCGATCACGCCCGCGACACTGGCCGCCACATACTCGCCCAGGCTCGCGCCGAACAGACAGTCGGGCTCAACGCCGGCGTCGCGAACGGTCGCGGCCAGCGCGTACTGAATCATGAACAACGCCGGATGAGTATGGGCGGTGCGCGCAAACGGCAAACCGATCGAATGGGCAGGATGATACAGCAGTGCCGTGATCGACTCCCCGCCTTCGGCCTCGGCGACACGATCGAGCGCGGTCAGATGGGCGCGGAAGCGATCATTGTCCCGGTAGAGCCTCTCGCCCATGCGATAATAGTGGGACCCTTGACCGGAGAAGAGCCACACGAGGGATTTCGCATCATGCATTCGCAGGGCACCGTCACGTTGTTTGCGCTGTCGGTAAAGAAGTGACCGCGTCCGCTGCTGTTTTTGGGGGAGTCCGGATCACGCCGCCCAAGGGGGCACCGGCGATGTCCCGCCGGAACGTCCCCCCCACCGCCGGGTCGTCTCGGAGTTGACCCGTGATCCTTCGGGCTGCCGGCATCTCCTCGACCATCCGCAAGCTCAGCGGAAAGCAAAGGCGCAGCCGCTAAGCGTGGCTGATGATCTCGGCGGGGAAGCGGTCGCCGACAAAGCGGGGATCAGGGCGTGTCGTCACGGCTCACGTTACTCATTCTTCCACCCCTCCGGCAACCGTCGCGCCGGCAACCTGACGGTGCCCAATGTGGTCCCAGGTGTCCCCCGTGCCCGCATGCTGGTTGAGCGCGATCACATTGTCCGCCAGCCGGATGCCTGATACCACTTGCCTCGCGCGGTGGCTCGTCACCGCTTGGGGCCCCGCTCAAACGTCGCCGGGCTTTGCGCCATCTGCGCCCCGACCGACCGGCGTTGCTCCGACCAAACGGAACGGTTCAACCGGATTTCGTACAAGTTCGGCCTTGGCCTTCTTGGCCTCGCGCTCAGGGCTGTTCAACGCTCACAAATTGAAAAAGAACGGATGGGACAATCGATCCGGTCAAGGCCGGTGCCGCTTGGAACACCGACACCGAGACCCATCTCAGCAGCGGGAGGGCAAGAGGACCGGATCGAAGGCGCCGAAGCCGCCGGCGACGTCAGCCGACCCGCCCCAAGTTCCAGAGTTCGGGCAACGGCAACGATCGACGCTCCTGCCGACGGTAGAGCGAGAAGTTGAACGCCGATCGGCAGGCAATCGCGATCTCGCCCGTATGGCACCGAGATCGCTGCCAAATCGAGCCAGTTGGCCACGCGCGTCAGGCGTGACATCGGCACCATCGTCTCGTCGGCCTCCGGAATCGGCCGCGCCGTGAGCGGGGTCGTCGGCAACAGCAACACTTCGTGATCCCCAAACAGAGACGCGCGTTGAGCAAGGTCCGCGTGGCGCCGGCGATTTGTTTCCTCCAACGCGGCAGGTGTGACCTCCGCACCGGCCAGAATCCGGGCGCGAACAAAGGGATCGACTGCGTCGTCGCTTCGGCGAACCACCTCCCCCAGGCCGGTGTAGGCCTCCGCACTCATTATCACACCGGCCAACGACTGGTATTCCTCGCAGGTGCGCGGCAAACGGATCGGGGAGACGATGGCACCCGCTCGCGCCAACTGGGCCGCCGCATCGATCACGGCGTCGGCAACTGAGGGATCGACGGCGCCCCATTGATCCCGATCGACCAATCCGATCCGCACCCCCGCCACATCTGGCACCGACGGCTCCGGAACATCGGGCATGTGGCCGGTCATGACCGCAAGGCAGAGCAGGGCGTCGGCAACCGTTCGGGTCAACGGGCCAATGGTGTCCAAGGTCGGGCTGAGCGGGGCAACGCCCGCCATCGGTAGCGCCCCGACCGCGGTCTTAAAGCCAACAACGCCGCAGGCAGAAGCGGGAATGCGGATCGACCCGCCGGTGTCTGAGCCGAGCGCCAACGGAACCATACCGTCGGCCACCGCCACCGCGGAGCCGCTGCTCGAGCCGCCAGGCACCCGGGCCACCCGGTCATCGGCCGGGTTGACCGGCGTGCCAAGGACCGCGTTCGTCCCCCAACTGCTGAACGCAAACCCCGCCAGTTGAGTCTGCCCGAGGACGATCATCCCGGCCGCACGCAAACGCTCAACCACCGCGGCCGTCGTCCGCGCCGGTTCCTGCGCCCATGCGCGCACGCCGAAACCGGTCGGCCAGCCCGCGATATCACACAGGTCCTTGACCCCGAACGGAATGCCGTGCAGGGGCCCTCGCACCCGCCCCGTCGCCCGTTCGCGGTCGCGCGCGGCCGCCTGCCGGCGCGCCCCATCGGCATGAACGGCAACCCAGGCGCGACAGCGCGGTTCGCGTTCGGCGATGCGCGCCAGGCAGGCCTCGACCAACGCCGCCGACGTCAGCCGCCCCGTCGCGAGCCGCGCCGCGAGCTCCGTCATCGTCTGTTCGCACAGCCGGTCCGTCATTCGCACCTCCCCGAACGCGCCCGCGTTACCGCGTCGCACGGCGGTCCTACCATCGATTGTCCGCGCCGTCGTCGCAAAACCGTTGCCGCAGCGCCGCCGCAGCGCCATGCTCGCCCGGACCATGTCCGTGGCGAAGGAGTGAGCGCAAGCGATGTCCGGGATCGCGCTCGTCGAGCAAGCCCTCAATGGTTTGGTGATCGGAAGCTTCTACGCGCTGACCGCGCTCGGTCTGTCGATCATCTTCGGGGTACTGAAGATCGTGAACTTTGCCCATGGCGAGTTCTATATGATCGGTGGATACATCTATTACCTTGCATTGGCGGCCTTGGGTCTGCCGCCGGTTGCCGGGGTCGTCGTCGCCGCTCTCGGGCTGGTGGTTTTGGGTGGCCTCGTCGAGTGGAGCCTGATCCGGCCGGTCTATACCGACAAGGTCGATCGACCCGACGAATACGCCATCATGATCACCTTCGGCTTGGCGATCCTGCTACAGAACCTGATGCTGAGCCTCTACGGCCCTTGGCCCCTGCGCCCCGCGCCGATCTTCCGCGGCCGGGTCGAGATCGGCGAGCTGATCATCAGCGGTGACCGCCTTGCCGCTGCTGCTGCTGCCGTCGTACTCATCGCCGTGGTACTTGTTATTCTTCGGGCAACCTGGGCGGGCAAGGCGGTGCGCGCGGTCAGCCAGAACCGTAAGGCCGCCGAAGTGTTGGGGGTTAACGTCGGGCGCACGGCGCTTTTGGCCTTCGGGCTCGGGGCGGCGCTCGCCGGGGCGGCCGGCGCACTCATCGGGCCTGTGTTCAACGTCACCCCGATCATGGGCATCATTCCGGTGGTCAAGGCCTATGTCGTGGTGGTCCTGGGCGGTCTCGGCTCGATCTGGGGCGCGCTGGCGGGCGGGCTGATCTTGGGTCAAGTCGAGGTGTTCGCAACGGTGCTGATCCCTGACACCTCGCGCGCCCTGGCGTACAAGGATGCTTACGGGCTGGCGGTCCTTGTGCTGGTGCTGTTGGTGCGCCCGCAAGGATTATTCGGGGAGCGGAGGCGCCTGGCATGACACTGCCGACCGACGTGCGTGTCGGCCTTGCCGCCGCGGCGCTTTTCGTAGCGCTGCCGTTCGCGGGGCTTGGCGATTACTGGCTCTACACCCTGACCATCGGCTTCTATTACGCGATCTTGGCAGCGAGCTGGTCGCTGCTGGTCGGCTATGTCGGCCGGATCAGCTTTGCCCAGGCGGCGATGAGCGGGCTCGGCGCCTACACCTCGGTGATGACCGTGCTCGGGCTCGGATGGCCAGTTCCGCTTGCCCTGGTGGTGGGGGCCGCCATCGCCGGCGCGCTCGGCCTGTTCATCGGCTGGCTGTCGCTGCGCCTGCACGGGCCCTATCTCGGCCTGACCACCATCGCCTTTGCCGAAATCCTGCGCATCGCGGTCACCGCCGAGCATCAGTGGACCCGGGGCAGCCTCGGGTTGAGCGCTGCACCGCTGATCGACGGCGCAACCCGGCCCGTGCTTTACTTCGTCGCGCTCGCGGTGCTGATCGCCACCGTGGCCCTGCTGTGGGCAATCCTGCGCACTCGGATCGGCTTGTTTTTCCAGGCGATCCGCGAAGACGAGGAGGGCGCGGCCTCGCTCGGCGTGCAGGTCACCCTCTGGAAGGTGGTCGCCTTTGCTTTGTCAACCGCGGTCGCGGGGCTCGGCGGCGGACTGTATGCCCATGTGGTCGGCCTGATCTCGCCGACCATGATGTCTCTGCAGGAGATGGGCTACGTTCTGGCGATGGCGGTGATCGGCGGCTTCCATAACATCATCTATTCAGCCCTCGGCGGCGTCTTGCTTCAGGTGCTGCTGGAATACTTGCGCGAAATCGGCGAATGGCGGCTCGCGATCTTCGGGCTGATCACGATTTTGATTCTGCGCTTTGCCCCCAACGGTCTGTTCGGCACGCTGGCCGCCCTTGGCGCGGCGCTGAGGGGTCGATCATGAGCGCCCCGCTCGTTCTTACGCGCTTGTCCATGCGGTTTGGCGGCATCACTGCGCTCGACCGCATCGACCTCGCGGTCGCGCCCGGCGAGATGGTCGGCCTAATGGGGCCGAACGGCTCGGGCAAGACCACCTTGCTCAACGTCGTTTGCGGTTATTACCGTCAGAGTGGCGGGAGGGTGTACCTTGGCGACCGGCGGCTCGACGGCCGGTCAGCCGCTCAGCGTGCCCGCCTCGGCCTTGGTCGGTCGTTTCAGGTGACCAAGGTGTTCCGGCGGCTGACCGTGATGGAGAACCTGCTGGTGCCGGCTCTGACCGCATGGTCTCTCGCCCCGGCGGCGGCGCGCGCCAAAGCGGCGACGGTCCTCGCCGCGCTTAACCTTGAGCGCCTCAAAGATGCGCGCGCGGCGGACCTGTCCGGCGGCCAGGCCAAGCTCCTCGAGTTCGGGCGGATGATGATGCTCGACCCTAAGATCATCCTGCTCGACGAGCCGTTCGGCGGCGTCTACCCGGAACTCAAGGCGTTTATGCAGGATCACCTGCGCCGCTGGAACGCGGCCGGCGTGACGATCGTGCTGATCAGCCACGACATGGGCGCCCTGTTCGGCCTGTGCCCGCGGGTGGTCACCCTCGCGGGCGGCCGGGTCATCGCCGACGGCCCGGCCGAAGCGGTGCGACGCGACCCGGCTGTGCTTGACGCCTATTTGGGGGATCACTATGCCGCTTGAGGTGCACGAGGTGCACGCCGGCTATCAGCCGGGCGTCGATATTCTCCAGGGCGTCTCCGTCACCGCGCGCACCAGGCAGCTGACCACGATCATCGGCGCCAACGGTGTCGGCAAGTCGACGTTGCTGAAAACGATCATCGGCCAGCTGCGCCCCCATCGCGGCACCATCCGCTGGAACGACCAAGACCTCACCCGCGTGTCGGCGCGTGATCTGGTGCGCGTGGGCATCGCCTACATCGACCAGCGCCACACCCTGTTCCCGCAGATGAGCGTTGCGGAGAATCTGGAGATGGGGACTTGGAGCTTCCGTGGTGACCGCGCCCGCGCGCGGACGGCATTCGCCCGTGCCTATGCGCGCTCGCCGTCGCTGGCCGAACTGCGCCACAAACGCGCCGGCGTGCTGTCGGGCGGCCAGCAGCGCCTGCTCCAATTCGAGCGCGCGCTGATGAGCGATCCCGCCCTGATGCTGGTGGACGAGCCGACCGTCGGCCTCGACCCCAAACGCGCCGCGACCATTTACGACCACCTGCGCCGGCTCGTCGACGGCGAACACCGGACGGTCCTAATGGTTGATCAGAATGTCGCCGCCGGCACCGGGGTTGCCGACTTCATCTACGTGCTGGAGTTGGGAACCAACAAACTCGAGGGCACCAAGGCCGAGTTCGATGCCCGCTACCAAGAAATCATGGCGAGTTGGCTGGTCTGACGCCGAACCGCCCGCAGGGCGCCGCGTTGGTGCCGCCGGGCGGCACCAACGCGGCCCCTACGGACGACCGCCGGTGATCAGTTCGGCGCGAGCAGCAGCCTGTCGGTCGTCGCCAAGCGGCGCGGCCATAGAATCTGCGCCTCACCCGGGGTCTGGTTCGGGGTGTCGTACTGAATGACGAAAATTGGCACCTCCGGCCATTGCTGGAACGCCCAGGCCGGTTCTGTGGTGGCGGGGAAGTAGATAGTCCCGCGGGTGCCGTCCCAGCGCAACGCGCGCAACGCTTCCTGGATTGCGGCGCGGTCGGTCGACCCCACCGCCTTGATCGCCTCGGCGATCACCATGACGCCGTCATAGCCTTCCATCGCCACGGCGTTGGCGGGCCGGCCGGTCAGCTCTTCGTAGGCTGCCCCGAAGCTGCGAGACAGCGGCGTGTCGGGCTTGCCCGGCAGCCCGGCCGGATTGCCGATCACGTAAACGCCGTCGTCGCCCATAACGTTCCAGAACTCCGGCTCGAGAACGTCGGCACCGGCGGCGAACACGGCGGTCTCGGCAGTCGGCGCAATGCCGAGATCATAGGCCTGACGCAGCATCAAGAGCAGGCCTGAGCCCGTGAACCCGGCCACGATCAAGTCAGGCTGCGGGTCCGCGCGCTTCAGGCTGAGCAACTGGGGTGTGAAGTCGGTCAGCGTGCGCTCTGCGGTAAAAGAGGTCACCTTGACGCCGGCGCTCTCCAGGTTGGTGGTAAAGACCTCGATAATGCCGAAGCCCCAATCGGAGTTCTCCGCGATGATGGCGACGTGGTCGAAGCCGACTTCCTTCACCCAGTCGGCCGCCACCGAATAGACCAACGAGTTGGCGACGGTGATCCGGAACACCTCGGGAATCTGAGCACCGGTGACGTTATCTGACCAGCACTCGCCGGCGATGAAGGCAACGTCGTGGGTTTGGGCGACCGGGCCGACCGCGGTACAGACAGCGGAATGGGCGCTGCCGGTAACCGCGACGACGTTCTCCAGCGTTGCCAGACGCTCGAACGCGGCGACCCCTTTCTCCGGAACGCCCGAAGTGTCTTCGACGATCAACTCCACCGCCCGGCCGAGCAGACCGCCGGCCGCATTGATCTCGTTGACGGCGATAATCATTCCGTCGCGCAGGGACTCGCCGGTTTGAACGCCGCCCGGCGGCGACAGCGGCGCGATCCCGCCGACCTTTATGGCCTCATCCGCCTCGGCCCGGCCGGTCAGGGTGATGGCAATAAGGGCCGCCAAAAGGGCCCAGTGTCGTGATGTCATATCCGCTTCACTCTCACGTATGGGGGATTGAGTGCATACAAAACTGATTGTACAGGGTATTTATCTCCGTGCGCAATCGGCATGCCGGGCGAAGTTCCGGCCCCTTCGGAGGCCGTGGGGACGCGCTCATTCATCCCCTCATTTCAAATGCAACAGAACATGGCCGTAAATGCGCGCATTTATTGTTGGACTTTGCCGAATCTATCTATCAAAGGTCGCAGGCGATGCTCGGGCTTCGTTGGGATTAGCTCATCGAGCATAGCGCCTTAACGGAACGGGGAGTGGGTCCGGCGCTTCATGGTGTTCACTTTGAGACGTCGGTCCATGCCGAGGCTCTCGCCCGCCGTGCCGAGCAAGGTCAGCAGCACCACCGCGAATGCATTGAGAGCAGCAGCAGGCGGTCGCGGCGCTGGTGTGTGTGGGTTCAGCGGCAATTGGACAAATCGAGCGTCACCGATAAGCTAAATTCGGGCGGTGAGGTCGGTATGCGTTTTTTTAGGCATTGGACCATCTCGGCGATGTCTGGTTGTTTGGGACGAGCGGCTCGCCCCCCAACTCGACATCGCATCGAAGGTCGGCCGGCTATCCCTCGGTTGGTTGCGCGCCCGCAAGAGCCCACTTCCGTCTCAACCGGCTGAGTGTAAAGTTCCCAGTAAAGTTCCCATTGGTGGCGGCTATCGTCAAGGCTGGGCGGCCAGGGCGATTCGGTTCTCGATGGCCAAGGGGAGAACCGAATGACCTGTGGCCCAATGCCGCTTGACGAAAGTGATTCGCCGGATTTTGTATAACTTCCTGATTCTTCAGGGGCAACGGACAATCTCAGAAAATCTGATCCCGGATCACGGCATCATCACCATCGCGCGGCGTCGCGCCCGTCGCGCCGCCGCCTGCCGCCGTGATGCCGTCCGCCGTCGCGTCGGAAGGGTGTGGTCGCTCGGTGTCGCCGCGCGCCGCCGCGACCAGGCGGTCGGTCTCGGCCTCGAGCCGCGCTTCCAAGGTCGCCATCATCTCGTCGCGCGGCAGTCCGGCCGCAATCGGCTCAAGGAACGCAACCGTGATCGTGCCCGGCGTCTTGACGAAGCGCCGGCGCGGCCAGAACACGCCCGAATTCAACGCCATCGGCACCACCGGCAGGCCAAGCTCCTCGTACAGCACGCCGACCCCGATCCGATAGGCCCGATGGTCGCCCGGGGCGACCCGGGTGCCCTGGGGGAAGATCACCAGCGGTCGACCCGCCGCGACCCGGCGGCGCGCCGTCTCCAACATCGCCGACACCGCGCGGCTGCGCGCGCCGCGGTCGACCGGGATCATCTCCAAACGCCGGGCGAACCAGCCCCACAGCGGCACCTCGATCAACTCGCGTTTCAGCACGATCGCCGGGTCGTCGAACAAAAGGTGGAGCTTCAAGGTCTCCCACGCCGACTGGTGCTTGGCCGCAATGATCACGCGACAACCCGCCGGCACCCGCTCGCGGCCCCCAACCTGGTAGCGAAGGCCCAGGATCGCCCGTTCGAACACGGCGATCGAGGACAGATACCACCGCACCACCGCCAGAAACGGTCGGCGCGGCAAGGCGAGCGCCCACAGCATCACCAGGCAGACTGCCACCGTAAAGCTGTAGAACAGGGCATTGAAACAAAAAGACCGAACCAATAACATTGCGATTTGTCCGTTTATCGGTTCATCCGACCGCCCCGCCGTCGGCGCGTGTTGGTGCCGCGGTCGGCGTGGCGACTAGGCGCCTCAGCCCGATCCGGGCCAGCGCCACCAGAAATTTATTGTACTCGCCGATGATCAGTCGCGCGGTGCCGCGCCGGCGCCACCAGCCGTCGAGCACGACATGCGCCGGCACCACCGGGTGCGCGATCACCGTGACGTCGCCAAGGCGCGCGCGAAACTCCAGCAGGCTGCGCCGCATATGGTAGTTCGCGGTCACCAGGTGCAGCGACCGATACCCGCGGCGCCGCATCCAGCGCGCGGTCTCCGCCGCGTTGCCCCGGGTGTCGTCAGCGGCGTAGCCGAGCACCACGCCGCGCGCCGGGGTCGCCGGGGGCACCCCGGCGACCCGCAACAGCGCCGCCCGGTCGACCGTCCGGTGCACGCCCGAGACGAACAGAGTGTGCGCCCGACCGGCGTCCAGCAACGCAAGACCGGTGCGCAAACGGTCGCTGCCGCCGGTCAGCACCACGATCGCATCGGTGGTCGCCGCCCCGTCTTCGCCGGTCGGCGGCGGTTCGGTGCGCGGTATCGTCTCGGCAAACCAGATCAGCCCGGCCGTCCAGGCCACCGCCGCCACCGTCATCAGCCGGACCACCCGCGTCAAGGCCCGCCCGAGCGGGCCCGGACCCGTCGCCGTCCGGCCCCCCGGTCGCGTGCCGCGGCGCCCCTCTGACCGGGGCGGCGGCGGCGCGGTCAGGTTAGAACGCCGAGCGCGCGGCGCACCGTCAGACGGGTGGTCACCACGCTCAAGCCGCAGGTGGCCACCGGAACCAACGCCAAAATCAGCCATTGCATCCACGTCAGGCTCGGCCGCGGCATCAGATCGGCCGCGGGCTCGCCGGCCGCCATGCGGATCACCCCCAGTGCCAGCGCGGCCGAAAGCCAGCCGGCCACCGCCCCGACCGCCGACAGGCGCAGCATGTGCGCCTCGAACTGCCGGGCAACATAGTCGTCGGTCGCGCCCATCAGATGCAACAGCTCGATCACCGGGAAGTGAATCTTGACGCCCGCGTAAACCGCAAGCACCACCGCGAGCACGCCGGCACCGCTGACCGTCGCCAAAATCCCGAGCGCGGTCCAGCCGATCGTCGCGGCGAGCCGGCGCAGATCGGCAATCCAGCCGGCCTGGGCATCGACCGTCGCGCCCGGCACCACCTCGCCGAGCCGCGCCGCCAACGCCGCGAGGTCGACGTCCGCGCCCGGCGCGGTGCGCACGTCGATCAGGGTCGGGATCGGCAGGTCGGGCGGCAACTCCGACCCGAGCCAGGGCGCCAACAACCCGGCCATCCGGTCCGGCGCCAGCGGCGCCGCGCCGGTGATGCCCGGAAACTCGGTCACCACCGCCAACACCCCGCCGAGTTGGGCGTGGAGCACCGGCGTCGCCGCCCGCTGCCCGGTCGGCGCATCCGCGTCCGGGATCGCCAACTCCGACAGCGCTTCCGACGGCGGCAGCTGCACCGTCAGCCCGCCATCGAGCCCGCGGTCCCACCGCGCCGCCAGGTCCGACAACACCATCGCGAACGAGGCGGCCAGCACCGCCAAAAACACCATCAGCGCAATGATGCCGATCAGGAACGGCCCGTGCGCGTCGGCGTCGAGCGCGATGTCGCGCGATCGCGCCCGCATCAGCCACCCCGCGCCTGGCGCGGCGGCAGCACCGACAGCCGCCCGTCGTCCAGCTGCAGTCGCGGATAACCGAACCGGTCGATCATCCGTTCGTTATGGGTCGCGATCACCACGGTGGCGCCCAATTTGTTCAACTCCTCGAATAAATACAACAAACGCATGCCGATCGCATCATCGACGTCGCCGGTCGGCTCATCGGCCAACAACAGGCGTGGCCGGTTGATCACCGCCCGGGCGATCGCGATCCGCTGCTGCTGACCGCCCGACAGGGTCGCCGGCCGGGCATCGATGAACTCCCCGAGCCCGACCCAATGCAACAGCTCGATCACCTGCTCGCGCACCTGCGCCTCCCCGACCCCGTCCATCCGCAGCGGCAGTGCCACGTTGTCGAGCGCGCTCAAGTGGTCGAGCAAGCGGAAACTTTGGAACACCACACCGATCTGGCGGCGAAGCCCGGGCAGCGCCGCGCGCGGAAGGGTCGAGGTCTCGCGGCCCAGCAGGATCACCCGGCCCCGGGTCGGCCGCAGGCCAAGGTACATCAGGCGCAACAATGACGATTTGCCGGCACCGCTCTGCCCGGTCAAGAAGTGAAATGAGCCGGTATCGAGCGAGAACGAAATGTCACGTAAAATCTCAGGCCCGTCGTCATAGCTGAGACCGACGTTGTCAAACCGAATCACGATCCGCTCCACCCTCGATGGCGGTCCGATCCGGCACCCGAACGCCGGTCCCGCCTTGCCAACCCGCCGCCCCCTTCCTATAAGAAAACCGGTCGCTTTGCGAAGGCCAACCTTTGGCTGTGATGATCATTGCATGTCCGCGGTGCCGGTCGCGATTCCAGGTTCGCCGTGACCAGCTCGGCGCCGGGGGGCGAACCGTGCGTTGCCGGCGCTGCCGTTACGAGTGGCACCAAGAGCCGGTCGCCGAGGACGCCGCGGCGCCGGCCGCGCGCCGTCGGACCGGCCGACCGGCCGCCCCCGCCGCGGCGCCTGCGGCCGCCGTGCCACCGCCGACGCCGTCACCGCCACCGGCGGCGGCGCACCCGCCGGCCGCGGCGGCACCGCCGGCGTTCGATCCCGAAGAGACCCGCGACGACGCCGTGGCAGAGCTGTCGCGGCTGTCCGTCCAGACCGGACCGGCCGAACGGGAGATGGACGACGCGCCGTACGACGGCGGGGATCGCGCGGCACCGATCGGTCGACGCGCGGGTCGTCGGGCGGTGCGGCCGCCGCTGTGGCGCCGTCGCCCGGTCCAGTGGGCCGCACTCGGGCTGGTCGCCGCGGCGCTGGGCGGTGCGGTGGTCGCGTTTCCCGGGGCGGTGGTCGGGTCGTGGCCCGCGGCGGCGCGGCTGTATGCCGTGATCGGGCTGCCGGTGCCGGTGCCGGGGGCCGGGCTTGCGCTCGAGAGCGTGCACGCGCGCGCCGAGCCGGTCGCTGGCGGCGCGATCCGTCTGGTCGTCGAAGGCCGGATCGTCAATCGCAGCGACCGTCTGATCGCGGTGCCGCAGGTCCGGGTGCTCGCACTCGACGCCGGGGGCGGCGCGGTCGACCGCTGGGAGGTGCCGGCCGATCCGAGCCTGTTGCTGCCGGGCGAGATCTCGACCTTCCAGACCGACCGCACCGGCGACCGGGTGCCGACCCAGGTCGCGGTGACCTTTGTCGGCGGACCGGGGCCCGACCACCCGGGGTTCCCGATGCCCGACGATGCGGCGCCCGGCGGCCCCGCCCCGGACCCGACGCCCGCGGCGCCCGCGTCGGGTTAGCGCTTGCCGGACCGGCCGGCGTCGGTGCAGGCTCCCGAGACCATGCCCGTTCAGGGCGTCATCGGACTGGACCACGCCGGACCCCCTCGCATGCCCGTCCTCCCGTCGACCGTCGATCCCCGCTCCCCAGCGTTCGCCGCCAATGCCGAGGCCATGGCCGCCCTGGTCGCCGACCTGCGCGCTCGGGTCGCCGAGATCAAGCAGGGCGGGGGCTTGAGGGCGCGCGAGCGCCACCTTGCGCGCGGCAAGATGTTGCCGCGCGAGCGCATCCGCGGCCTGCTCGACCCCGCGACCCCGTTCCTCGAGCTGTCCCAACTCGCCGCCCACGGCGTCTATGACGAGCCGATCCCGGCGGCCGGTCTGATCACCGGGATCGGCCGGGTGTGCGGCCAGGAATGCGTGGTGATCGCCAACGACGCCACGGTCAAGGGCGGGACCTATTACCCGTTGACCGTAAAAAAACACCTGCGCGCCCAGGAGATCGCCGGTGAGAACACCTTGCCGTGCATCTATCTGGTCGACAGCGGCGGCGCCAACCTGCCCAACCAGGACGAGGTCTTTCCCGACCGCGACCATTTCGGGCGGATCTTCTATAACCAGGCGCGGCTGTCCGCGGCCGGCATCCCCCAGATCGCGGTGGTGATGGGCAGTTGCACCGCCGGCGGCGCCTATGTCCCGGCGATGTCGGACGAATCGATCATCGTTCGCCAGCAGGGCACGATCTTCCTGGGCGGCCCGCCGCTGGTCAAGGCGGCGACCGGCGAGGTGGTCAGCGCCGAGGATTTGGGCGGCGCCGAGGTCCACGCCCGGACCTCGGGCGTAACCGACCATCTGGCGACCAACGACGCCCACGCGCTGGCGGTGGCGCGCCGGGTCGCGGCCGCGCTCAACCGCCAGAAACGCGCGACCGTGAGCCTGCGCGCGCCCGCCGACCCGCGCTACGACCCGGCCGAACTGCACGGCATCGTGCCCGCCGACCCGCGCACCCCGTTCGACATCCGCGAGGTGATCGCACGGATCGTCGATGCCAGCGAGTTCGACGAGTTCAAGCAGCTCTACGGCCCGACCCTGGTCACCGGCTTTGCCCGTATCCACGGCTACCCGGTCGGGATGATCGCCAACAACGGCATTCTGTTTTCCGAATCAGCGCTCAAAGGCACCCATTTCATTGAGCTGTGTTGCCAGCGCCGGGTGCCGTTGGTGTTCTTGCAGAACATCACCGGCTTCATGGTCGGACGCAAATACGAAGCCGGTGGCATCGCCAAGGACGGGGCCAAGATGGTCACCGCGGTCGCGTGCGCCGAGGTCCCGAAGCTGACCGTGGTGATCGGCGGCAGCTTCGGCGCCGGCAACTATGCGATGTGTGGCCGCGCCTATGGCCCGCGTCTGATGTGGATGTGGCCGAACGCGCGCATTTCGGTGATGGGCGGCGAACAGGCGGCCAATGTGCTGGCGACCGTTCGCCGCGACGGGCTCGAGGCCCAGGGCAAGAGCTGGAGCACGACGGACGAAGAGGCGTTCAAACAGCCGGTCCGCGAGCAGTACGAAACCCAGGGCCACCCCTATTACGCCAGCGCCCGGCTGTGGGACGACGGCGTGATCGACCCGGCCGATACCCGCCGGGTGCTGGCGCTCGGCCTGTCCGCGGTTTTGAACGCCCCGATCCCGGCGAGCCGCTGGGGCGTGTTCCGGATGTAGCCGCGGGTCGGCCGGGCAGGGACCCCGGGTCGCCGAGCCCGCGCCGGTGGTCGGTCCGGACGCGCCGCTGGTGATCGCGGTCGCGCCCAACGGGGCGCGCCGGACCCCGGCCGATCACCTTGGTGATCCAGATCTCGACCGAGTTGGTCGGTCGCTTACGACCGCCACCAACTGATGGCGCAGGGGCGGCGCTGCCCGACCGCGCGCGCCCTGTTCGATAGTTGGCGCGACGGATCATCCCGGCGAATGCGGTCGCCGACCCGTCTTCGCCCCCGGCCGGTTGCGGTCTCGACTGCCCGACCGGCACTTGCTGCGAGCGCGTTCCAATGCGTGACCTTGGACGTTTACTGTCGCGACGCATTGGCCGACATCACCTGATCGGCGCCAATCCGGTTGACCATTGGTCGCCTCGCCCGGATACTGTCTCATACGTTTACGGCGCCGGACGGGAGCGATGACGGAAGGCAGGAGACACCGGGTCACCATCGGTCGGCGCGCCGGGCCGGAGCGGCCGCCGCGGTCGGCGGCGGCCAAGTTCGGCGCCGAGGGGGCCCGCGGCGGCGGGCTCGAGGGTCGCGTCGCCAAGCTCGAGGCGCGCGCCGATCTGACCGACGATCGGTTCGGTCGGATCGAGACCAAACTCGATCGGCTGATCGATGCGGTCCATGACATGCGGGTCGAGATGGAGCGCCAAAACGGCATCCTGCGTGGTGAGATCGGTGCGTTGCGCACAGAGATGACGGGAAAGATCACCGATCTCCGCGTCGAGATGAAGGAGGAGATCGGCGACCTGCGCGCCGAGATGAAGGAGGAGATCGGCGACCTGCGCGCCGAGATGAAGGGCGAGATGGGCGACCTGCGCGCCGAGATGAAGGGGGAGATGGGCGACCTGCGCGTCGAGATGAAGGGGGAGATGGGCGACCTGCGCGCCGAGATGAAGGGGGAGATGGGTGATCTGAAGGGGGAGATGGGCGAACTTCGCGGCGCAATGGTCACCAAACGGGATGCCCGCAACTATGTTTTCACGACCATTGGATTGGTCACGGTCATTGTCTCTGTCATCATGGGTGCCGCGATCTTCTTGAGGCAACCTATGTCGTCGGCGCCGCTCGCCCCGAAAGAGATCGATGACCCGCGTCCGGCCGACCCCGCGGTTTCGCCGACGCGACCGGAGGCGACCGGCCCGACGGGCGCCGCGCTCGACGAACGGTCACCCCCCGACGACGGCACCCGGGCTCGATCGCCCACGGACGCCGCGGAAGATCGATCGACCGACGCCGGTGCCCCGGCTCCCGGGGCACCGGCGGCCAGTCAGTGAGCGTAGCTGGCGCCTCTACAGCCACCACCCGGTCGCGCCGCCGTCGTCCGCCGGCGCCAGCCCCTCGACCAGGGCCGCGAGCGCGCTCGAGCCCCCGGCATTGTAAAGATGTTGGTAATGCCCGAGCCGCCCGGTGGCTACGGGATTTACACAGTCGGAATCTTTCAACGAAATCAAAGGTTGCCGACGTCCGTTTATAAGGTGCCGAGGTGGGTCAGGCGGCAACGCCCGCACCTCGGCGGGTCGCCGACCCGACCCGCCGGCGCGATCCGGGATTGTTGCAAGGCCGCCGCGCACCGTAAGGTCGCGCGACCGAGGGCAGGGGAGCGGCGCGATGTGCGGGATCGTCGGGGTCTGGGGGCGGGCGGACCGGCTGGCCGAGATGACCCGGCGGCTGGCCCACCGCGGGCCGGACGACCAAGGGCTGTGGTCCGATGCCGACGGCGGCGGCCCGGCGTTCGGGCACCGGCGCCTCGCGATCCTCGATCTGTCGGCCGCCGGGCACCAGCCGATGGTGTCGGCGTGCGGCCGCCATGTCGTCTGCTACAACGGCGAAATCTATAATCACCGCGAGCTGCGCGCTGAGCTGACCGGGCCGTGGCGCGGCCATTCGGACACCGAGACCCTGCTCGCCGCGGTCGCCGCCTGGGGGGTCGAGCGGGCGCTCGACCGGGCGAACGGCATGTTCGCGGTCGCGCTGTGGGATCGTCAGGCGTGCACGCTGACGCTCGCACGCGACCGGCTCGGGGAAAAGCCGCTGTACTACGGGCGGGTCGGCGACAGCTTCGTGTTTGCGTCCGAGCTGAAGGCGCTCGCCGACCACCCGGCGTGGACCGGCGAGATCGATCGCGCCGCGCTCGCGCTGTTCCTGCGCTTCGGCACTGTCCCGGCGCCCTGGTGCATTTACCGCGGCCTCGCCAAGCTTCCGCCGGCGCACGGCGTCACCGTGCGCGCCGGCGGCGCCGAGGTCGGCACGCCCTGGGCCTATTGGGATGCCAAGGCGCTCGCCGCCGCGCCGTGCGCTGAGGGCGATCCGGCGGCACTCGAGGACCGGCTGGACGGTCTGGTGCGCCGGGCGGTCGGGCGGCGCCTGTTGTCCGACGTGCCGATCGGCGCGTTCCTGTCGGGCGGCATCGACAGCTCGACCGTGACCGCCTGCATGCAGGCCGAGGCGGCGGCGCCGGTACGCACCTTCTCGATCGGCTTTCCCGACATTGCCTATAACGAGGCCGATCACGCCCGCGCGGTCGCCGCCCACCTTGGCACCGACCACACCGAACTCCGGGTCACCGCGGCCGACGCGCTCGCCGTGGTGCCGCGGCTGCCTGAGGTGTGGGACGAGCCGTTCGCCGATGCCTCGCAGGTGCCGACCGCGCTGTTGTGCGCGCTCGCCCGGCGCCACGTCACGGTGGCGCTGTCGGGCGACGGTGGCGACGAGCTGTTCGGCGGTTACAACCGCTACACGGAGGGCTATCGACTGTGGCGGCGGGCGCAGGCACTGCCCGGCCCGTTGCGTCGCGGGCTTGCGGGCGCGATCCGCCGGCTGCCGGCCGCAGCGCCCGGCGCGCTTGCCGCGCGGCTGCCCGGCCGGGCGCGCCTGCCGCAACTGGCCGACCGGCTGCCCAAGCTCGCCGACGCGCTCGCCGAACCGACGGTCGGCGGCTATTACCGCCGCCTGGTCGCGCTGTGGCCGGACCCGGCCGCGTGCGTGGTCGGCGGGGCCACGCCCGCGACCCTGATCGACCGGCCGGACGACTGGCCGGCGCTCGACGACCCGCGTGCAAAGATGATGTATCTGGATGCCATGACCTATCTGCCGGACGACATCTTGACCAAGGTCGATCGCGCCAGCATGGCGGTCGGGCTCGAGGCGCGGGTGCCGCTGTTGGACCCCGAGCTGGTCGCGTTCGCCTGGTCCTTGCCGATGTCGGTCAAGGTGCGCGACGGCACCGGCAAGTGGCTGCTCCGCCGGGTGCTCGACCGCTATGTGCCGCGCGCCCTGATCGACCGGCCGAAGCAAGGCTTCGCGCCGCCGATCGCCGCCTGGCTGCGCGGGCCGTTGCGCGATTGGGCCGAAGACCTGCTCGACGAGACCCGGCTCGGCGCGGACGGTCTGTTCGAGCCGGCGCCGATCCGCCGGGCCTGGCACGATCTGGTCGGCGGCGCCGTGCACCGACCGCATCCGCTGTGGGCGGTCTTGATGGTCCAGGCCTGGCGCGCCGACACGCGTGTCGGGGCTGCGGCCTGATCGGGCGCGTGCCCGCCATGGACACCCTCGCCGCCGCGTCGTCGCCCGCCCCGCGCCTTTTGTTCCTGGTGACCGAGGACTGGTACTTCTGCTCGCACCGTCTGCCGATGGCGCGGGCGGCGCGCGACGCCGGGTTCGAGGTCGTGGTTGCGACCCGGGTCGCCGACCATGGCGCGCCGATCCGAGCCGAGGGCTTCCGGCTCCACCCGCTCGGCTGGCGCCGGCGCGCCGGGCCGCTCGCCGAACTGCGGGCGCTGGTCGAGCTGGTCCGGCTCTACCGGCGCGAACGCCCGGCGGTGGTCCACCATGTCGCCCTCAAACCGGTGGTGTTCGGAAGCTTGGCGGCGCGTCTGGCTGCGCTCGGCGACCGTGCCGCGGCGCCGGCGACGGTCAACGCGCTGGCCGGGCTCGGCCACGGCTTTGCCGGCACGACCTGGCGCGGCCGGCAGGGGCGCGCGCTGTTGAGCTGGGTGCTCGGCCGCCTGATCGATCGGCCGCGCGCGCTCACCCTGTTCCAGAACCCCGACGACCGCGACCGGCTGGTCGCGCGCGGCATCGTCGCGCACGACCGCACCCGACTGGTCCGCGGCTCTGGGATCGAGCTCGACCATTACCAACCACTGCCGCCGCCGTCGCCTGACCCGCCCGGCGCGCCGGTGATCTGCGCCGCAGTCGCGCGCATGCTGCGCAGCAAGGGCATCCCGACCGCGATCGAGGCGCTGCGCCGCGCGCGGGCGCGCGGGGTCGCGCTCGAGCTGTGGCTGGTCGGCGCGCCCGATCCCGACAGCCCCTCCAGCCTCTCCATGGCGGAACTCGAGGCCTGGGCGAGCGAGCCCGGGCTCCGCTGGCTCGGCCATGTCGCCGACGTCCGGACGGTCTGGCGCGACGCCGCGATCGCGCTGCTGCCGTCGACCGGCGGCGAGGGGGTGCCGAAGTGCCTGCTCGAAGCCGCCGCCTGCGCACGCCCGATCGTTGCGACCGACGTCCCCGGCTGCCGTGAGATCGTGCACCCCAGGCGGTGCAGCGCGCCGGGTCGGCGGCGAGCGCGGCG
>JANQHG010000243.1 GCA_028277115.1 Azospirillaceae bacterium
AGGGGAGCGGGCGGCCATGAAATACATCGACGAATTCCGGGATCCGGCACTGGCACGCGGGTTGGCGGCGGCGATCGCGGACGCTGCCGCGGCCGGCGCCCGCGACTACCGGCTGATGGAGTTCTGTGGCGGTCACACCCACGCGATCGCGCGCTACGGCATTCCCGACCTGTTGCCGCCGACCGTCCGGATGATCCACGGCCCGGGCTGCCCGGTGTGCGTGCTGCCGGTCGGGCGGATCGACGGTGCGATCGCGATCGCGCGGACGCCGGGCACGATCTTGTGCAGTTACGGCGACACGTTGCGGGTGCCCGGGTCGAACGGCGCCAGCCTGTTCCGCGTCAAGGCCGACGGCGCGGACGTCCGTATGGTCTATTCGGTCCAAGACGCGCTCGCGATCGCGGCGGCGCATCCAACGCGCGAGGTCGTGTTCTTTGCGATCGGGTTCGAGACCACGACGCCGCCGACCGCGCACGCGGTTCTGGAGGCGCGGCGCCGCGGCCTCACCAACTTTTCGGTGTTCTGTAACCATGTCCTGACGCCGCCAGCGATCCGCCACATGCTCGATGCGCCGGTGCCGCCGGGAGAAACCGCGGTGCGGCTGGACGGGTTCGTCGGCCCGGCCCACGTCTCGACGGTGATCGGCAGCCGGCCCTATGAACCGGTGGCGGCGCGCGACGGCCGACCGGTGGTGATCGCCGGGTTCGAGCCGCTCGACGTCATGCACGCCATCTTGATGCTGATCCGACAGCTCAACGCCGGCGAGAGCCGGGTCGAGGTCCAGTTCAGCCGGGCGGTGACCCGGGACGGCAATCGCAAGGCCCAGGTGTTGGTCGAGACCGTGATGGAGGTCCGACGGACGTTTGCCTGGCGCGGACTCGGCTCGGTGCCGGACAGCGCACTCAAGCTCAAGAGTACTTATCACGAATTCGATGCCGAAACACGCTTTGCGCTGGCCGATGTCGAGGTCGCCAATGTCCGCGGCTGTCTGTGTGGACCAATCCTGCGCGGCGTTGCGACCCCGAGCGACTGCCGCTTGTTTGCCACCGCGTGTACCCCGGAAACCCCGATGGGGGCGTGCATGGTATCGTCGGAAGGTGCCTGCGCTGCTCACTATAGTTACGGGCGGGTCCGCGGTCGCGGGCTGGCCGCTTAAGCCTGACTGATCCGAACGCTCGACCAAGACGCGGCACGATCGACGCGCGAGTTTCTTGTTAACGCGTTGGCAATTACCCTGTATTGTGCTGACAACACCGGGGTGGACCGTTGCTTACGGTCGAGGTCGTCGGGGCTCCGGTGGGGCCCACGGGGTCCGTGATCGGGTGCCGTGCGGTCCGCCGGCGCCGGAGCGTGTGCGTAACGCATTGGATGTCAAGGCGCGTTGGCGACGGCGCCGCAGTCAAGGGGAAGGACCACGAGCCGGACAACGCCGATGCCCCCCGAGAGCCAGACCGAGGTCGAGGACGAACGACTGCGACAGGAAATCGATCTTCTGGTATCGCAGCTTAGACCGGATTCGGCCCACCAGCTTCTCGGGGAGGAGACGCTCCTTGGCAACGCCAACACGCATCGTGCGGCGTTGGTGCGCGAGCGGGTGATTCAGCATTTGAATGCCCGGCGGCCGTACCGTGCCCAGAGGCTTTTCACAGAGCTGTTTGAGATTTACTTCACCAACGATGATTTTCTTCTCTTTGGTGCAGAGCATATATCAAGCCTGGTGCATAGAAAGTTTGTTGCGGCTTTCTGGGAGGCGATGAAGCGGCTGGCATTCCCCGAGCTGGCGGTTGAGGTGCAACGCCGGCTTGACGAGCTCGCCGACGACGAGTTGCTCGAGGTGGTGCTGCGGTCGCCCGACGCGGTGGCGCTGAAGGAGCGGATGCGGGCCGAGGCACTCGCCCACCTCACCAATCATTTGAGTGATCGCAAGCTCGCGACCGAGCTGACCGGACATCTGGTCGCGCTGTTGCGCCAACGCGGCAAACCGCAGCATCTGCGCGACGAAACGATGGCGCAGAGCCTGTTGCGGTTTCTCCAGGCCTGTCGGCTGCTGCTCAACGGCAGTGCCGCATTTGCGCGCTGGATCCACCGTTTCAAGACCGCGTTCCCCGACCCGCCGCGCGCCAGCGCCGAGGCCGAACATCAGGCCGAGGTCCTGTTTGAGGCGAACACCAGCTTGGCCAGTGAACCGATCAGCAGCGGCGACGGCAATCGCGCCGGCCAAGTGCTGCCGTTGTGGCTGTTGAATGTCGAGCGGCGCTACACGGTGGTCGGCGCCTACCTGCGGACCGTCGGGTTGGACAGGTCGACCGGGGGCGATCAGATCGTCGAGGCCTTGCTCGGCCATTTCATCGCCTATTCTCGCGGTTTGCGCGAGCATCTGCTGCACACGCTCAATCTCGAAAACCGGGCCGGCGGCGCGGCGGTGCGGCTGAGCGGATCCGACCGCACCCGGTTGATCGTGATCCAAGAGAGCATCCGCCAGATCATCGAGGCGTTGTTGCAGGGCGGGCTCGATGCCGATGGCCGTACGGAGCCGGTGTTCCGTCAGCACTTGAGGGAGCTCACCAAGTTTATCTGGTGGCGGTTGGCTCCGGTCGCCACCGACCGTCTGGCCAGCGTGCTGTGGGCACGCCGACGCCCGGCGCCCGACCATGCCGATGTCGTGTGGCTGATCCAATACATCTGGCAATGGCACGAACTGATCGAGGGGTTCGGCTTTTCGATTTCCGAACTCGACCGCTGGCGGTCCGACACGGTGGAAGACCTCCAGCTGGTGGTCGAAAAGGCCTTGAAGTATGAAGAGGGCGACATGCACCGGGAGCGGCTGGCGCACCTGGTCCGCCTGTCCGAGATTGCGTCAATTTTCGACGTCCGGATCAGCGAATGGCTGTCTGTTGTCAGCAAGAATATGGCAAATTTGGTAATGCAGCGGTTGTCGGACACAGAACCTTTGTCGTCGCACGAGGCGGTGATCGTGCGCGACTTCTTATCGATGGCACGCGCGGAGCTGAAACGCTCGCGCTATTGGCGGTCGGACGAGCTCGACGACCTGGTCCGCCTCGCCGAATCCGCCGGCTGGTAGGTCGGGCGCGACGCAGGCAGCCGCGGCTCATGCAGCGGGGTGGCGGGCGCCCGCGTGACGCGCCGCCCGGCCATTTTGCCGCTCCGAGGTGCCCCCTCGCGATGTCACCCGCTCACGGTGTGCCCAGGGTCCCGACCAACGCCCGGGACCACCACCGGTGGGATCACACCGACTCGTCGGCCCGCGCCGCCGGGTCGAGCCGATGGGACTCGTGCCGGTCGTGCGCCCGCGCCGCCTCGGCAACCTCCTTGCTCCGCTCCGCCTTGGGCCTGCCGGTGCGGGCCCGGTTCTCCGCCGCTTCGAGTTGGCGCTGCCGGCGAGCGCGTTCCCGCCGATACCGCGCCAGATTGATCACCTCACCCATTCTTCGCCTCACCTCTCCCGCCGATCGGAGGGCTTGGGGGGTCGCGCCGTGGGCCCCTGTGATCGGGGCATTCTTGTCGATCCGGCGTCGCCGCCCGTCCGACCCTGGGCCAGTGTGACACGGCGAGATCCGGCAAGCCAAGCGCGTCGCGCCCGTCCGCGGGCGCGACGCCGATTTGACAGGACCCGCGGAATCGACAATGATTCTCTTCACGCAAGGGGAACGTACGCGACCTGCGGCCTGCCCGATCGCGCCGTCGGTGCGCGGGCCCACACCAGCGGGGAGACTGATCGCCACGATGGCTTCCTCTTGTGACCGGGTGTCGCCGTCGTTGACCGCCTATGCCCGCGCCGCGGAGATGCTCGGCTCCGGGCGGCTGGTCGCGTTTCCGACCGAGACGGTCTATGGCCTCGGCGCCGACGCGACCGACCCGGCGGCGGTCGCGGCGCTGTTCGCGGCCAAGGACCGGCCGGCGTCGAACCCGATGATCGTCCATGTCGCCGATGCCGCGGCCGCCGACCGGGTCGGGACGCTGGACGGGACCGCGGCGCGGCTCGCCGCCGCCTTGTGGCCCGGTCCGCTGACCGTGGTGGTGCCGCGGCGGCCGACCACCGCGGTGGTGGCCGCGGTTTCGGCCAACCTCGACAGCATCGCGGTGCGGGTGCCCGGCCATCCGGTCGCCCAGGGGGTGTTGCGGGCGGTCGCGCGCCCGATCGTGGCACCGAGTGCCAACCGGTCCGGGACGGTCAGCCCGACCACGGCCGACCATGTTGAGGAGTCGTTGGGCGGCCGGATCGATCTCTTGATCGACGGCGGCGCCTGCCCGGTGGGGCTCGGGTCGACCGTGGTCGCGTGTCTGCCCGGGGTGTTCCGGCTGCTCCGGCCGGGCGCGATCACCGCCGAGCGGGTCGAGGCGGCGGCCGGGTGCGCACTCGGGGGCGAGGCGGCGCTTGGCGGCGCTGCGTTGGCGCCGGGCCAGATGGCGAGCCACTACGCGCCGCGGCGGCCGGTGCGGCTGGGCGCGGTCGATGCGGCACCGGACGAGGCGGTGCTCGCGTTTGGCCCCGACGACGACCTGCCCGGCGGGCGGATGCGGTTGAACCTCAGCCAGACCGGCGATTTCGCCGAGGCGGCACACAACCTCTATGCGATGCTGCGTGCGCTCGACCGCCCGGACGTCCGGGCGATCGCGGTGATGCCGATCCCCGCGACCGGGCTCGGGGTCGCGCTCAATGATCGGCTGGCGCGCGCGGCGGCACCGCGACCGAGCGAGGCCGGGCCCCACGCGGGTGTTTCGGAGCCTTAATCATATGTCGGATTTGTCGGTCCCCGACGCGCTCGCGCGCATCGACGCGCTGGTCGGCCCCAAGGGGGTCATTACGGACCCGGACGCGATGGCGCCCTACCTGGTCGAATGGCGCGGACGCTTTTGCGGTCGCGCGCCGATGGTGGTCCGGCCGGCCACCACCGAGGAGGTTGCGGCGGTGATCGGGTTGTGCCACCAGGCGCAGATCCCGGTGGTCCCCCAGGGCGGCAACACAGGGCTGGTCGGGGGATCGGTGCCGTTCGAGCATGGCCGCGAATTGGTCTTGAGCCTTGGCCGGCTGACCCGGATTCGCGCGCTCGACCCCGACGACCATACAATCACGGTCGAGGCCGGCTGTGTGCTCGAGACCGCGCGCCGTGCCGCCGAGGACGGCGACCGCTGGCTGCCGCTCAGCTTCGGCGCCGAGGGGACCTGCCAGATCGGCGGCTGTCTGTCGACCAACGCCGGCGGCATGCTGACGGTGCGCTACGGCAATGCCCGGGACCTGGTGCTGGGACTCGAGGTGGTGCTGCCGGACGGCCGCATCTGGTCGGGTTTGAACCGGCTGCGTAAGGACAACACGGGCTACGACCTAAAACAGCTGTTCTTGGGCGCCGAGGGCACGCTCGGGGTGATCACCGCTGCGGTTCTAAAGCTTGTTCCGAGGCCGAAACAAATTGAGTCAGTGTTCGCCGGTCTGCCGGACCCGACCGCCGCGGTCCGCCTGTTGGGGCGGTTGCGTGCGGCGACCGGGGACGCGGTGATCGTGTTCGAGTTGATCCCGCGGCTCGGTCTGGAATTCGCGTGTCGCCATGTCCCGGACGTCACCGATCCGCTGGCGGCGGCCCATCCATGGTACTGCCTGATCGAGTGCGCAAGCTGCGGCACCGACGGGGGTTTGCGCGAGGTGATTGAGACCTGTCTTGGTGAAAATTTCGAAGACGGAACGATCACCGACGCCGCGGTGGCGGCCAGCGGCAGCCAGGCGGCGGCACTCCGGCGGCTGCGCGAAGCGGTGGTCGAAGGCCAAGGGCCCGAAGGCGGATCGATCAAAAACGACGTCTCGGTGCCGGTCGCGCGGGTGCCCGACCTGATCGCCCGAGCGTCGGCAGCGGTCGCCGAACGGGTGCCGGGGATCCGGCCGGTGCCGTTCGGCCATGTCGGCGACGGCAACATCCATTTCAACCTGAGCCAGCCGGTCGGGGCGGACCGCGCCGGGTTCCTCGGCCGGTGGGACGAACTTCAGGCGGTGGTCAACGACGTCGCGCTCGCGCTCGGCGGCTCGATCAGCGCGGAGCACGGGATCGGGCGGTTCAAGGTCGAGGAGCTGGAACGGGTCAAGGATCCGGTGTCGCTCGACCTGATGCGGCGGATCAAACACGCGATCGACCCCGAGGGGATCATGAATCCGGGGAAAGTTTTGCGGGCGTAACGAGACCGCGTCCGGTTTGGGGGCGTCACCCCCAGGTCAGGGGGGGTCACCCCCCGACACCCCCGACCAGGGGGTGCCCCCTGGACCCCATTCGTGGGGGGCAAGGCGCACCAGCGCATGGCGCTTCTTACCGGCACTGATCTTGATCACCTGCTCATCGGTCAACTCGGCCGCCGTCACGGTCGCGGCCTCGTCGGTCACCGCGTGATCGTTGACCCGGGCGCCGCCGCCGCGGATCAGCCGCCGCGCCGCGCCGCGCGAGGCGGCAAAGCCGGCATCGACCAGAAGATCGATCAACGCCACCCCGGCGGCGAGCGTCTCCGCCGCAACCTCGACGGTCGGCAAACCCTCGGCACGCTCACCGGCCTCGAACGTGCGCTGCGCAGTCTCGGCCGCCGCCCGCGCCGCCTCGGCACCGTGGGCGAGCGTGGTCGCCTCGGTCGCCAGGCGCTTCTTGGCCTCGTTGATCCCGGCCCCGGTCAGCGCCTCGAGCCGGGCCACCTCGTCCAGCGGCAACTCGGTAAACAGGCGCAGGAAACGGCCGACATCGGCATCCTCCGTGTTCCGCCAGAACTGCCAATAGTCGTACGCCGACAGCCGATCGGGCGTCAGCCACACCGCGCCGCTCGCGCTCTTGCCCATCTTGGCGCCGGACGCGGTGGTGATCAGGGGCGAGGTCAGACCGAACAGCTCGGCCCGGTCGACCCGACGCGCCAACTCCACCCCGTTGACGATGTTGCCCCACTGGTCGGAACCGCCCATCTGCAGCCGGCAGCCGAGCCGACGGTTGAGCGCGAGAAAGTCATAGGCCTGCAAAATCATGTAATTGAATTCAAGAAAGGTCATCGGCTGCTCGCGGTCGAGGCGCAGGCGCACCGAATCGAAGGTGAGCATCCGGTTGATCGTAAAATGCGGCCCGAAATCGCGCAGGAACGGGATGTAGGCGAGTTGGTCGAGCCAGTCGGCGTTGTTGACCATGACCGCGTCGGTCGGCCCGTCGCCGAAGGTGAGGAAGCTGTCGAACACCCGCCGGATCCCGGCCATGTTGTGGGCGATCTGGTCGTCCGACAACAATTGGCGGCTTTCGTCCTTGCCCGACGGGTCGCCGACCCGGGTGGTGCCGCCGCCGATCAGCACCACCGGTTTGTGGCCGGTCAGCTGCATCCAGCGCAGGATCATGATCTGGACCAGGCTGCCGACGTGCAGGCTGTCGGCGGTGCAGTCGAACCCGATATAGCCGGTGACCGGCCCCGCGGCGGCAAGGCGGTCGAGCGCCTCGAGATCCGTGCACTGGTGAAGGAACCCCCGCGCGGTCAGGGTGTCGATCAGGTGCGAATCGAAGCGGGGCATGGGTCGGTCGGTCCTTTCTTGTCTCGGTCGTCGGTCCGGGGTGGTCCGCGGGGCGGGCCGGCCGTCCTGGTGTCTCGCATGATGTCGGCGTTGTTCGGCGGGTCAAGCGCGGCACCGGTTGGCCAGCGCACGGCAGCCGGGCTTGACAGGGAGGGGCGCGGTCGCGCAAGGCCGGGGACGGCGCGGACAAGGGGTCGGGTGGAGCACGGATGTCGGACGGGCCTTTGGCGGACTATCGGGCGATGCGGGCCGCGGGCACGCTGCGCTACGACCCCGACCAGGAGTTGGCGGCCGAGAAGCTGGAAGCGCTGACCCGCGCGCTCGCCGGCTATCGGCCGGGCGGCCCGCGCGAGCGCTGGAAGACCTGGTTTGCGCGCGCCGACGCCCCGCGCGAGACCCCCCAAGGCCTTTATCTCTACGGCGGGGTCGGGCGCGGCAAATCGATGTTGATGGATCTGTTCTTCCACACCGCACCGCTTGCGCACAAGAAACGGGTCCATTTTCATCGCTTCATGCTCGATGCCCACCGGTTCCTTCACGACTGGCGCAGCGCCGCCACCGGCGGCGGCGGGCGCAGCGTCGGCGACGGTCTGCCGGAACTGGCGCGCCGGATCGCCGCCGACGCCTGGCTGTTGTGTTTCGACGAGTTCCACGTCTCCGACGTTGCCGACGCGATGATCCTCGGGCGCCTGTTCACTGCCTTGTTCGATCTTGGGGTGGTG
Source organism: Azospirillaceae bacterium (assembly GCA_028277115.1). GTDB lineage: Bacteria > Pseudomonadota > Alphaproteobacteria > Azospirillales > Azospirillaceae > JANQHG01. The sequence continues at coordinate 8,257 of JANQHG010000243.1, forward strand.
GTGGTCGCGACCTCGAACTGGCCGCCCGACGAGCTTTACGCCGGCGGGCTGCAGCGCGACCGGTTCCTGCCCTTCATCGCCTTGCTCAAGGACCGGCTCGACGTGCTCGCGCTGGAACATGGGCCCGACCATCGGCGGCTGCGGCTCGAACGGCTACCGGTCTATTTCCAGCCGCTCGACCACGCCGCCACCGAGGGGATGGGGCGCGCGTTCGCCGAGCGGACCGACCAGGCGCGCGGCGGTCCGATGTCGCTCGCCCTGCCCGGGCGCACCGTCGAGGTGCCGTATTGCGCCGCCGGGGTCGCCTGGTTTCATTTCTATGACCTGTGCGGCAAGCCGCTCGGCGCCGCTGACTATCTCGCGATCGCGACCCATTTCCACACCGTGCTGCTCGACCGGGTGCCACGGCTAGAGCCGGCTGCGCGCGACCAGGCGAAACGGTTGATGATCCTGATCGATGCGCTCTACGAGCATCGGGTCAAGCTGGTGATGGCGGCCGACGGCCCGCCGACGGCGCTCTACCCCGCGGGCGACCACGCATTCGCGTTCGAGCGCACGGTCAGCCGCCTGATTGAGATGCAGACCGACAGCTATCGGGCGCGGCCGCACCTGACCTGATCGGGAGGCGATCGATCCGATCGACGGCGCGCTTGCATCGCCGCGGCGTCGGTGGCTATAAAACGCCTTCGCATGTCGCCGTCGCTGCTGTAGCTCAGTGGTAGAGCACTCCCTTGGTAAGGGAGAGGTCCAGAGTTCAAGTCTCTGCAGCAGCACCATTTCCCGTCTCCGTCGTCGGTCGGTCCGTTGCCGGCGGCCCGTGTCCGTTTCGAACCGGCTTCGCCGCCCGGCGCTGTCGTGACCCGTTGTCCGCGTGCCGGAATGGCGCATGCTCCGAGGCCAGCCGGTCCCGTGGCGGCGCGGTGCCCCCGGTTCGAAAAGCCAACGAGAGGGTTCGCATGCGCCTTGCCACGCCGTCCGGTGACCTTGGAAGCGACCACCTTGGCGGTGCGGTCGGTGGCGGCGGCTTGGGTGACGACCCACCGCGACCGCCGCGGTCCCCATGGCGGCGGCTGTCGCGCTTCGCCGGCGATTCGCTGCCGGTGGTGCTGATCGCGTCGCTGATCGTCGGGCTGCTCGCTCTGTACTTCTGGAGCCGGGTGTTCGTGGTGGTGCGGTCCGGTGAGGCCGGGGCGCTCTACCGGCTGTTCTGGGGCGGCACCGTCACCGATTACGTGTATCCGGAAGGGCTGCACATTGTCTGGCCGTGGAACAGCATGACGATTTATAATCTACGCGTTCAGACCGTGCTCCACGAATTCTCTGTCCTGACCAATAAAGGTCTACCGATCCACCTGAAGTTGGCAATCCGTTACCATCCGGAATATGAGATGGTCGGGGTGCTGCACAAACGGGTCGGTCCGGACTACGTCCATACCATCGTGGTCCCCCAGGTCGAATCGGTGCTTCGTCGCAATATCGGCAAGCACGACCCTGAGGATATCTATACCAATAAGGAGGGTATTTTGACCGATATCATCGTTCGTGCGATCGAAGAGGCCGGCCAGAAGTTTGTTTACATTGATGATATCATCATTCGGACGGTTGCTCTTCCTGACGACGTCAGGGACGCGATCGAGGACAAACTGGTCTACCAGCAACGCTGGCAGGCCTATGAATTCCGTCTTGCCGAAGAACGCCAGGAGGCCGAACGAAAGCAGATCGAGGCCGAAGGTATTCGCGCTTATCAGGCCACAGTCAAGGAGACGCTCGACGACCAGCTGATCCGCTGGCAGGGCGTCCAGGCAACCTTGAGACTTTCGGAGTCGGAGAACGCCAAGGTCGTCGTGATTGGTGCCGGCGAGAACGGTCTGCCGGTGATCCTCGGCAGTCAGTGACCGGGTGCGGACCCCGACGGGCGCGATCCATCAAGACCCGGACCACACCAAACAAGGGGGTCGAACGCGATGATACATCTTGTTCTTGTGATAGCGTATGTCGGGGTCGCCGTGATCTTGGGCGTGATCGGTCGCAACCGAAAGCTCGGGGGGTGGGGGTATTTCTTCGGGTCGATCCTGCTGACGCCGGTGATCGGTCTGTTGTTGTTGCTGGCGTCCGACCCCAGGCCGAACCGGTAGGTCGACCGTCATGTGGGGCAAGGGGCGTGGCGCGGCGGCGGTTTGGGCCGCTGCGGGTTTGGGGTCGGTGCTGGTGGCGATCGCGGTCGGACCGGCCGGAGCCCAGGAGGCGCGGGACTATGTCAGCATCGTCGGGCCGCGCACCGTCTATCCGTACGTCTCCAAGGTGATCGACGCGTTCGCGCCGGGCACCCGGTTCAAGTATCCGCGAATCGAGACCACCGACACCGGGGCCGGCATCAAGCTCCTTTGCGCCGGCGAGGGCTATGACTACCCCGACATCGCGATGGCGAATCGTCCGATGTCCGAGGACGAGGAGCGCCGGTGCGGCCGCAACGCGGTCGTCAATCTGAGTGCGCTCCGGATCGGGTTCGACGCGATCGCGCTCGTGCGCGCGGCCGACCCGGCCGCTTCGACCGGTCCGGCAGAGTCCGCGACCCCGCCCGGCGCGCCGCCGACCGTCCCGCCATCGGCGCTGTCGCTGCGCAGCCTGTTCGTGGCGGTCGCCGGGCAAATCCCGGACCCGGCCGCGGCCGGGTCCGAGGCACAGGCAGCGCTCGGCGCCCCGCTGGTCGACAATCCGTACACCCGCTGGGCGGAGGTCGACGACACGCTGCCCGACTTGCCGATCCGGGTCCTGGTGCCGCCGCCGACTGCGATCGCGAGCGACTTGTTCATGAGCGAGCCGATCCGCCGCGGCTGCCGGGCGGTCGACGGCATCGCCGCGTTTGCGGACATCGACCCGGCGACCTTCGCGCGATTGTGCCGGTCGCTGCGCGGCACCGCGGAGGTCGAAGAGATCACCGGCGGCCTCGACGCCGTGCGCGCGCGGATCGCCGAGGTGCCGGGCAGCCTCGCCGTCGTGCCCCAGGCGTTCCTGGTCGCGAAACCCGACGCGTTCGAGGCCCTGAGGCTCGACGGTGCCCTGCCGACGATCGCCGCGATCAATGCCGGGGACTATCCGGCGGCGCGCCCGATCTTTCTGTTTGTCAAGGTCAACCATTTCGAGATTGTGCCGGGCCTGCGTGATTTCGTGACCGAGTTCATCGGCAAGGAAGCCTCGGGCCCGGACGGGTATCTGGTCGAGGTCGGGTTGGTGCCGCTGACCGAAGAGGAGCGCAGCCAAGTCAGCGATCTGGTGACCACGATAGTGCGGCCGGACGAGCCAGAGGAGCCCGATGCCGCCGCACCGGGCGGCGGCGGGCCGTCGGCGGAGGCCCAGTTGCGGGATGTCGAGCTCGGTCTGTGGGATCGGGTGCGCGACAGCGACGATCCCGGCGACCTTGAGACCTATGTCGTCCTGTTTCCCGACGGGATTTACGCCGGGCGGGCGCAGAGCCGGATCGCCGTCTTGAAACAGCGGGACGGCGACCGCGACGATGTGGCGGACCATCTCGACGAATGCCCCGAGACCGCGACCGGGGTCGAGGTCGATGACCGCGGGTGTCCGACCGACCGCGACGGCGACGGCGTCGCCGACGGCACCGACCAATGCCCGGATACGCCCGGCGGCATCCCGGTCGATGCCACCGGTTGCCCGCCGCCGCCCGATCGCGACGGCGATGGTGTGTACGATCCGGACGACGCCTGTCCGGACAGCGCGCCGGGGGCGGCGGTCGGCGCCGACGGCTGCGTTCGGGTGGCCGATCGCGACAGAGACGGCGTCCCCGACAACCGCGACCGTTGCGCGGTGACACCGTTCGGCGCGTCGGTCGACGCGACCGGTTGCTGGGTGGTGAGCGGGCTCGAGTTCGATGCCGGCGACGCCGTCCTGACCGCGGCCCACCGCACGGTCCTGACCGAGGTCGCAGGCGTTCTCGCGGCCGCGCCGGGGACCCGGATCCGGGTGGTTGGCCACTCCGACGATCGCGGCGGGCGCGCGCTTAATATCGGCCTGTCGCGCCAGCGTGCCGAGGTTGTCGCGGCTTTTCTTGCCGGGGACGGCGGGATCGATCCGGCGCAACTTGAGGTTGTTGCAGTCGGATCCGATCAACCTTTGGCCAGCAACCGGACCGCCGAAGGACGCCGGCGCAACCGGCGGGTCGAAATCGTGCCGATCCGTTGAAACAAGGCGGTCGCTGGTCAAAATGAAAATGCTGGCCGACGGCCGGTCCGTCCTGGCTGAATCGCCGGGTGTGGCCTGTCGGCCGTGCGGGGACGCTGCCCCACGACCCCCGTCCCAGGGGGCACCCCCTGGTGGGGGATGTCGGGGGACAAAAGCCCCTTGCCCTTGCGGGCGCATACCCTTCCCCCACCACGTGCGGCGGGGGAAGGAGATGGCCCCGCAGCACGCGTGGGCATCAAACCGGAGACGGCCTCAAACTCAGGCTTGCGTGGCCGCCGCCGCCTCGACTTCGTCCTCGAGGTCTTGGGCGGCAGTCTGGCCTTTGCGGAACTCGGCGCGGAAGCGGTCGCGCACTTTGCTCGGATCGAAGTCGAGCAAGGTGCCGCCCGACTCGAAGTGCTGGACGAAGATTCGGCCAACCGCGTAGGTCAGCGCGCCGGACAGGATCGACACGCTGGCGCCGCCGGCAAAGCTGCCGAGGCCGGGCACGAACTTAAGAACGCTTGCAAAACCGGCGCCCAGGGTGACCGGCAACACGCCGCCGATCAACGACAGGATCAGTGACTTCGCGACATTCTCGGAAAAGCGGATGCCGTAAAGCCGGGTCAGGCTATGGATCATCTTCAACTGGGTCGCGACCACCGCGACGATGTCGAACACCGGCACCGGGACGAGACCGAGCGCCATCGATGCGATCACATAATTCTTGATGGTGCTGTTCGCCTCGATCAACGTGACGGTGTCGGCACCGTCGATCCCCTCGGCGGTGTCCGGGTCGACGGTGTCGTCATCGACAGCGGTCGCCGCGCCGGCCGGCGCGGCGGTCGGATCGGGTCGGGCACCAGTCGGGCTGGCCGTGGCCGTCGAGTACGGCATATCAGTGCTGGTCATCTGGCGTATCCTTTCGACCAATGTGCCGCGTCGAAAACGGAACGGCCGCTGGACGACCGTGGAAGCGCGACGCGATCAAGACTGTCAGGCGCGGGGCGAGGGGCGTCCGCGTTGAACTGCGAACGACTCTAGAATATCGCACCCTAACATGCCGGCGGGCGCGCCCCAAGGCACCATCGGATGTCACTGGGCCGTTTGAAACATGATGGTGACCAGCGCGACCGGGCCGGTCTGCCGTCTGGCGCGACCCGGCAGCGGTCCGGATCAGCGCCGATGCAAGACTGCGGCGGCGGGCCAGGAGCGGGTGAGGGAAAACGGGCGGCGCGGTTTCGGCCCGGTTCGGTTTGCGGTGCGCCGACGCGCAGAGGCGCCGGTCCGTGGCCGCCATGTCATACCAAATCCGATTGTTTGGTTCTGGTTATCCACGCCGGAGAAAGCTGTTCACCGATCCTGTACTTGGGGCGATCGGCCGGCACGGTCTGCCTGTTTGCATCGCCGGTGGGGGCCGGTCGCCCCAACATCAGCGGTTCAGGCGGTTCAGCTGTGCGGCACCGTCGATGTCGGGGCGCGGGCCTGGGATAGGGCGCGCCCGATCGATCGGGTGCGGCCCGCGCCCCGACCGACCGGCGGTGCGCCGACCAAACGGAATGGTTCAGCCGGATTTCGTATCATGTGTCGGACGATTGGAGGGGGGGGGGGGTCGGCGGCGCGCGTACCGGCCAGCCGCTCCGGGTCCGGTGCCGAGCGCGACCGCCGGCCGGGACGGCCGTCTCTTCCGGAAACGGGCGATCGCTCGCCGCTCGGTCGGTTCGCGTCGGCGGACCGATCCGTCGCCGGCGGAGGGTCAATCGCGCCAAAACGGCTTGTCGACCTCGCGCATGATATCGGCCCGGGTCAGACCGATGTCTTGCAGCATGCGGTTGTCGAGTTCGCCAAGTTGCCGGCGCGCCGTGATCCGCTCGTTCCACACCGCAACGGTGTGGGCGGCATGGTGAACCCAGTCGGACAGACGATCGAACAGATGTGCTAACGGCGCCAGGGTCGGCGCCCACCCATGGTACAGATACGCCATGACGCGTCCCCTTTGGTGTGCGAAACTGCTTGGTCACGATGTGGGGGGTCCCGGGGGCCGCGGGAGAGGTTCCGATCGTATGGGTGCCATGCCCGGGTGGCGATCCTGCCTGGTCCTCGCGCGACGCGGAGCTGCGGCTTCAGTGGAAATTGCGTCCGCTCGGAAACGCGGTAACGGTGGCGTGGTCGTCACGGATCGGGGGGCGGGCCTCGTCGGCGTGCGCCGCCGTCTGCTCGAACGCGACGGCCGGCACCGTGGTCACGAGTTCGGCCAGCCGGTCGGACAGATCGATCAGGCGGTTGGCGATCACATGGACCACCGTGCCATGGCGTTCGAGTCGGCCGTCAGCCGCGAGCAGTCGGCTGGTCAACAGCGGCACTCGGTCGCGCGCGAACACCGGCGGCAACACCACCAGGTTGGCGATGCCGGTTTCGTCCTCGAGCGTGACGAAGATAACCCCCTTGGCGGTGCCCGGGCGTTGGCGGACCAGGACCAGCCCGGCCACCCGCAGGTGCCGGCCATGCCGGGCCCGCGCGAGCGTCCCGGCCGGGACCGCGCCGAGCGTCGCCAACACCGGGCGCAGCAGCGCCGCCGGATGCGCCTTCAACGACATGCCGAGCGACGCGTAATCCTCGACCACCTCGGCGCCAAGCGGCATCTCCGGCAAACTGACCGCCGGATCTGCCGTCGCCGCGTCGGCCACCGACTGAAACAGCGGCAGCGGTTGGTCGGACACCGCGTCGATCGCCCACAAGGCCCGGCGTCTGTCGAGCCCGAGCGACCCGAAGGCATCGGCCGCCGCGAGATGGCCGAGTGCGGTCCGACCGAGCCCGGTCGCGCTGACCAGCGCCGGGATCGACTGAAAGACGACCGTATTACCTTTGTATGACGCGGCGCGTGCCGCGGTCAGTCGCTCGGCATCGCCGCGCGCCAGCCCCTTGACCAGGCGCAGGCCGAGCCGGAGCGCCGGCCGTTCAAGGTCGCTCGCGGCCTCCAGGCTGCAGTCCCAGTCGGACCGGTTGACGTCGGGCGGCCGGGCCTCGACCCCGTGGGCCCGGGCATCGGCGATGATCTGGGCCGGGGCATAGAATCCCATCGGTTGGCTGTTGAGCAGGGCGCAGGCGAACGCGGCCGGGTAACGGCATTTCAGCCAGGCCGAGGCATAAACCAAGAGCGCGAAGCTGGCAGCGTGGCTCTCCGGGAAGCCGTAGGTCCCGAAGCCTTCGATCTGGCGAAAGCAGCGTTCGGCGAACCCGGGTTGGAGGCCGTTGGCGACCATGCCGTTGATCAGCTTGTCGCGAAACGCGTGGATCGTGCCGACGTGGCGGAAGGTCGCCATTGCCCGGCGCAACTGATCGGCCTCGTCGGCCGTAAAACCGGCCGCCACGATCGCAAGCCGCATCGCCTGCTCCTGGAACAGCGGCACCCCGAGCGTCTTGCCGAGCACCTGGCGCAATTGCTCCGACGGGTAGGTCACCTCCTCGAGCCCGGCGCGCCGGCGCAGATAGGGATGGACCATGTCGCCCATGATCGGGCCCGGCCGGACGATCGCGACCTCGATCACCAGGTCATAAAAGCTGCGCGGCTTCAGCCGAGGCAGCATGGCCATCTGGGCCCGGCTCTCGACCTGAAAGACGCCGAGTGAGTCGCCACGGCATAACATGTCATACACGGCCGGGTCGTCGGGCGGCACGGTGGCCAGCGTGACGCGGCGGTCGTGATGGCGCGCCAACAGCGCGAACGCCCGGTTGATGCAGCTGAGCATGCCGAGGCCCAGCACATCGACCTTGAGGATGCCGAGCGCGTCGATGTCGTCCTTGTCCCATTCGATGGTGGTGCGCTCGGGCATGGTCGCGTTCAAAATCGGCGCAAGGTCGCCGAGCGGCCCGCGGGTGATCACGAAGCCGCCGACATGCTGGGACAGGTGACGCGGGAACCCGATCAGTTCGCGCGCGAGCGCCAGCGTGCGGGCGAGCCGCGGCGCCGACGGGTCGAGGCCGCGCTCGCGGACCTCATCGTCCGACAATCCGGAAGACGGCGAGCCCCACATGCCGCCGACCAGGCGCGCCACCGCGTCGGTGCTCAGGCCCATCGCCTTGCCGACCTCACGCAGTGCGCTGCGCGCACGGTAGCGGATCACCGTCGCTGTCAGACCAGCATGGTCACGGCCGTATTTCCGATAGACATACTGGATCACCTCTTCGCGGCGGTCGTGCTCGAAATCGACGTCGATGTCGGGCGGCTCGTTACGCGCGGCGGACACGAAGCGCTCGAACAGCAAGTCGCCGAGCGCCGGGTCGACCGCGGTGATCCCAAGGCAGTAGCACACCGCCGAATTGGCCGCCGAGCCGCGCCCCTGGCACAGAATGCCGCGCGACCGCGCGAAGCGGACGATGTCGTGGACCGTGAGGAAATAGGGCGCGAAACCGAGTTGGCCGATCAACGCAAGTTCGCGCGCGATCTGCGCCGACACCGGCGCCGGTACGCCGTCGGGGTAGCGCAGCGTGGCGCCGATTGCGGTCAGACGGGCGAGGCGTTGGTCCGGGGTCTCGTCGCTGCCGTCGACCTCGGTCGGGTACTGGTAGCTGAGCTCGGCGAGCGAGAACCGGCAGGCGTCGGCGATCGCGGCCGCGCGGCCGAGCGCGTCGGGCCGATCGCGGAACAACCGTGCGACCGCGGCCGGGCTTTTCAGATAGCGCTCGGCGTGGGCGCCGAGCAAATGTCCGGCGCGATCGATCACCGTATGGTGACGCACGCAGGTCATGACGTCGTGGAGCGGCTTGCGCGCCGGTCCGTGGTAAAGGACGTCGTTGGTCGCGACCAGGTCGATCGCGGCGGTCGCGGCGAGCGCACCCGCCTCGGCCAACCGGCGCGCGTCGGCGCCGGCAAAGCGCGGGCTGACCGCGAGCGCCAGGCGGTCGCCATGGGCGTCGCGCAGGGCTGCGAGCGCACCCAGCAGTGTCGCCCGGCCGGCCGGGTCGCCCGGCGGGTGCGCCGGATAGATCGCGGCAAACATCAGGCCGTTCAACGTCTGACACAGGTCATTCAAGGTGAGATGACAGGCGTCTTTGGCGGTGCGTCGCTTGCCGAGGGTCAACAGTTGGGACAGGCGGGCATAGCCGGCGCGGTCGATCGTCCAGGCGAGCAGGCTTGGCCCGTCAACCAGGTCGAGTCGGGCCCCGATCACCAGCCGCACCGGCGCCGCGCGCGCCGCCAGATGGGCCCGGACCACACCGGCCAGGCTGTTGCGGTCGGTGATCGCCAGCGCGGGCAAGCCGAGCGCCGCGGCGGTGAGCACCAGCTCGTCGGGGTGCGAGGCGCCGCGCAGAAAGCTGAAGCAGCTGGTGACCTGGAGCTCTGCGTAGTCAGTCATCGGTCGGCGGTGCCGGTCCGGAATCACGGCTATGTATTGCGTGTGAATGACATCCGTATAACGGTGAAAGGCGCCCAGCGTGCTCGGGCGTTGGTCTGCCGGGGTGAGGCGCGCTAGGCTTGGTGCATCGGGACGGGTTGGGAGACGGCGGCATGGCGGTGACGGGGGACGCGGCGCGGGTCGCGGTGATCGGGGGCGGCGCCTGGGGCACCGCGCTGGCGGCAGCAGCCCGTCGCGGCGGCTGCGCGGTGACGATCTGGGCCCGCGAACCCGAAGTGGTCGCGGCGATCAACCAGGACCACGTCAATGCGCCGTTCCTGCCGAGGGTTGCGCTCGACCCGACGATTCGGGCGACCGGCGCGCTCGCCGATGCGGTTGCCGGCGCGGAGGCCGTGCTCTTGGTGATGCCGGCGCAGTTCATGGCCGCGGTGACCGCGTCGCTTGCGGATCTGGTTGGGGCGGCGACGCCGCTGGTGATCTGTGCCAAGGGGATCGCCCGCGATCGGTTTCGGCTGATGACCGAGGTGTGCGCCGAGACCCTGCCCGGTCGGCCGCTCGCGGTGTTGTCGGGTCCGACCTTTGCCGACGAGGTCGCGCGCGGGCTGCCGGCGGCGGCGACCTTGGCGGTCGCGGCCCCGACGCTCGGTCCCCGGTTGATCGCGGCGCTCGGCAGCCGCACGTTTCGGCCCTATCTGTCCGACGATCTGATCGGCGCCCAGATCGGCGGCGCGATCAAGAATGTTCTGGCGCTCGCGTGCGGCATCGTAATGGGGCGCGGGCTCGGCGACAGCGCCCGCGCCGGCCTGATCACCCGCGGCTTGGCCGAGGCGACCCGGCTCGGGGTCGAGATGGGCGCGCGCGCCGCGACCTTCATGGGGTTGTCGGGGCTCGGGGATCTCACCTTGACCTGCACCAGTCTGAAGTCGCGCAACACCTCGCTCGGCGACGCACTCGGCCGTGGCCGGAGCCTCGACGAGGTGCTGCAGACCCGCCGGTCGGTCGCCGAAGGCATGTTCACCGCCGGGGCCGCGGTCGCGCTCGGCCGTCGCCACGGGGTCGATCTGCCGATCTGCGCGGCGGTCGATGCGATCCTGAGCGACGGGGCCGAGATCGACGCCACCATCGAGGCGCTGCTGTCGCGACCGTTCCGTGACGAAACCCCTGGTGCCGACGCCTGACCGCGCCCCGACCGAGACCGACCCCTAAACGCCGAGTGTGCGGGCTGCGCGCGCCGGGGTCAGCGCATCCGGCGGTCCGGCCCACACGATCCGGCCCTTTTCGATCACATGGTGACGGTCGGCGAGGCGGCCAAGCGCCGCCAGATCCTTGTCGATCACCAGGATCGCCAGCCCCTCGGCCTTGAGTGCGGCGAGACAGCGCCAGATCTCGGCCCGGATGGTCGGTGCCAGACCCTCGGTCGCCTCGTCGAGGATCAGGACCCGCGGGTTGGTCATCAACGCGCGGCCGATCGCGAGCATCTGCTGCTCGCCACCCGAGAGCGTGCGCCCCCAGGCGCGGCGCCGCTCGGCGAGCGGTGGGAACAAATCGAACACCCGCGCAAGTGTCCACGGCGCAACGCGGCTGCCCGCGGCCCGGTCGGCCGCGGTCGCGATCAGGTTCTCGGTGACGGTGAGCGACGGGAAGATCTGCCGCCCCTCCGGCACCAGGCCGAGCCCGGCGCGTGCGATCCGGTGCGCCGGATGGCCGGCCAGGTCGACGCCGTCAACCCGCACCCGGCCGGCGCGCGGGGTCAGCAGCCCCATGATCGCACGCACGGTGGTGGTCTTGCCCATGCCGTTGCGGCCGATCAGGGTGGCGACCTCGCCGGCACCGACCGCCAGCGACACCTCGAACACCACCGGGATCGGGCCGTAGCCGACCGCAAGACCTTCGATCGCCAGCATCACGGGGGCGCCGCCGCGGTGCCGAGATAGGCGGTGCGCACCGCGGCGTCGGCGCGGACCTCGGCGGCCGGGCCGCTGGCCAACACCCGGCCCTGGACCAGGACGGTGACCCGGTCGGCCAGAGCGAAGACCGCGTCCATGTCGTGTTCGATCAACAAGATCGCCGGCGCCGGGCGGTCGTCGGCGCCCCCCGCGATTCGCGCCAAAAGGTCGACCGTGGCGCGGCTTTCGTCCGGGCCCATGCCGGCGACCGGTTCGTCGAGCAACAGGAGTCGGGGCGTTTGTGCCAGGCAGATCGCGAGTTCCAGACGGCGGCGGGCGCCGTGGGACAAGGCGCCGGCCGGCACCGCGGCCTGGTCGGCAAGCCCGACCTCGGCGAGCGCGGCCACGGCCGGCCGGTTGAGCGACCGGTCGCGCGCGGCGTCGACCAGGAGACCGGCGAGCCCGAGGCCGCGGCGCGCCTGGACCGCGAGCGCGACATTCTCGAGCGCGGAAAACCGCGGCAACACCGAGCTGATCTGGAACCCGCGGGCGAGCCCGAGCCGGGCCCGCCGGCGCGGCGACAGCCGGGTGATGTCGCGCCCACCGAGCCGGATCCGGCCGGTGTCCGGGCGCAAGGTGCCGGCGATCTGCGCCAACAGGGTCGACTTGCCGGCGCCATTGGGGCCGATCACGGCATGGAGGCTGCCGGGGTCGAGCGCGAGCGAGACTGCGTCATTGGCGGCAAGACCGCCGAATCGGCGGGTCACCTCGACGACCTCGAGCAGCGGCGGGCCGGTCATCGGGCGTGCCCGGCCGGCCGGCCGGTGACCAGGCCGATAAGGCCGCGGCGGGCGAACAGCACCACCCCGAGCAGAAGCGGTCCCATGATGATCTTCCAATGCGCGCCGAGGCCGGCGGCGATCCCGTCGAGCAGCTCGGGCAACAGCTCTTCGAGCGTCAGCCAAGCGGCGGCGCCGAGCACCGGCCCGACCAGCGTGCCGATGCCGCCGAGCGTCACCATCACGATCAGCTCGCCCGATTGGGCCCAGGCCAGGCCGTCCGGCGCGACGAACAGGGTCAGGTTGGCGTCGAGCGCGCCGGCGAGCCCGGCGAACGCGGCGGCCAGCACGAACCACGCAAGCCGGATGCGGCCGGTGGCAAAGCCGATCGCCTGCATCCGGGTGTCGTTGTCGCGCGCACCGCGCAGGATGCGGCCGAACCGGGTGCGCAGAAGATGCCCGGCGAGCGCGAGGAACAGGGCGAGTGCGCCGAGCGCGATGTAATAGAGCGTGGTCGGATCGTTGAGATCGAGCCCGAACGGCAGGCGCGACGGATACCACAGCGCCAGCCCGTCGGCGCCGCCGTAGGTGCGCAGCGACACCGCGAGGAAATAAAGCATCTGGCTGAACGCCAGCGTGATCATGATGAACTGGATGCCCGCGGTGCGCAGCGAGATCGCGCCGATCGGGACCGCGACCGCGGCGCTGACCGCCATCGCCAACGGCCAGGCGACCAGAGCGTCGTTGGTTCCGGTCCAGCCGAACAGGCTGGTGCCGGTGGTTTGGTGGTGGAACGCGGCGGCGACCACATAGCTGCCGAGGCCGACGAAGGCGGCATGGCCGAAGCTGACCAGCCCGCCGTAGCCGATCAGGACGTCGAGGCTGGCCGCGGCCAAACCGTAAACCAGGATCCGGGTCGCGAGCTGGATGTAGAAGTCCTGGCCGAGCGCGGTCAAGAGACCGGGCAGCGCGACCAGCGCGAGCCCGCCACCGGCGATCAGCCACCAGGCGCGGCGCGGGCCGGGCCCGCGGTCGGGCGCCGGGTCGGGTGGGGTGGGGGGTGCGGGGGGTGCGGCGTGGGGCAAGAGGCAACGGCGGCGGCGACGGGAACACGCGACGATTGAGCCCGGTCGGTGCCCCGGTTGCAAGCCCGCAGCGTCGGCGTCCGGCGGGTCCGCCGGGCATGGGCATGTGGTGACATCGCACAAAAATAGGGCTACATTCCTCAACAGAGCCAACCCGGGGCGATGAGACGATACTCCCATGTTGAAGCACGGCGATATCTGGCGGGCGATCGATCGTCTGGCCCTGTCGAAGGGACTGTCGGCGTCCGGCCTTGCCAAGGTGGCCGGCCTCGACCCGACCACCTTCAACAAGAGCAAGCGGATCACGGTCGAGGGCAAGCTGCGCTGGCCGTCGACCGAGAGCATCGCCAAGGTGTTGGAGGCGACCCAGACCAGCTTTGCCGAGTTCGTCAGCCTGGTCGGCGACGGCCAGGCGCGCGGCGCGGTTCAGCGGGTGCCCGTGATCGGCTATGCCCAGGCCGGCGACGACGGCTATTTCGACGACGGCGGCTATCCGGCGGGCGCCGGCTGGGACGAGCTCCTGTTTCCGTCGCTCGGCGATCCCCACGCCTACGCGCTCGAGGTCAGCGGCGACAGCATGGAGCCGGTCTATCGCGACGGCGACACCATCATCGTCTCGCCGGCGGCCAGCCTGCGCCGCGGCGACCGGGTGGTGGTCAAGACCCGCGACGGCGAGATCCTGGCAAAACAGCTGGCGCGCGAGAGCGCCAACCGGGTCGAGCTTCGATCAATCAACACCCGCCACGCCGACCGGGTGCTGGCGCGCAACGACGTCCTGTGGATGTCGCGGATCATCTGGGCGAGCCAATGACGGAGGGCCGGGGTCGATCGTTTCTCGCCATAGGAACGGGGTCGGTCCGGCCTCCCTAGGACTTCAATCTGGGGTCGAGCGCGTCGGTCCCGAACCGGCGGCCTCGGCCAGGGTCGCATGCCAGCCCGGCCAGCCCGGTCGGGCGTTCAGATCGACGGCCGGCGCCGACCGGCCCTGCGGTGCCGGCGTCTGGTGCGTCTCGTCCCACCACGCGCGCACGCGCGTCGCCGGCGACATCGGCACGCTGTCGGCGAGGCTGGGCGAGTGGCCGGCACGGTCTGCCTGTTTGCATCGCCGGTGGGGGCCGATCGCCCCAACATCGGCGGTTCAGTTTTGTGGCCCCGACCGGTGTGCTCCGACCAAACGGAACGGGTCAACCGGATTTTGTATGAGCCATTGGCGCACCAAAACTCTCCCATTGTCGTCTAGCGGTGCGGTTGGCCCGCCGCGGTGAGCACGGCGGCGCAGGCGGCGGGGAGCACCGGCCGGCGGCGCGGCCGCGGCCGGGTGTCGGCGTCGGGCGGGCGGAACCAGGACGCGAGCTCGGCACCGCAGCCGTCGCCGCGCGGCACCGGCGATTGGGCGCGGCAGCGCGGGCTGTCGGCCGGGCAGCCGAGGCGCACGTGGAAATGGGCGTTATGGCCGTGCCAAGGCCGCAGTTTGGCGATCCAGCGCCGGTCCGACCAGCGGCCGCGGCAGACCGTGCGTTTGATCGCGGGGTTGACGAAGATGCGCACCACCCGCGGGTCAGCGGCGGCCAGTTGCAACATCCGGGCGTGGACCGGGCGCCACTGGTCGGTCAGGACCAGACGGGCGGCGTCGGCGACCGCGACCGCGGTCACGCGCTCGCGCGCCGCACGGGTCAGCACGGTCG
>JANQHG010000251.1 GCA_028277115.1 Azospirillaceae bacterium
ACTGGTCGACCTGTTGGAAGCGGACGGGATCGCCGCGTTCGGACCGACCGCGGCGGCGGCCGCGCTCGAAGGCTCCAAGGGCTTCACCAAGGCGCTGTGCCGGCGCCACGGCATCCCGACCGCAGACTATGCGCGCTTTTCCGCCGACGAGGTCGCGGCGGCGCACGCCTATATCGACGCCCGGGGGGCACCGATCGTGATCAAGGCCGACGGCCTTGCCGCCGGCAAAGGGGTGACGATCGCGCACGGCGTCGCGGCGGCGCACGCCGCGGTCAACGAGGCGCTGGTCGGCGACCGGTTCGGCACCGCCGGCCGCGCCGTGGTGATCGAGGCGTTCCTCGACGGCGAAGAGGCAAGCCTGTTCGTGCTGACCGACGGCGAGACGATCGTGCCGCTCGCGACCGCGCAGGACCACAAGGCGGTCGGCGAAGGCGACACCGGTCCGAACACCGGCGGCATGGGGGCGTGCTCGCCGGCGCCGGTGTTGACGCCGGCGTTGACCGACCGCGCGCTCGCCGAGATCGTCGCGCCGACCGTGCGCGCGATGGCCGCCGAGGGGCGGCGGTTCCGCGGCGTGCTATATGCCGGCCTGATGATCGTCGAGGGGCCGGACGGGCCGGCGCCGATGCTGCTCGAATACAATGTCCGGTTCGGCGATCCCGAGTGCCAGGCGATCCTGGCGCGGCTCGGCAGCGATCTGGTGCCGGCGTTGTGCGCGACCCGCGACGGCACGCTCGAGGCGGTGCCGGTGCGCTGGCACCCCGACGCCAGCCTGTGCGTGGTGCTGGCCGCGCGCGGCTATCCGGGACGACCGGAACTGGGCGCGGAAATCCGCGGGCTCGGCGACGCCGCGGCAATGCCGGGGATCGCGATCGACCATGCCGCGACCCTGCGCGGGCCGTCGGGCGAGCTGTTGGTCAACGGCGGCCGGGTGTTGGCAGTGACCGCGCGCGGCACCGATCTCGCCGAGGCGCAGCGGCGCGCCTATCAGGCGGTCGATCTGATCGACTGCCCGGCCGTGTTCTGCCGCCGCGATATCGGCTGGCGGGCCCTTGCCCATCGCGGTGCGCCGACAACTTGATTGCGGTCGCCGACGGCGTTCGCGCCGGACTTGAAGGCGGCGCGTCCGGGCGCGCACCGGGCGCCGGCGCACCGTTTCGTACCGAGGGGACTTTTGATCGTGACAGCCCGTCGTCTGACCCCGATCCCGGTTTCCACCGATCACCCGAGACCCGAGCGGCCGCGCGAGCGCGCGGTCGCCGACGCGGCGCCGACCAAGGCCGAGGCCGAGGCGGCGGTGCGCACGCTGATCCGCTGGGCCGGCGACGATCCGGATCGCGAGGGGCTGAGCGGCACCCCGGACCGGGTTGCGCGCGCGTATCGGGAGTTCTTCGCCGGCTATGCCAGCGACCCGGTCGAGATCCTGGCGCGCACCTTCGAGGAGATCGAGGGCTACGACGAGATGGTGGTGCTGCGCGCCATCCGGTTCGACTCCCATTGCGAGCACCACATGGTGCCGATCACCGGCCGGGCCCATGTCGCCTACTTGCCGCAGCGCCGGGTGGTCGGGATCAGCAAGCTCGCCCGGGTGGTCGAGGCCTATGCCCGCCGCCTGCAGATCCAGGAAAAAATGACCGCCCAGATCGCCAACGCGATCAACGATGTGCTCGACCCGCTGGGCACCGCGGTGGTGCTCGAAGGCACGCATCAGTGCATGACCAGCCGCGGCGTGCACAAGACCGGGGTGATCATGGTGACCAGCCGGATGTTGGGCGCGTTCCGCGACGATCCCAGCACCCGGCGCGAGTTCTTGTCGATGATCGGCAACCCGGTGTCGCGCGAGGGCACGGTCGGCCCGTGATCGGGCGCCCGCGCCCGCTCGGGTCGCGCGGCGCCGGTCGCCGGGCGGGCGCGCGCGGGCTGTCATGACGGGTCGCATGTCTTTCGTCGGGCCACCAGATCGGTGTAAGAGCGGGGGCCAGGGGCCGCGCGGGACGGCGCCGACCGACCGCCAGACGAGGAACCCGACGGTCCGATATGAGCCTGATTGCAACCACGGCGGAGCTCCAAGCCCTGTGCGCCCGCTTGTCGACGGCGGGCTTCATCACCGTCGACACCGAGTTCATGCGCGAGCGCACGTATTGGGCGCAGCTGTGCCTGATCCAGATCGCCGGTCCCGACGAAGCGACCGCGATCGATCCTCTGGCCGAAGATATGGATCTGACACCGCTGTTCGATCTGTTGGCCAATCCCGATGTCTTGAAAGTCTTCCACGCCGCGCGCCAGGACATCGAGATCTTTTATCATCTCAGCGGCAAGATCCCGACACCCCTGTTCGACACCCAGGTGGCGGCGATGGTGTGCGGATTCGGCGACAGCGTCGGCTACGAGACCTTGGCGAGCCGGTTGGCCGGGGCGCGGATCGACAAGTCGAGCCGGTTTTCCGACTGGTCGAACCGTCCCCTGACCGAGCGTCAGCTGGCCTATGCGCTGGCCGACGTCACCCATTTGCGGGTGGTGTACGACAAGCTGAGCCGCCGGATGGCGCGCACCGGCCGGGCCCATTGGCTGGCCGAAGAGATGGCGGTCTTGACCAACCCCGCGACCTATCAGGTGGCGCCCGAAGACGCGTGGCAGCGGCTCAAGGTGCGCAACGCCAACCCGCGCTTTCGGGCGCTGTTGCGCGAGGTCGCCGCGTGGCGCGAGCGCGAGGCCCAAGCACGCGACGTGCCACGCGGCCGGGTGTTGCGCGACGAGGCGTTGATCGAGATTGCCGCCCAGGCGCCGACCAACCCGACCGAGCTCGGCCGTCTGCGCGGGATCGGCCGCGGCTTTGCCGACGGTCGCCAGGGCGAGGAGGTGCTGGCGGCGGTCGCCCGCGCCAAGGCGTTGCCCGACGACGCCCTACCGCCATCGTCCCGCGAGCCCGACCCGCCGAGCGGTCTTGCCCCTTTGGTCGACCTGCTCCGGGTTCTGTTGAAGATGAAGTCGGAGCAGCACAATGTCGCCAACCGTCTGATCGCGTCGGCAAGCGATCTCGACGCGATCGCCGCCGACGATGACGCCCCGGTCCCTGCCCTGTCGGGCTGGCGCCGCGAAGTGTTCGGCGCCGATGCCCTTGACCTGAAGCACGGCCGCCTCGCGCTCGCCGTCTCCGGCACCCGCCTGCGCCTTTTGCCCTTTCCCGAGGTCCAAGAGGCTGTGCCCCCTGGTGGGGGGGCCAAGGGGGGCGACGACCCCCTTGATCGCCGGCCCGAGGCCGGCGATCCCTACTTGCCCGCCCGCGCCAACACGGCGACCGGCACCAGCCCGACCAGCACGATCGCGAGCGCCGCACCCGACGCGTCCGCCAACCGTTCGTCCGACGCCAGCTGATAGACCCGGATCGCCAGGGTATCGAAATTGAAAGGCCGCAGGATCAGGGTTGCCGGCAACTCCTTCATCACGTCGACGAAGACCAGGATCGTGGCCGCCAACAGACCGCCGCGCAACAACGGCATGTGGATGTGCCCAAGCGTGGTCAGCGGCCCCGCGCCCACCACCCGCGCCGCCCGCCCGAGTCCGTCCGGGATTTTGGCGAACCCGGCATCGACCGTGTGCAGCGCGACCGCGAAGGTCCGGACCAGGCAGGCGAACACCAGCCCGACCAGCGATCCGGTGATCAGCAGACCGCCGCCGGTCCAGTCTGCGACCACCCGGTCGACCGCGGTGGTGGTGCCGACGATGCTGACGCCGAGCACGGTGCCCGGGATCGCGTAGCCGAGGCCGGCAAGGCCGCGGGCGCTGCGACGCAGCGGGGTCGGGCACAGCCAGACCGCATAGGCGAGCGCGAGCGCAAGCGTGACCGCAAGCCCGGCAGTGACGCCGGCGAGTTTGAGGCTGTTGCCCGAGAGCGGCAGGAAGCTGACCGCGGTGCTCGGCGTGGTCGCGGCGTACCAGGCGAGCACCGCCGCCGGGACCACGAAGCCGACCAGGATCGGCAGCACGCAGGCGAGGATCGCAAGCGCGCTCGCGCCCGGCCCGAGGGTCGGTCCGGGCGGCCGATGCGGCGGGTCGATCAGGCCGTGGAACAACCGGCGTCGCCGGGCCCACCGCTCGACCAGGAGGAGGAGCGCGACCCCGCCGAGCAGGCAGGCGCTGAGTTGCGCCGCGGCGTCGAGGGCGCCGAAGCCGAACCAGGTGCGGTAGATGCCGGCGGTGAGCGTCGGCACGCCGAAGTAATCGACGGTGCCGAAGTCGGCCAGCGTCTCCATCGCCGCGAGCGTCAGGCCGGCGATCACCCCGGGCCGGGCGAGCGGCAGGGTGATCGACCAGACGCGGCGGAGCGGTCCGGCCCCCGCGACCCGGGCGGCATCGACCAGGCGGTGGTCTTGCAAGCGCAGAGCGGCCGCGGTCAGGAGATAGACATAAGGATAGAGCACGCAGCCCAGCACGGCGATCGCGCCGCCGAGCGAACGGATTTCCGGGAACCAATAGTCGCCCGGTCCCCAGCCGGTGAGCGCGCGCAACGCGGTCTGGACCGGGCCGGAAAACTCGAGGAGATCGGTGTAGACGTAGGCGATGATGTAGGCCGGACACGCCAGCGGCAGGAGCAGCGCCCACTCGAACAAGGCGCGCCCGGCGAACCGGGTCCGGGTGGTCAACAGGGCGGTGGTGACGCCGAGCGCGGTCGCGACCGCGCCGACCCCGGCGACCAGCAGGGTCGAGTTGACGACATAAGTGGCGAGCAGGGTGTCGGCGAGGTGGTGCCAGACCCCGTCTGAGTCGTTGAGCAGGCGCGCAAGCACGCCGAGGATCGGCAGGCTGACCAGCCCGACCGGCACCAGGACCAACAAGGTCACGCTGTGGTCCTTTGTCTTCGGGGCAGCCGTGGCTTCACTCGGCAGGTCCACTCCCGGGCGGAAACGCCGTAAGCGGCCTGACGGCCGTGCGGGGGGCGCTGCCCCCTCGACCCCCGCAAGGGGGGCACCCCCCTTGACCCCCGCTAACTGGTGGGGTCCAGGGGGCAACCCCTGGTCGGGGGGGGAACCCCCTGACCTTGGGGGCGAAAGCCCCCAAAACCAGGGCCGGACTTAGAGCCGGTAGTCGTCGTGACACCCTTTACAGCCGCCGGCGATCGCACGGAACGCGCCGACCGCGGCCGCGAAGTCACCGGCCGCACCGGCGGTGGCGAGCGTGGTCGCGGTGGTGCCGAGGGTATCGAACTGGCGCTCGATCGCCGGGAAATCGTCCCAAAGAGTCGCGCGCGTCTTGGTGTCGCCGTGGGCCGACTCCAACGGGAACAGGCCGGGCAGACGCGCCGCGCCGGCCGACAGAACCTCGGCGTGCGGCACCACGTCGGCGAGCGGGCCGCGCGCGTCGAACACGCCCTTGATCGCCTGCATGGCGTTCTTGAAATCGTCGAACACCTTCTTGCGGGCGGCGATCGCCGCGGCCGCGGTGTCGGTGGCGATGGCAGTGCCGGCCGGCAGACCGACCGCGACCACCGCGATCAACGCGACCGCAACCAGGGCGGCCAGAGATGGTTTGAGCATGATCCCTGTCTCCTCAACTCCGGTGGGCCGGCCCGTCCCGGGGGTGGGCGGACCGGACCGTGGGCGAGGTTGTGCACTGCGACAACCGCTGTCAATTGCAGATCCGTGGACCCCGGGCTCGAGCTCCCGCTCGCTCAGCCGAGTTCGTGGGAGGTGATCGCGTAGGTGCGGCCAAGATCGGCCGGCGGCGGGGTGCCCTTGTACAAACGGGTGATCTCGAGTCCGGGTCTGAGACCGTGCTGATCCGCGAGCTGGGTCGCCTGGCGGTTGGCCACCGGAATGTCGATCACCACCGGCTCGCCCGGTACCGCGGCGAGCAGGGCGCGGATCAGGGTATCGGCGTGGTCATGGCTGTCGGCGAACAGGGGACCGATATGGTGGCCGCCGCGGCAGGCGCGGACCACGCCGTACCCGGCGATCACGCCTTGGGTGCCGATCACGCCGACGTCGCGGCTGTGCGCGGTCTCGGTCCACACCTTGAGAAACGATGGCCGCGCGGCGCCGAACACGCCGGCGTCGAACGCGACCAGACGGTCGAAGGTGAAGACGCGCAGATCGACCGCCTGGCGCGGCGCCTCGCCGCCGCCGATGCCGGTGTGGCGAACCAGCGTTTCGGCGGGTTGGAAACCGTAGGCGTGGACGCTCTCAAGATCCGAGGCCGGGCGATCGACGCCGATCGTGCGGGTGCCGAGGCGGTCGAGCGCGGCGCGCCACAGGGCGTCGGCGACCGCCGGGTCGGCGCGGTGGTCCGGCCGGACGTGGAACAGCCCGACGAAGCCGAAATGGTCGTCGTAGGCGGTGGCGGCGATGCAGCCGGCCGGCCCGTCGGCGGTCTCTGCAATCAGAAGGCCGCCCGGGTCGGTGACGAAGACGGCGTCGGCGTCGTGGAGCCCGGGGGTCCATCCGTCCTCGGCGGCCCAGGCGAGCGCGTCGTCGACTTCGGCGCGGGTCATGCGCCGGATCATCGGGCCCGCCGGGCCGGCGGTTCGGGTCGCGCCGGCGGGGCTGGAATCGGGGACGGTCACGGGGGCACACTCTCCCTGCCGGTGTCGGGGCTGGGCGCTCGACCACCCATAAAATACCGGCCGCCGGGTCGGGATCAACACCCTAGCCCAGGCGCGCGCCTGACCGGCCGTGATCGGGCCGGGTTTCGGCCCGAGCGGGCCCGCCACGTCTCGCGTTGAGATTCGGTGTCGGTGCGGTCTGCGGGTCACGCCCCGATTTTGGCCAGATAGCGCCTGCACTGCGCTTCCCTGTCGTAGCCCAACAAAGTCCCAAGCATGAAGTCTTCCTCAGGCGAAAGCAGGTTGAGCGGCTTTATCGCAATCTTCCGTACCATTTTCACAGCAATGGGATGCCCGAAGAACAGATTCACCTTTTGGGCATTTACAATTTGAATGTAATGATCAATCGATGCCTTCATCAGGACTCCGACAACCTGATGAGATTCAGTCGTGGTCAGCGTCATCATGGACAGTTGGCGAACACCTTTCCGGTACTCGTAGATTTGGTGATTTACCAGGTATCGTTTCGGGGTGGCTATGCCAGTTGGCTTATCCATGCCTCGATCCGTTCCTCGGTTTGGTCGGACTGCGTGTCCTGGTCGATGGCGAGCCCGACGAACTTGCCGTCAACCTCCGCCGTCGAGAGATTGTAGGTGAACCCCTCAGTGTCCGTGAAGCCTATGACGTTTGCACCTTGTTCCACGACTTGATCGTAGAGGATGCCCATGGCATCGAGGAAGCTATCTGGATAGGTATCTTGATCACCAAGACCGAACAGAGCTACTTTCTTATTGAAGAGATTCGCGGATTTCAAGGTATCGATTTTATCTTCCCAATCGGCCTGCAAAATGCCATCACCATAAGTCGGGACACCCAGGATCAGGAGATCACAATTCTCCATGTCCTCGGTCGTTGCATTTTTTATGTTTACCATCTTGGCATTAAGCCTTTTGGCAATTCGGGATGCAATCGATTTCGTTGTTCCGCTGAGGGAGCCGTACACCACCGTGACAGACGTTGTCATTCAGCGATTCCTTTACCGTGTTCAGCGGAGGACACACCGCCTTCCAGCGCGGTCGCTGAGGTTGGGGCCCTCGCTCCTGTCTCCTGCACCCAAAGGATGGTACTGCAAATGCGACTCATTCTCAATACCCAATACGGAGCGAGCATCTCCCCCTTGGCCCCCAGGGTCAGCCGTCCGCAAGGGCGTTGGTGTTTCGCGGAATCACCGACGAGCGGCGCGGCGAAATCTCCTTCCCCCGCGCCCCAAGGCGGGGGAAGCGACTGTGCTCACGCAGCGAAGCGGTAGCACGGAGATACAAGGTGGCCGCGCCAGCGGCCGGATGGGGGCCGACCGGCGACCCGGCAAGGCCGCCTCGCGACCGGGCGATGGCGGTTGCCAGGCGGCACCGCCGTAT
>JANQHG010000033.1 GCA_028277115.1 Azospirillaceae bacterium
GCCCGAGGTGTCGATCACCCGGTCGACCACGCCCTTGGCCGCGGCCGCGGTCATCACCACCCGGCCGCCGTCGGCGAACACCGCGCCGGTGTTGTCGACCAGCGCGTCGACCGGCGTGCCGTCGTGGCGCAGCATCCGGGTCGTCACGGTGTCGTCGAGCGCGAGGTTGATCATCTGGTCGCCGTAAAGATCGACCGTAAAGGTGCGGCCCGCCGCCAGCGTGACCTCGCCGAGTCGGGCTGCGATCACCCCGTGGTTGGCGACCGCCGGCGCGACCAGGCCGGCGAGCCCGGCGTCGGCGATCGTGATCCGGCCGTGGTTTTCCACCGTGCCGCGCGCCATCCCGGCGTCGTCATGGAACACGTGGCGCCCGGCCATGAAATCGTCGTTGCGGATGTCCGAGGTGGTCGCGACCAGCCCGGCGACGTCGATCCGGGCGTCCGGCCCGATGAACACGCCGTTCGGGTTGACCAGCCAGACCTGGCCGTTGGCGCTGAGCCGGCCCAGAATCTCGGACGCGTCGTGGCCGACCACCCGGTTGAGCGCGATCGCGTCCGCACCCGGCTGGCGGAACTCGGTGTGCTCATGGCGGTCGATGTCGAACGACTGCCATTCGACGATCGCCTTGTCCGAGCCTTGGGTGATCCGCAGATGGCCGGGGCCGGCCTGTTCGATCGTCGCGGTGCCGTCGACCACGACGCCCCCGGACGGGTTGGCCAGCGCCGGCACGCTCACCGCCAGAACGACGGCCGCAAGTGGCCCGCACAATGCCGTGGTTGCGATCAATCGACGCCGAGCCGTCCCCTCGCACTCGAGGCCGTTTTGCCCCTCCATCGCCGCCGTTCTCCGCCTTGTCGTCCGCGTGGCGCGCGCCCGACGGTCGATCCGGCGGGGCGGTTGATCAGCTGCCGCACGCGCTTCGCATGTGCGTTGAATTCAACGACAATGTGCACGGTATCTCAAGTAAACATTAAATCCGACGGACGTGGATGCACCGCCGCGCCGGTCTGCCGTGCGGCTCGGCTGCGGCGTCGCCGTTCGGCAGGTGCGGGTCGGGTCTCGTGCGTCCCCTGGGCATCCCAAAAAACCGCACGACCAGACCGAACACCAAGGGGACATGGGGGGAGACGATGCGCCTTCCGACCGTCGACCGAGTTCATGACCGTGCGCATGGGCATGGGGCAGGGCCAGAGCCCGGAGCGCCAAGCGGCGATGGAGGCGTTCAAGCGCCGGCGGTTCGACCGCCTGGACCGCGACGGCGACGGCCTGGTCGGCCACGCCGAGGTCCGGGTCGGGCATCGGCCGTTCTGACCCGCCCGGGTTGTCGACGCCGGTGCCGCCTTGGGTCCGATCGGATCCGAGGCGGCACCGGGCGTGCGGCGTCAGGCGGCCTTGATGCCGTTGAGGAAGTAGCGGACCTCGCTGTCGAGGTTGGTCGCCTGGGCGCCGAGGTCCTCGATCACCTCGGCGACCTGATGGCTCGCGGCATCGACCGTGTGCACCGTGCGTGCGACATGGTCGATGCTGTCGGCGACCTGTTGGGTGCTGGCCGCGGCGCGGTCGCACGATTGCGCGATCTCGCGGGTCGCCTCCTCCTGCTGGGTGACCGTGGCGGCGATCTCGCTTAGGGTGTGATCGATCTTGAGGATGCGTTCGAGCACGGTCTCGACCGAGGCGATCGCGGTCGCGGTGCCGTCGGTCACCGCCTTGACGGAGCCGCCGATGTCGACCGTCGCCTGCATCGTGTGCCGGGCCAACTGCTTGATCTCGGACGCGACCACCACGAAGCCCCGACCGGCCTCGCCGGCGCGCGCCGCCTCGATCGTGGCGTTGAGCGCGAGCAGGTTGGTCTTGCCGGCGATCGAGTTGATCAGGTTCGCGATATTGGCGATCCGCGCGACCGCGGTCTCGAGCTCGCGCACCCGTTCGAACGAGGTCTTGGCCGACGCGACCGCGTCGTTCGACATCGCCGAGGACTGGGCGACCTCGCCGCTGATCGCCGCGATCGAGGCGTTCAGCTCCTCGGCCGCCGCCGACACGGTCTGGACGCTGGCGCTCGCCCCCGCCGCGCCTTCTGCGGTCCGGTCCGAGCCCTTGGCGGCTTCTTGCGCCGTCTTGGTCATCTCGTCGGCGGTGCTGCTGAGACGGTCGGTCGAGCCGCTGACCCCGCCGAGCACCTGGGCGACCGAGTCTTCGAAGCGGGTGATCAGGGCCTGCATTGCGACCAGACGCTGTTCGCGCGCCGCCGCCACCCGCGCGCGCTCGTCTTCCAGCGCGGTGCGCGCGACCGCGTTCTGGCGGAACACCTCGACCGTTTGGGCCATCGCGCCGATCTCGTCGTCGCGGCCGGCGCCGGGGATCTCAAGATCGGTGTCGCCGCCGGCCAGCCGGCGCATCGTCCGCGTCATCGCCGCGACCGGCCCGGTGACCGAGCGCACCAGGGTTACGCGCACCAGCGCCACGCCGACCACCATCAAAATTGCGCCGGCGGCGATCAGCGCCGCCACGATCGCCTCGAGCCGTGTGCGTTTGGCGGTGAGGTCGAGCGCGCTCGACAACACCGCGATCACATCGCCGTCCTCGAGCCCCATCGCACCATGGCAGGCGTGGCAGTTTTCCTGCTCCGCCCCCGGGGTCACCCCGAGCACGATCGGCAGGCTGCGCCGATAGACGTTGCCCTCCATCCGCCCGACCATCTGACCGGTCGCGAGCGCCTCCTGATCGACCGGGTCGCGTGGCAGCTTGGCGGCGCGGTCGGGCTCGACATCGGCCATGTAGGCGACCACCGGCGCGCTCCAGCTGCTCCACACCTCGCCCGGATAGTCGATGTTGCGACGGTCGAACCAGTTGTTGAACACCCGAACCCCGATGTCGTCGAAATCCTCGACCCGGATCGCCATCGCTTCGACAATCAGGGCGTGCAGTGAGTGCAACTCATTGTCACTGAACTCTTCCACATTGTGGACCATCTGGGTCCATTGCAGCCAGGCGACCGCGGCGGTCGCGAGGCCAACCAGCACGGCGAGCGCCGTTCCCACCAGGATCAAAAAGCGCTTCTGCAGCGATCGCCGCGCGTCGCCGGTGCCGGCCTGGCTCACGGGCGCGGGCCCGGCGTGGGTCGGAGTGGTGTCAGTCATCGCCGGCAGCCCCTGTCTGGTTGAAGAGGTCGCGCCGACCGCCATGGTGGGTCGTTCTGCACGCCGGTCCGGCATGCCGTAACGCCACCCGTTGGTCCAAGTCCATTCAGCCTACGCCGAGTGTCTAGGGTGACGCAAGCGGTCACCCGAAAGAACTTCGCAACAGTGCCTAAGACCTTGGACCGAGATTTGGCCTCGAATTAAACTAAATCCAAAGTGCCGGCGCGAGAATATCCGAGTGAACGAGTGGGATGCGCGGCACGACCACGGCGATTGTTTGGCCGCCCCGGTCGAGGCGACCCAGGTGGGGGGGGCAAGGGGGCCGGCAGCCGGAGCCCCCTCACCGCGCGACCGGGGGCGGGCGATCACGGGTCGCCGGACGCCCGCAACAGCGCGTCGAGCTCGGCTTCGGCGCGATACCAATGTGCCTCGGCGCGGCCGTCGGGGCGGCCCTCGGCCTCCCACAGTTGGTAAGCGCGTTCCCGGATCAAATGATCCTGCTGACCACGCGTCAAACCGGCAGCAATGTTGAGATCGATGTCGATCATCGTCTGGACCATCTCTGCGGTCAACTTGCCCTCGCCGGCACTCAAGGTCGTGGTTGCGACATAGGTCGCAAGCTGGCGCAGGCTGTCTTTGAGGTCATCGGGCAAGGGATTGTCCGGGCTGTTCACGCCGGCGCGGATCGCAACCCAAATCTGAAGGTTGTCATCGAGCGCTCGGCTCAGCTGGTCGGGCCCGTCGGCGTCGATCAGGGCGCGGGCGGCGTCCAGCATGGTGCGCGCGTCGCGGTCGATCCACGTCAGACCGCCCGCGCGTGCGGCATCGGCACCGGTCGACGCCGCGAGCGCGGTGTGGGCCCGCTGGGCGTCGCCGGTCGCCGGGTCGGATGATGACGGCGAATTGATCCAGATCATGGCGTCCTCCAAAGATGATCCCGATGCAATGTTATTTTGGTTTAGTGTGACCGTAGCGGCGACCGCTGCGATCAGGTGACGCATAAGAGGTGTGTCGTAGGCGGCGGGCACCGTGGCGCGGCCGGTCAGCCAGCCGTAGAGCTCGGGATCGGGCACCGAGAGCAGGGCCTCGTAGGCGTCGAGCGTGGCCGCATCCAGGGCGGCGAGATGGCGGTCGGCAAACCGGCCGAGCACCAGGTCCATTTCGCGGGTGCCGCGATGCCAGGACCGGAACCGGAGCCGGCGTCGGCGCACCGCCGACGACTCGGCCTCGTCGGGAGTGCGCTCGAGACGCGCGGTCTCGGGCGGGTCGGTCTCCGGTGGGGCTGGAGGGGCGGTCGGTGTCATGCGGCCGGTCTGTCCCTTAAGGCTTGGGTCGGGATCGCTGTGGCTCGGGTCGAGATGGCGCGGGTAAAAACGCCGTCGGCGCCGCTTTGTCACCCCCGGCCGCGGCCCTCCTCGGCGCGCCACAGCTGGAGCTTGCGATAGATCGTCGACGGGCTGATTTCCAACAGGCTTGCCGCGCGCGGCACATCATCGTCGCAAACCCGCAACGCCTCGCGAATCAATTCCTTTTCCATCAGCCATAACGGTCTGATCGGGGTGTCCGTGGGCGGCTCTGCCGGCGACGGGGCGGTCGCGGCGAGCGGCTCGATCGCGGCCGCGGCGGCGGGCCGGTCGGCGCCGGCCGCGGCCGCGTCGAGCGGTGCCGGCACCATCTCGAGGCCGACCTGACCGCCCGGGTTCAACACCACGATGTTGCGCACGACATTTTGCAGCTGGCGCACGTTGCCCGGCCAGTCGTACCGGGCGATCAGCGCTTCGACCTCGGGCGCGAAGCCGGTGAACCGGTGCCCCTCCTCGCTGCCATAGACGTTGAGGAAATGGCGGGCGAGGATCAACGGATCCTCGCCGCGCTCGCGCAGCGGCGGCAGGTGTAACGGCACCACATGGAGGCGGTAGTAGAGGTCCTCGCGGAACCGGCCGGCCTCGACCTCGGCGCGGGGGTCGCGGTTGGTTGCGCACACGAAGCGAACGTCGACGCGCGCCGCGTGCATGCCGCCGACCGGGCGGACCGTCTCGGTCTGGACGAAGCGCAACAGCTTGACCTGGAGGTCCGGCGCCATCTCGCAGACCTCGTCGAGGAACAAGGTGCCGCCGTCGGCGGCGGCGGCGGCGCCGACCCGGTCGCCGGTCGCCCCGGTGAAGGCGCCGCGGACGTGGCCGAATATCTCGCTTTCGAGCAGGTCTTTTGGGATCGCCGCGCAGTTCAGCGCGATGAACGGGCCGGCGCGCCGAGGGCTGGCGCGGTGGATCGCGTCCGCGGCCAGCTCCTTGCCGGTGCCGCTCTCGCCGGTGATGAACACGCTCGCCTTGCTGGTTGCGACATGCTCGATCGTCCGGTAGACCGCCTGCATCGGCGCCGAGGCGCCGATGAAGTCGAAGAAACGGTCGCGCTCGAGGTCGGCGCGGTAGCGCCGCACGATCGACGACAGGCGGCGCTGTTCCAGCGCGTTGCGCAGCGTGACGTTGAGCCGCGCGGCATTGAACGGCTTGACGATGAAGTCGAAGGCGCCGTCGCGCATCGCGTCGACCGCGGTGCTCACCGAACCATGCGCGGTGATCACGACCACGGCGGTGTCCGGCATTTGACGGCGGACGTGGCGCAGGATCTCGAGCCCGTCCATGTCGGGCAGCTTGAGGTCGAGCACCACCGCGTCCGGCGTGGCCTCGCCCAGCGCCGCCAGCGCCGCGGCGCCGGTTGCGACCGCGGTCACCCGATACGAGTCGGCCCGCATGTACTCGGTATAGACCCGCGCCAGCGGGGCTGCGTCTTCGATCAAGAGGATGTGCGAGCTGTCATCCGGCATCGATCACGTCTTCCAGCCGGTCGGTGCCAAGCTTCCCGGCTTTTGGTCCCGTTGCCATCACTGATCCTTAGGGGATTGACCCGGGTCTGGCAAGCCAGCCGCGGGGGCTCGCCAGCGACCCACCCGGTCTGCTATCGAAACGGATGCGCCGAGCGTGGATACCGGACCCGGCTGATCGACGCCGAACCCGCTGCCAGCGCTCGGCCGGCCCCCGGCCGGGCTGATTGATGCCGGCGACCTTGAGGGGCGGCGCGAGGAGGGCTGAAATGGACGCGTTCACGCGGTTGACCGGCGTTGTGGCGCCGTTACCGATGATCAATGTCGACACCGATATGATCATCCCGAAACAATATCTCAAAACGATCAAGCGGACCGGTCTCGGTCGTTTCCTCTTCGATGAGTTGCGGCACGGCCCGGACCGCGCGGAGACTG
The DNA here is from genome assembly GCA_028277115.1 of Azospirillaceae bacterium. Lineage (GTDB taxonomy): Bacteria > Pseudomonadota > Alphaproteobacteria > Azospirillales > Azospirillaceae > JANQHG01. Next base: position 6,397 of record JANQHG010000033.1, read on the forward strand.
CCGACTTCGTTCTCAACCAGCCGGCGTATCGATCGGCCAAGATCTTAGTCGCATATGACAATTTCGGTTGTGGATCATCGCGCGAGCACGCGGTATGGGCGCTCAGCGACTTCGGCATTCGATGTGTGATCGCGCCGTCATTTGCCGACATCTTCTATAACAATTGTTTTAAGAACGGGATCCTGCCGATCCGGCTGCCGCGCCAAGAGGTCGACCGGTTGATCGCCGACGGTGAACGCGGTGCCAACGCCACGGTCACGGTAGACCTTGAGCGCCAAGAGATCACTGGCCCGGACGGCGGGTGTATCCGATTCGATATTGATCCGTTCCGCAAGCATTGCCTATTGAATGGACTTGATGACGTTGCCTTGACGTTACAGAAGCTGCCAGCAATCGAGGCATTTGAAGGGCAGCAGAAACAAAACCAACCCTGGCTGTGGCCTTGACCGGCGGCGTTCGCCTTGGGCTCGAAACGACTTTAAACGAAGGGTTTGCGCTCGCTCTCGGGAGGGAGTACATCGTCTTTGGAAGCTCATTCCAGTTTCTGAAACGACCTCACCTGGAGTGCATGCGTAATGCCCGCGCATGAAATGCCCGCCCAACGAAAGCTGTTGATCCTGCCTGGAGACGGCATCGGCCCCGAGGTCGTCCGCCAGGTCCGGCGGGTGATCGATTGGTTGTCGCGTCGCCGCGGTTTCGCGTTCGTGATCGAGGAGCGTCCGGTCGGCGGTGCGGCGATCGACCTGGACGGGGTGCCTTTGTCGGATGCGACGCTCGAGGCGGCGCTGGCGGCCGACGCGGTGCTGCTCGGCGCGGTCGGCGGGCCGAAATGGGACGGCATGCCGTTCGACCGGCGGCCCGAGGCCGGGCTGTTGCGGTTGCGCCGGGAGCTCGCGCTGTTCGCCAATCTGCGCCCGGCGATTGTGATCGACGCGCTGGTCGATGCCTCGCCGCTCAAGCCGGAGTTGGTGCGCGCCCTCGACTTGATGATCGTGCGCGAACTGACCGGCGGCGTCTACTTCGGCGAGCCGCGCGGCATCGCCGATCTCGGCGACGGCGAACGCCGGGCGGTCAACACCCAAGTCTATACCAGCAGCGAAGTTCGCCGGGTCGCGCGGGTTGCGTTCGAGTTGGCGGCACGCCGGGGCAAACGGGTGTGCTCGGTGGAAAAGGCCAATGTGATGGAGACCGGGGTGTTGTGGCGCGAGGAGGTCACCCGCGTCCACGCCGACGAGTTCCCCGCGCTCGAGCTCACCCATATGTACGCCGACAATTGCGCGATGCAGTTGGTCCGCAACCCGCGCCAATTCGACGTCATCGTCACCGACAACCTGTTCGGCGACATGCTGTCGGACGAAGCGGCGATGCTGACCGGCTCGCTCGGCATGCTGCCGTCGGCGTCGCTCGGCGCACCGGACGCGGCCGGCCGGCGGCGCGCGCTGTACGAGCCGGTCCACGGCTCGGCGCCAGACATCGCAGGGCGCGACATCGCCAACCCGATCGCAACCCTGCTCAGCTTCACCATGATGCTGCGCTACTCGTTCGACCTGGCGGCGGAGGCCGACGCGATCGACGCCGCGGTGCACACGGTGCTGAAGGGCGGCATGCGCACGGCCGACATCATGTCGCCCGGGATGGCCCGGTGTTCGACCACCGTGATGGGCGATGCGATCTTGCGCGCCCTCGACAAGCAGGCCGGCTGAGCCGTCGGACGGGCGGGGCGGCGGTGGCCCAGCGGTTCGCGCAGACCACCCGGGCGCTTGGCGCGGACAGCCCGGTCCGTCCGGCGGGTCTGCTGCTCGGCGCGACCGCGGTGGTCGGGCTATGGCTCGCCTGGGCGTTCACCGAGTCGCTGCCGCACACCGTGGCCAGCCGGCGGATCACGCTCGTCGGGACGGCGCCGTCGCGCGCGTGGCGGGTCGAGACCGGACCGGTCAGCCGCTACGAGACCGGGCCGGTGCAGATACTGCGGGTCGGTTTTTCGCCCGACGCGCGGCGGCGGGTCAATCCGGGCCAACCCGCACACCTTGAGATCACCGGCGCCGACGGGCGGCCGGTCCGGCTTGACGCCGTGGTCGCCGCCGGGTTCGATGCGCAGGGGGCAATGTTGGTCGAGGTCCGCTCGGACCGCGATCTGGTCGGGCCGCTCGGGGCGGGCGGCCGGGTGGTGGTGCTGGTCGGCCGCCAGTCGCCGTTGGCGCGGATGCTGGGTGGCGGCGGGCTCGAGAGGGCCGCCGAGGTCCGGCCGACGCTGGCTTGGCCGCCGCGGCGCTGACCCCACGCGGGGGGCCGGCCGCAAAAATCCTCGCCGCCGTCTTCTCGCCACCCCCGGGCGCGTGCTACGAAACGCCGCCGTCTCGGTCACACCCGACCACCTCGCGACCCGAGGGCACCTGCTCTATGGACGACGTCTGGTCGCTGCGCTTTCGCATCGATGCGTTTACCCCCGACACCATCCCGATGGGCCGCCTCGGGAGCTATCTCACGGCGCTGGCGGCGCTGCTCGGTCACGACGAGGAGGTGCGGTTCCGGCGCCTCGACGCCCGCCAACTGACCCTGGTGATCGCGGTCGCGGCGGCGGCCGAACCATCGCTACGCGCGCGGCTCGCCGCGATGATCCGGCGCGAGGGGGCGGCCGAGGCCTTGGCGGCCTTCGATGCGCTCGACGATCGCCTGGCCGAGGATCACGCGATCGGCGTCCTGCTCGACGACGACGACGACAGCTTGTTGGTGGTGCCGGGGCGCAGCCGCGGCGACCGGCTGCGCTACGGTTTGGTCCGCCAGGCCGGGTCGCTCGACGGCGTGTTGATCCGGCTCGGCGGGCGCAGCGACGAGACCATCCCGGCCCATCTGCGCGACGGCGACCGGGTGCACATCTGTGCGACCACCGAGCCGCTGGCGCTCCGGCTCGCCCCGCATTACCGGCGCGATTTGTTGCGGGTGTTCGGCACCGGACGCTGGCAGCGCGGCGACGACGGTAGCTGGACCCGGCTCGGGTTTCTGATCACCGACTTCGTCACGCTCGACGACCGGCCGCTCGCGACCGAGGTCGGCCACCTGCGCGCCGCGGCGACGCCGGCGGATTGGTGGGGGGCCGAGTGGCCCGGCGCCGGGTCCGGGGGTGCGGCCGAGCGGGCCCACGCCTTGGTCTCGGCATTGCGCATGACGCCGCGAAAAGGGGGCTGACGAATGGTGGTGTTCGATACCGGGATGCTGGTTTTATTGCTCGCACCCGAGGCGAGCCCGCCGAACGACCCCGCGACCGGCGCGCCGCTGGTGCGGCTGCGCGACCGGCTCGACCATCTTGTGGCGCGACTCGAGGCGTCGCGGGCCAAGATTCTGGTGCCAACCCCGGTGTTGTGTGAGCTGTTGATCGGTGCCGGGCAGGCCGGTGCCGGCTATCTCGAAATCATCAAGCGGTCGGCGCGCTTTCGGGTGGTCGATTTCGACCAGCGCGCCGCGGTCGAGACCGCGGCCGCGGTGCGCGATGCGATCGCCGTGCTCGGCGAGGCGCCCGGGACCGCGCTGACCGCGGCGCGCCAGGTGGTCGCGATCGCTAAGGTCGAAGGGGCGAGCGCGATCCATTCCGACGACCCGACGGTGCGCCGGCTCGCGGGTCGCGCCGGCGTGGCGGTGATCGCCAGCCACGAGCTCGAGGTGCCGCCCGAACACCCGCAGGCCGCCTTGCCGTTCGGGTAGGCACCGGCGGGTCGGCCGCGGATCGGGATGATGTCATATCCGCTCGATCGCCGCCGAGATTGCGCGCCACAAGGCGCGGGCCGCACCCTGGTCGATCGGGCGCGCCCTGTCCCAGGCCCGCGCCCCGACATCGACGGTGCCGCAAAGCTGAACCGCCGATGTTGGGGCGATCGGCCGCCACCGGCGATGCAAACAGGCAGACCGTGCCGGCCGATCGCCCCAACCTACAGGATCTGTGAACAGCTGCCTCAGGCATGGATAACCAGAATCAAACAATCGGATTTGATATATGACATAAAGCTATCAGCATCTAGGTAAGAAAAAGTATATTTGCCTGTCATTCCATCGACCGCAAGCTCCAGCGCGCCGGACGCTGGCAACCGGGTCATCTGATCGGTTGGGGTGAGAGCCCCAACCGCTCGAGCGCCTCGGCGTCCGCCCGGTCGATCATCGCCTTGATCCGTCCGGGGTCCGCCTCGGCCATCACCGCGTCGGTGAGCGCGACCGCGTCGGCGAGCCGGAGCGCGCGGATTCGTTGCTTGACGATCGGCAGGGCGCGCGGCGCCATCGACAGCTCGCGCACCCCAAGCCCGAGCAACAACGCGGTGAACCGCGGGTCGCCCGCGACCTCGCCGCAGACGTCGACCGGCAGCCGGGCGCGCAACGCCGCCTCGACCGTGAACTGGACCAACCGCAGCACCGCCGGATGGAGCGGGTCGTACAGCGCCTTGACCTGCTCGTCGCAGCGGTCGATCGCCAGCGTGTATTGCGTCAGGTCGTTGGTCCCGATCGAAAAGAAATCCGAAACCCGGGCGAGCGCGTCGGCGGCGAGCGCGGCCCCCGGCACCTCGATCATCACGCCGAGCGGCGGCAGCGGCTCGGTGAAGGCGACCCGATGGCGGCGCAGCCGGCGCGCGACAATCCCGAGCAGCCGGCGCACCCGTCGGACCTGGTCGATCGACGAGATCATCGGCAACAATATCCGGATTGGCCCGTGGCGGGCCGCCCGCAGCATCGCCGCCAGTTGGGTTTCGAGCAGACGCGGCTCGCGCAAGCCGAGCCGGATCGCGCGCAGACCCAAGGCCGGGTTGACCGGGTGGCCGAGACGGCTGGCCAGCGACGCCGCAAGTTTGTCGCCGCCGACGTCGAGCGTGCGCATGGTCACCGGACGGCCACCCATGCCGGTGACGATCTCGCGCAGCGCCTCGTACTGCTCGTCCTCGCTCGGCAAGGTCGCGCGGTTCATGAACATGAACTCGGTGCGCAACAGGCCGATGCCGTCGGCGTTGGCCGCGCGCACGGCAGGCACCTCGCGCCCGAACTCGAGGTTGGCGTACATCCCGACCTCGACGCCGTCTGCCGTGATCGCGGGCAGCTCGGCGAGGTATTGCAGCTGTTCGGTCGCCCGGCGGTCGGCATCCTGGCGCCGGCGGCACGCGCCAAGCGTCGCCGCCGACGGGTTGACCAAGACGCGGTCGGCGTCGGCATCGACCACCACGATGTCGCCCGAACGCACGCTTGCCAGCAGACCCGAGACCCCGATCACCGCCGGCACGCCCATCGAGCGCGCCATGATCGCGGTGTGGCCCTCGGCACCGCCGAGCACGGTGGCAAGGCCAGCGACCCGGGCCGGGTCGAGCAAGGCGGTCTGGGCCGGGCTCAGCTCCTCGGCGACCAGCACCGCGCCAGGCGGCAGCATCGCAAGCGCCGTCGGCTCGCAGCCCATCAGATTGCGCACCAGCCGGGTCCCGACCTCGCGGACGTCGGCCGCCCGGGTCGCGAGATAGCGGTCGCGGCTCGCCGAGAACGAGCGGGTGATCGCGCCGACCTCGGCATCGACCGCCGCCTCGGCGTTCGATCGGTCCTCGGCGATCCGACGCGCGACCCCGCGCATCAGGCGCGACCGCTCCAACATCGCAAGATGGGCGTCGAGCAGGAACCCGACCTCTTCCGACGCGGCGTCCGGCAGGGTCGTCGCCTTGGCCTTGAGCGCGGTGATCTGCCGGCGCGCCTCGGCAGCCGCGTCGTCGAACCGGGCAAGTTCGGCCTCGATATGGTCGGGCGCGATCCGGTACTCGGGCACCTGGACCGTTCCGCCCTCGATCACATATGCCGGGCCGATCCCGAGGCCTTTGGAGACGCCGACGCCGCGGCTGACCCGCTCGGCATCGACCATCAGGTCGCCCCCGGCCCCGAGATCAATCGTCATCGAACTCAGTCTTCATCGAACCCGCGGCGGACCAGGTCCACGAGCGCGGCAAGCGCGTCGTCCGCTTCCGGCCCGGTGGTGCGGATCTCGAGCAGGCAGCCCGGTCCGGCAGCCAGCATCATCAGGCCCATGATCGAACAGCCCGACACCGCGGTGTCCTGGCGCCGGACCTCGATGTTGCAGCCGTAGCGCACCGCAAGCTTGACGAACTTGGCGGCGGCGCGGGCGTGCAGCCCGCGGCGGTTGGTGATCACGACGGTCGCGGTGCACTCGGCGCCGCCGTCCGAAACGCGGCAGCTGCCCTCGGTCGCCGGCGCGCCGTCCGGCGCGGCATCGATGTCCCGTGCCGCCATAGGCTTATCCTTCGGCCAACAGGGCCGACGCCACGTTGATGTACTTCTGCCCGGCGTCGCGCGCCGCCGTCACCGCTTTGGCCAGCGGCTCGGACGCCCGCACGCTCGCGAGCTTGATCAGCATCGGCAGGTTGATCCCGGCAATCACCTCCACCCGGCCTTGGGTCATCACCGAAATCGCCAGGTTGCTCGGGGTGCCGCCGAACATGTCGGTCAAAAGGACGGTGCCGTCGCCGGCCTCGACCGCTTCGATGCCGGCCAGGATGTCGCGTCGGCGCTGTTCCATGTCGTCGTCCGGGCCGATGCAGACCGCCCGGATGCGTTCCTGCGGGCCGACGACATGCTCGAGGGCGTGGATGAACTCCTCGGCCAACCGGCCATGTGTCACCAAAACCAGTCCGATCATCGGTGTTTCCATGCCGTCGCGCGCCCGCGCGCCCGCGCCCCGACCGTACCACGCTTTGTTCGGCGCACACACGCGCTAACGAGCGGCCGACACCTGTTGCGAGGTGTTGGGGGCTGGCGCCCCCAGGTCAGCGGGGCTCACCCCCCGACCCGGGGGTGCCGGGGGCAGCGCCCCTGACAACGGCCGTCCGGCCGAACTCCGGCGCTAACCCCGGGCATCGGCGACTGGGGCACGGCCCGCCCGGTGCGGCCCGCCGGTGTCGAGCTCGCGGTGGCTGAGACCGACCGGAACCGTCTGGTCCCGAAGCCATTGAGCCAGCCGCTCGGCGACGAACACCGAGCGGTGACGGCCGCCGCTGCACCCGACCGCGATCGTGAGATAACTCTTTCCCTCCTGACGGTACCGCGGCAACAGCGGCCCGATCAGCTGGGTCAGTCGCTCGAAGAACAAGGCGAAATCGCGGTCGCTCTCGACCCGCGCCGCAACCGCGTCGTCGCGGCCGTCGAGCGGCCGCAGCGCCGGGTCCCAATGCGGGTTGGTCAAAAAGCGGACGTCGAACACCAGGTCGGCTTCACGCGGCAGGCCGCGCTTGAACGAAAACGAGGTGACGAACACCATCAGGTCCGGGGCCGCTTCCAACGGGAAGTAGCCGACCAACAGCCGCCTGAGATCGTGGATCGACAACTCCGAGGTGTCGATGATCACATCGGCGCGCTCGCGCACTTGGGACAACAGGGCGCGTTCGCGCGCAATGCCGGTCGACACCGGTTGGTCGACCGCAAGCGGGTGGCGCCGCCGCGTCTCGGTGAACCGGCGCTGCAGCACCTCGTCGTTGCAGTCCAGAAACAACAGACGGGTGTCATAGGCACGGTCGTGGCGAAACACCTCGAGCCGCGCGACCAGGGTGTCGGCGTCGAAGTCGCGGGTGCGGCTGTCGATCCCGATCGCCAACGGTCGGCCGCGGCCGTCGGCCTGGGCGACCAGGATCGGGATCAACGACAGCCGCAGATTGTCGACCGCCTCGTATCCCCGGTCTTCGAGCACCTTGAGCGCCGTGGAATGGCCCGCCCCCGACAGACCGGTCACCAAGACCAGCGGACGACGGCCGCCGGCCTCGACCGGCCGGTCACGCGGGGCGGACATCAGCCTGCCACCCGGTCAGTCGGCGGTCATTGCCAGCGCGGTTCGACCCGCTCGACGGTGCCGGCCAGGCTTGCCAGCGCCAAGCGAAGCTTGGCCGGGGCGGCGGGCTCGAACGCCCACAGCGCCAGCGCCGGCACCGGTTGCCCGATGCCGAGCGCGATCCGCTCGGCATCGGGCAAACGCTCGATCTCGGCGGCAGCGACCAGGCGGACCGCGAGCCGCACCGGCGCCTCGGCCAAAAAGGGCAGGCGCACCAAGCCGAGGCCGCGGACCTCGAGCAGGCCTGCCAAACCGGCCGGGGCGCGCGCGCGCACGATTGCGCCATCGTCGTGCAGCTCCACCCGATCGTCCGCGACCAGCGACGCCCCGGCGTCGATCAGGCGCAGCGCCAAATCCGATTTGCCGACCCCCGACGCCCCGGTGATCAAGACCCCGGCCGCGCCGATCGCAACGCAGGTCGCGTGCATCCCGACACCGCGCGCCGTCGCGTCGGCCGCCGAAACGTGAGGGCAGTTGCCCGCCGCGTCAAGGTCGGGAACGCGGTCGGGCGCACGGCCGCTCGGGTTCGCGGTCATGGCGCCGGCAGCCGTACCGTGAAGGTCGCACCGACCACCCGGCCGCTGCCGTCCGTCCGATTGGTCGCGGTGATCGTGCCGCCGGCCGCCTCGACGATCTGGCGCGAGATGCTGAGGCCGAGCCCGGAGTGGGTGCCGAACTTCTCGCTGGCCGGTCGCTCGGAGTAGAAGCGGTCGAAGATCGCCTCACACTTGTCGGGCGGGATGCCTGGGCCGTCGTCGCTGACCGTGGCCACGATCTCGTTGCCCTCGTGGACCACCCCCAGACGCACGGTCGAGCCCGCCGGCGCGAACGACACGGCATTGGCAAGCAGATTCTGGAACACCTGGAACAAGCGATCGCCGACCCCGTGGACCACCAGAGACCGGCTCTCGTCGGCGTCGAGGGTGATCGTCGGCTGCCCGGGATCGTCGAGCGGGTGCGCGGTTTGATGGAGGTCGAGGAGGGCGCGCAGCAGGTCCGCAAGATCGACCGGTTCGGGCTCGATCCGCGACAACTCGGCGTCAAGGCGTGAATAGCCGGAAATGTCGGTGATCAACCGGTCGAGCCGGCGAACGTCGTCCTGGATCACCGCGATCAGGCGGTCTCGTCGTTCCGTATCCGAAACTTTTGTGACGGTTTCGACCGCGCTGGCAAGCGAGCTCAAGGGGTTCTTGATCTCGTGGGCGACGTCGGCGGCGAACCGCTCGATCGCCATCATCCGGCTCCATAAGGACGCGGTCATCTCGCCGAGCGCGACCGAAAGGTCGCCGATCTCGTCGTGGCGGTGCGAGAAATCCGGGATCACATGCTGGCGGCCCTGGGCGCGGCGCACCCGCTCGGCCGCCTCGGCGAGCAGGCGCACCGGGCGCGCGATCGTGCCGAACAGATAAAGCGACAAGAACACGGTGACCGCGAGCGCGACCCCGAACACCCGGATGATGTCGAGCCGGACCGAGCGGAGCGCCTGGTCGATGTCGTCGCCCGGGCGCGACATGTAGACCGTGCCGAGGACATGGCGCAGACGCTGGACCGGCACCGCGGCCTCGAGCACGATCGCGCGGGCCCCGGTCGAACGCACCGAGGCGCTCGCCTCGCCGGTCATCGCGACTCGGACGTCGGGGTAATGCTCGGCGCGTTGGGCCGCGCGCTCGGTGTAGACCGCAAGGCCGCTGCGTCCGGGCAGCCAGTCGATCACCCGGTCATAGGCCCATTCGAGCAGACCGGCGACCGGGCTCGGCGCCTCGGGCGGCGGCAGCGGTTCGACCTGGATCATCTCCGCCGAACCCGCAAGGTCGCGGCTGTCGGCGATCAGCCGACCGCCCGGGTCGAACAGCCGGGTCCGCGCCTTGGTGATCTCGACCAGCCGGCGCATCATGTCGCGCGCGAGTTCCGGCGACAGCTGGTCGCGGTTGCCCTGGCCGAAGAACAAGGCGCCCTCGGCCAAGGCCCCGGCGAAGATGCGCGCCTGGACGGTCAGGGCGTCGAGTTCGGCGGTGATCAGGCTCTGCTGATACCGTCCGAGATAGAGCGACCCGCCGACCAGGATCGCGAGCGCCAGCACATTGACCGCCAGGATGCGCAGCAACAAGGGCGACGGCCCGCCGCGGCGGCGTGGTCGCCCGGCCCCGCCCGCGGCCGGGCGGGCGACCGGGGTCGCGGCGCCGTCGCGCGCGGGCCGCCCGCGGTCAAGCTTCCTTGTAACGATAGCCGACGCCATAAAGGGTTTCGATCTGGCTGAATTGGGGATCGACCGCTTTGAACTTCTTGCGCAGCCGCTTGATGTGGCTGTCGATCGTCCGGTCATCGACATAGATATGCTCGCCGTAGGCGGCGTCCATCAACTGGTCGCGGCTTTTGACGTGGCCCGGCCGGCTGGCCAGCGCCTTGACCAACAGGAACTCGGTCAGGGTCAGCTCGATCGGTTGGTCGCGCCAGGTACAGGCGTGGCGGGCGCTGTCGAGCGAGAGATCGCCGCGCACCATCACCGCCGCCGGGTCTTCGGTCGCGCGCGGGCCGGTCAATTGGTCGCGCCGCAACAGGGCCCGGATGCGTTCGATCAACAGGCGTTGCGAGAACGGCTTTTTGATGTAGTCGTCCGCGCCCATGCGCAGACCCATCAACTCGTCGACCTCGTCGTCCTTGCTGGTCAGGAAGATCACCGGCATTGCGGAGATTTGCCGCAGGCGCGCCAGCAACTCCATCCCGTCCATCCGCGGCATCTTGATGTCGAGCACCGCCAGATCCGCCGGTTTCTGGGTCAACCCGCGCAACGCCTCGGCGCCGTCGCCGTAGGTTCGAACCTCGAACCCCTCAGCCTCGAGCGCGATCGAGACCGAGGTCAGGATGTTCCGATCATCGTCGACCAACGCGATCGTCTGCACCATGCATCACCTCTTTCGTGATCGCCGGCCGGCGCCCACGCCGGCCGGCGGGGGCGCGATGGTCGGTCGTCCCGGTTTTTTGCTTCCGCGAAGGCCGCGCGATTTGCCAATATGACTGCCGGCCCCGTGGTCCGCCAGTCCCCATGGCCCGCACATCCTGCCGTCGCTCCGTGCCGTGCTTGGTCCAATCCGGTGCCCGAGGGAACCGCTGGTCGGGTGTGCCGACCGCGCGGGGCGATCGGGACGGTGGGAACCGGTCCGGCTGCGCGGTCGGTGGTCTTCTGAACCCGGGCGCCGACTTTAGCGCGGGACGGCCGTCCCCGGAACGGCGGCCATGAGCCGGCCGCGATCACCCCCTGCCGCGCGACCGCTGCGGCCCCGCGCTTGCCGGCCGGCGGACGCTCCGGGCCGCGGCCGGCCGACCGATCGGTCCGCGCCATGACCGCCGACCCGCCTGTTCGCCCCGACCCACGATCCCGAGCGGCCGGGATGCCGGCCGCCCGGTTGGCCCGACATCTGATCCGGCTCGGCCGTCCGCCCGCGATCGCCAGCCTGCGCCCGGCGGACGGCTGGCCGACCGCGACCCTGGGCGTTGCCGCCAGCGATCAGGACGGCGCACCGCTCTTGTTGGTGTCACGATTGTCGCTGCACGGCCGCAACCTCGAAGCCGAGTCGCGGCTCGGTCTCCTGGTCGACGGCGTGCGCGACCGCGATGACGAGGGCGCGGCCGGCGACCCGCGACTGTCACTGTGCGGCCGCGCGATCGCCGCCGATCGGGCCGGACCCGGGCGACGGCTCGCGGCGCGCCATCCCGCCTCGGCCGCGTGGCTCGGCTGGGCGGACATGCGACTTTATCGGATCGAGATCGAAACGGCCCGCCTGATCGCTGGCTTCGGCCGGGTGGTCGATCTCGCGCCCGAGACCCTGTTGATCCCGGCCGCGGTCGCCGCGCGGTTCGCCGAGGCCGAGCCCGAGTTGCTGCAGACCCTTGCGACGACCGACCCCGGCTTGATCACGGCGTTGGCGCGCGCCGCCGGTCTGTGCGGCGGTGCCGGTACGGCGCCGGTGATCACCGGGGTCGATCCCGACGGCTGTGACCTGCGCGCCGGCACCGTGGCGGCGCGGCTTGCGTTTGCCGACCCCTTGACCGACCCGGCGGCGGTGCCGTCGGGGCTGGCGGTGCTCGCCGATCTGGCGGGCGCGGCCGCGGCGCCGACCGGCAGGTCGGACGCCGGCGTCACCGATTCATCGCTTGCGGCGGCGGCGACGTCGCCGCCCCTGAACGCCGCGACCAAGGAGACGTAAGACGTGGATACACTCGGACCGACCGTCAGCCGTTTCGGGCTCGACCAAGGCGGGATCGTGCATCTTGCCGCCGCCCATTGGAACCTTGGGGTGCCGCGGCTGTACCGCGAGGCACTGCGGCGCGACGAAGGGCTGTTGGCCGAGGGCGGTGCGCTGGTCGTCCTGACCGGTCAGCACACCGGCCGGTCGCCGAACGACAAATACATCGTGCGCGACCAAGCGACCGATGCCGAGGTCTGGTGGGGCAAGGTCAACCAACCGATGGCGCCCGAGGCGGCGCGCCGCCTGTTCGATCGGGCGTGCGCCTATCTCCAGGGCCGCGAGGCATTCGTCCAGGACCTGTATTGCGGTGCCGATCCGATGCACCGGATGGCGGTCCGAATCATCACCGAGCACGCCTGGCACAGCCTGTTCGCCCGCAACATGTTCATCGTGCCGCCGCCGGCCGAACAAGCCCAATTCGAACCCGCGTTCACGATCCTGCAGGTGCCCGATTTCCGCGCCGAGCCCGAGCGCGACGGCACCCGCAGCGACGTCGCGATCGTGGTCGATTTCATGCGGCGCTGGGTTTTGATCTGCGGCACTTCGTATGCCGGCGAGATCAAGAAATCGGTGTTCACGGTGATGAACCACCTGCTGCCGGCGCGCGGGGTGATGCCGATGCATTGCTCGGCCAATGTCGGTGCGGCGGGTGACACAGCGATTTTCTTCGGTCTTTCCGGGACCGGAAAGACCACGCTGTCGGCCGACCCGTCGCGCACCCTGGTCGGCGACGACGAGCACGGCTGGACCGATCGCGCGGTGTTCAATTTCGAAGGCGGGTGTTATGCCAAGGTGATCCGGCTGTCCGCTGATGCCGAGCCGGAGATTTTCACTGCGACCCGGCGGTTCGGCACTGTGTTGGAGAATGTCGTGGTCGCGCCCGACAGCGGGGCGATCGATCTCGACAACGACCGCTATACCGAGAACACCCGGGCGAGCTACCCGCTTGAGGTGATCCCGAACGCCAGCGCAACCGGGATCGCCGGCGTGCCCGAGAACATCGTGATGCTGACCGCGGATGCCTTCGGGGTGCTGCCGCCGATCAGCCGTCTCACCCCCGACCAGGCGATGTACCATTTCCTGTCGGGCTACACCGCCCGGGTGGCAGGGACCGAAAAGGGGGTGACCGAGCCGCAGGCGACCTTTTCGACCTGTTTCGGCGCGCCGTTCATGCCGCGCCACCCGACCGTCTATGCCCGCCTGCTCGGCGACAAGATGCACAGCCACGGCGCGACCTGCTGGCTGGTCAACACCGGCTGGACCGGCGGCGGCTACGGCGTCGGCCACCGCATGCGGATCGCCCACACCCGGGCGATGATCCGGGCGGCGCTCGACGGCCGGCTCGCAACCGTCGCCCTCCGGCCGGACCCGGTGTTCGGGCTCGCGGTGCCTGACGGCTGTCCCGAGGTCCCGACCGAGGTGTTGAACCCGCGCAACACCTGGACCGACCCGCGGGCCTATGATCGCACCGCGCACGAGGTCGCCGGCCTGTTCGAGCGCAACTTCACCGCGTTCGCCGATCAGGTCGCACCGGCGATTCGCGACGCCGGGATCCACGCGGCCGCATGATCCGTTTCGGTATCGATCTGATCTGTCGGCCGCCGGGGTCCCGCGTCAAGGGTGTCGGCGGCGCGGGCAGTCACCGCGGCGACCGGGTGGCGCGCCGGGGCGACCGCCCAGGCGCCGCCGACGCGGCGGTACGGTCGGCGAGGCGGCGCCAGGACAGGAACTCCTCGATCGACAGTCGGTAGCGGCGGCAAGCCTCGTCCAAGGTGATCAAACCGTGGCCGACCCCGTGGACCACCGCGGTTTTGCGCCGGGCGACCCAGCGCGTGGTGTCTGCGGGCGGCAGGTCGCCGTCGACCAGGGCGAACCAACGCCGGTCGTCACCGCGGCTCGGCCCGGCGGCGGCTCGCAAGCCGGTCCGGGGTGGTGGGATGCCCTCGTCTGCCATGGCCTCCGGTCAGGTCCGTTGCCGGTCTCGTTCCGTCTGATCATGATCGCGGTATTATAAGATCGCGGCGCTTACCAAACGCTTTATGTCACGTTGTGAGCGCGTTGGCCATTGAGGTCCCGAGGGAGGACGGCGGAATGACGCCCAACGCATGACCGGACAGGCACCGGCGGCCGACCCGGACCGGCGGCTTGCCGCGCTCGCGCGCTATCGCGCGCTGGTCGAGGACTGGGACGCGTTCTGCGCCGCGGCACACCGGCCGCTGCCGGTCTGCATCTGGGCCAATCCGGCGCGCGCCGACGCCGAGACCGTTGCCGCCCTGCTCGCCGAGGACGGGGTGCCGGCGACGCCGGTCGGCTGGGTGGACGGCGCGCTCCGCCTGCCGACGGGAACCCGGGTCGGCCACCATTGGACCTATCGCGCCGGCCTTTGCCACACCCAGGAAGAAGCAGCGCTGATCACCGACCCGCTGCTTGCGGCGCGCCCGGGGGACAGGGTGCTCGACCTGTGCGCCGGGCCGGGCAACAAGACCGCGCGGATCGCGTTGGCGCTCGGCAACCGCGGCACGGTGATCGCCAACGACATCGACCCGCATCGCCTCGCCCCGGTCGAGGCGGTGGTGTCCCGGCTCGGCCTGGTTAACGTATCGGCAACCTGCGTCGACGGACGGCGGTTTCCTGACGACGGTCGCGGGTTCGACCGGGTGCTGGTCGATGCGCCGTGCTCGGGCGAAGGGACCGTCCGCAAATCGGGCCAGGCGGTGCGCACGATCACATCCGAGACCCGGGCCCGCATCGCGGCGCGCCAGGTCGAGCTCTTGGCGCGCGCGGTCGCGCTGTGCCGCCCGGGCGGCCGGATCGTCTATGCCACCTGCACCTTCGCGCCCGAGGAGAACGAGTTGGTGGTCGACACCGTGCTGCGCCGGTGGCCCGGGGTGCTCCGCGTCGTCGCGGCTGCGCCTGCCGGCTTGGCGACCCGCCCCGGTGTCACGGCCTGGACCGGCCGGCAGCTCGACCCCGGGCTTGCCGGCGCGGTGCGGCTGTTGCCGCAGCTCGCCGACACCGGCGGCTTCTTCGCTTGCGCGCTCGAACGGGCCGACGGGGCAGAGGCGGCGTCCGCGCCCCCGGTTGCGCGACCGCCCGGCCCGCCGGTAGACGCGCCGCTCGCCGCCTGGAGCCGCCATTTCGGGCTGCCGGACAACGCCTTTGCCGGCGTCGTGGTGATCGCGCGGGGCGGCCGCCTGCGCGCGGTCGCGGCCGACCACGAGCCCCCGACGGAGCCGGCCCCGGTGTTCAGCGGGCTCGAGTTGGCGCGGCGCGGCGGCGCGGCGCCGAAACTCGCGACCGCGGCCAGCCTCGCGTTCGCCCAGGCGGCACGACACCAAGTGGTCGCGGTCGACAGTACCGGCCGCGACGCTTTCCTCACCCGCGGGTCGCAAAAAGTCAACGCGGCGTGGACCGGCCGGCCCGGCGCGGTCTTGGTGCGCTACCGGGAGTGGCTGCTCGGCGGTGGTCTGGTACGGGACGATCGGCGTCTCGACAGCCTGTTCCCCAGGGTATGGTTGTAGGCGATCCGATGGCTCGACCTTTTGGGGCGTTAACTCCAAAAAGTGTTTGGCCCACAAGGTGCGTTACGGGTATGTGGACGAAGTTCACGCCAACGCCAATGAATCGGTTAATCACCTGGTTCCGACTCAATACCTATCTTCTTGGACCATTGCTTCGTTGTCAACATACATTAGGGTTATGAGCCTTCGGGAGGCGGGTGTGCAGAGGTTATTCCTTTATTTGATCCTCAGCGTGCTCGCGCTGAGCAATGGCGTTGCTCGGGCTCAGATCATCACTGATGGTTCCGTCGGTCCGGTCGTCTCCCTCACCGGACAGCAGGTCGAGATCGGCGGCGAGCTTGGAGCGGTGCGGGGCACCAACCTCTTCCACAGCTTCGAAGAATTCAACATCGCGACCGGGCAGACCGCGACCTTCACCGGACCCCAGTCGATCGCCCGCGTCATCAACCGGGTCACAGGCGGCGATGTCTCCAACATTGACGGCACACTCCGCGCGGAGGTCGGCCGCGACGGGTTCTGGTTCATCAACCCGGCGGGCATCATGTTCGGCCCGGAGGCGTCGATTGATGTCCCGGCGTCGTTCCACGTCTCGACCGCCGATGAGGTGCGGTTCGAAGACGGCAGCCGCTTCAGCGCGGCGGCACCGAACACGAGCAGTCTGACCGTTGCGAGTCCCGAGGCGTTCGGGTTCCTTGGGGCGTCACCGGGCGACATCCGGATCGACGGCAGCCTTCTCGAGGTCGCGCCTGAACAAACGCTGGCAGTGGTCGGTGGCGATATCGCGATCCACAACGGCAACTTGATGGCGCCGGGCGGCCATGTAACCCTGGCATCAAGCCAGTCGTCCGGGGCGATCAGGATCACCTCGGACAGTCATCAGTTGGAGGGTGTCGAAAGGCGGGGTGATATTGCGCTCACGCGCGACCAACCGCATCCGGAGTATGGTGACGGATCGATTGTGGCCGACGTCGATGCAAGCCAGTTCAACCTTGCATCTGCCGGTGGAGTCGTCACGGTCACGTCCGGGACCTTGACCCTGCAGGCCGGCATAGTCCGTTCATCGCCGGGAGAGGTCCATGTAGCGGTAACCGACCACCTCCAGTTGGTCGACGGCGCCAGGATATCCAGCAACACCGAGTCTGGGGTCGACGCCGGGTCGGTGACGGTGGTGGCAGGCAGCCTGTCGATCGACGGTGCCGGCAACCAGTCCGTCACCGGTATCGCGAGCGACGCCGAGTCCGACAGCAGCGGCGACGCCGGTTCGGTGCGGGTGGTGGTGGCGGACCATTTGCAGCTGGTCGCCGGCGCGGAGATCTCCAGCGATACCTTTTCCGACGGCAACGCCGGTTCGGTGACGGTGGACGCGGGCAGCCTGCAGATCGCCGGGAACGCGCTGATCTCCAGTGACACCTGGTCTGAGGGGGACGCCGGTTCGGTGACGGTCAACGCCGGCAGCCTGTCGATCGATGGTGGCGGCAGCACGGCATTCACCGGTATCTCGAGCGACGCCAATGCCGACGCCGGCGGCGATGCCGGCGTGGTGCGGGTCGTGGTGCCGGGCCAGCTGCAGCTGGTCGCGGGAGCGGAGATCTCCAGCAGCACCTTTGCCGGGGGCGACGCCGGTTCGGTGATGGTGGACGCGGGCAGTCTGTCGATCGGTTCCGCCGGCAGCGAGCAATTCACCGGCATCTCGAGCGATGCCGATGCCGACGCCAGCGGCGACGCCGGAGAGGTGCGGGTCGCGGTGGCAGGCCAGCTGCGGCTCGACCCGGGTGGGGAGATCTCCAGTGACACCTTATCCGACGGCGAGGCCGGGTCGGTGACGGTGACCGCGGGCAGCCTGTTGATCGATCGCGCGGACAGCGCGTTGTCCACCGGTATCTCGAGCGACGCCGCTACCGACGCAGGCGGCGACGCCGGAGCGGTGCAGGTCATGGTGGCGGGCCAGCTGCTGCTCGTCGGGGGGGCGGTGATCTCCAGCGACACCTGGTCTGAAGGCGACGCCGGTTCGGTGACAGTGACCGCGGGCAGCCTGTTGATCGATAACGCCGCCAGCGGGTCTTTCACCGGTATCTCAAGCGACGCCAATTTCGGCAGCGGCGGCAACGCCGGCGAGGTGCGGGTCTCGGTTTCCGACCAGCTTCGGCTCGTCGCGGGAGCGGAGATCTCCAGCAGCACCTTCTCGGACGGCAACGCCGGTTCGGTGACGGTGGACGCGGGCGACCTGCAGCTGGTCGGGGGAGCGTTGATCTCGAGCGACACCGTCTCTGAAGGCGACGCCGGTTCGGTGACGGTGGACGCCGGCACGATTTTGATCGGTGGCGCAAGCGAGATCACCTCGTCGGCTTTCTCGACCGGACGCGGCGGCAGTGTCGACGTAACGGGGGCGTCACAGATCGCACTTGCCGGTTCGGACGACGACGGGCCGTCCAGGATCTCCGCACGGTCCGAGGGGACGGGGGGCGCAGGCTCGGTGGCGGTCACCGCGCCGACCCTCACGCTTGCCGACGGTGCCGAAATCACTGTCGAGGCGCTCGCCGCCGATGGTGGCGGTATCACCATTCAGGTCATCGAACTGATCGATCTACACGACAGCTCGGTGACGACGACGGTCGCGGGCGGTCGCGGCAACGCGGGGGACATCTCCATCGACCCGAGGTTTCTGATACTCCAGAACAGCACCATTCGCGCAAACGCCGTCGGTGGCGATGGCGGCAACATCAGCATCGTCGCGGGCAACCTGATCAGTGACAGAGACTCGGTGATCGAGGCGTCCTCCAAGCTCGGCGTCTCCGGCACGGTGTCGATATCGTCCCCGGCCGAGGACGTCAGCGGCGGCCTCGTGGTTCTCAATCCCGACTTTCTCGATGCCGCCGCGGAGCTGACCGACCGGTGTGCCGCGGCAGCGGCCGGGCGGGGCAGCAGCATCACGACAGCGGGCCGGGGCGGCCTTCCCTGGGCGCCGGAGGCCCCCTTGCCCGGGTTCGTGAATGATGAGACGGGTTTGGGCCTGCCTCCGGAAACGGCGTTCTATCCGACCGATCAAGCCTTGACACCCTTGCAGCTGGGACCGGGTCATTTGGTCATCGGTTGCGGGACATAAGGCGATCGCAAGCTCATCGGGGTGAGGTCGTCAGGCGCATGCCCGGTGGCGCGGGGAGAAAACGGTCATGCCAGCGTTGCGATCGCTTTTGGTTGTCGGCTTGGTCACCGGACTTGCGCTGGCACCGCCGGGCGTCCCACGTACCCAGGAGGTGCCCGGCGGACTTCGCGGCGGCGCCTACGACCAGGTGATCGAGGACACCACCGCGCGCCTTCGGACCGAGCGCCTGCGCGGCAACCGTGGCGCTGCGCTCGAGGCGCTGGTGCTCCGGAGTGCTGCGCTCCGGGCGTCCGGGTTTCTGCCCCGGGCGATCGATGACCTGCGCAGCGCCCGGTCCCTGGCGGAAGACATCAATGATCAACGACAGCAGGCGATCCTGTCGAGCCGGCTCGGCGAAGCCTATCTCGCCGCCAACCAACCCAAGGACGCCGCCGACGCCCTGACCCGGGGCCTGGAGCTGGCGCGCGCCGCCGGACACAGGGACATCGAGGCAGGGACCCTGAACGACATCGGCAACCTTTTCGCGACCTCGTCCGAGGTCGATGCGCTGCCCTACTATGAAGAGGCGATCCAACTGGCGACCGCGTTCGGCGACCCCGGTCTGGTCGCCCGGGCCCAGCTCAATGCCTCTCGGCTCGAGATGGACCGCGGCCGACCCGCCGATGCGGAGCGGCGGGTGAGGCAGGCCTTCGATCACATCGAACGCCTGCCGCTGGGCGTGCCGAAGGTCAGACAGTTCATCTGGGCCGGAAACCTGCTCCACGACTTGAGCCTGCGTCGATCCGGCGACGCCCGCCTTCGCCGCCTTGCCGAACAGTCAATCGGCCGCGCGGTCGAGCTTGGACATGCGCTCGGCAACCCGCGCCTACTCAGCAACGCCCTCGGCTACATGGGTCAGATCGCCGAGGATGAGGGCCGCACCGGCGACGCCGTGACCCTGACCCGCCAAGCCCTGTTCCACGCCGTCGCGGCCGATGCGCCCGACCGATCCTATCTGTGGCACGCCCGGCTCGCCCGGCTCCACCTGCGCAACGGGGACATGGCGCGGGCAATCGCCGCCTACCGGGATTCGGTTGACACCTTGGATGCGATCCGGCGCGATTTTCCGGTCCTCGACCCGCGCACCGGCGAGTCGGTGCTGCGCGCTAAGCTGGGCCCAATCTATCAAGGGCTGGCGGATCTCTATCTGCGCCAGGCGGCCGCCGATCCGACGCGGGCCAACCGCTACCGGCGTGCCGCTCGTGGCGTAATCGAACGCTTCAAGTCCGCCGAGCTCGAAGATTACTTCCAAGACGAATGCGCCTCCACCCTGGTCGGGTACCAGCGCCCGATCGACGAGATCGCGGACAACGCTCTCATTCTCTATCCGATCCTGCTGCCGGATCGGGTCGAGTTGCTGGTGAGCCTTGAGGGCGAGATCGAGCAGGTAACGCTGAACCGGCGCTCGGCCGTCCTGACCGACGCCGCCCGACGCTTGCGCGCGGGCTTGGCCGCTTATCAGATCGGGGCGGTCCCGGCGGAAAGCCGGGTTCTTTACGACTGGCTGGTGGCGCCGATCGAACCGTTGCTTGCGCGCAGCGGCGCCACCACGTTGGTGTTCGTGCCCGACGGCGCGTTGCGCACGATCCCGCTCGGGGTCGCCCATGACGGCAGACAATTCCTGGTCGAGCGCATCGCACTCGCGACGGCGCCCGCCGTAAATCTGGTGAGTACCGGTCGGGGCGATGCGCCGCCGGTGACCGACGAGGACATTCTCCTGGCCGGCCTGAGCGAGGGCGTCCAGGGCTTCCCCCCGCTGCCCGGGGTCGAAAGCGAAGTTACCACCGTTCGCGACCTGATGGGCGGCGCGGTCCTGATGGACCAGACCTTCACCACCGAGAGCCTGCAACGCCAGTTCCGCAGCGGTGACTACCGCATTGTCCATCTGGCCTCGCACGGTGTCTTTGTCGGTGACGGCCAGGACAGCTTTATCCTGACCCACGACAGCCGGTTGGACATGAACCAGCTGGAAGCCCTGATCAAATACGGTCGCCCCGGGAGCGAGCCGATCGAACTTCTGACCCTGAGCGCGTGCGAGACCGCCGCCGGCGACGATCGCGCCGCGCTCGGCTTGGCCGGGGTCGCGGTCAAGGCGGGCGCGCGGAGCGTGCTCGCGTCGCTGTGGCAGATCAGCGACGACGCCACCGCGCGCCTGATCACGCAATTCTACCGCTTCCTACAGGCGCCGGGGGTGACCAAGGCAGAAGCGCTGCAGCGGGCCCAGGCGGACCTGTTGTCGAGCGGGGAGTTCTCGCACCCCAGCTTCTGGTCGCCGTTCCTGTTGATCGGGGATTGGACATAAAAGCAAGCCCGGTGCGAAAGCCGACGGTACGTCATGGTTGGGGTTATCACCCCAACGGGTGATCCGCGAGGTTGGGGGTGATCCGCGAGGTTGGGGCGGAAACCCAACACTCATATTGCAGCTGATCACCCTGCCGCTCGTGCTCGCCGGCGCCGCAACCACACGAACGCCCCGCCGGCGAGCGCAAGCAGCGCCGCCCCGGTCCCCGGCTCCGGCGTTGCCTGCCCCTTGAACCCGCCCGGCCCGGCCCCGGCCGGCCCGTAGGCGGTCGGCCCGACACCGGCGACCCGCGGCAGCGGCACTTGGCGGGTCGCCGTGCCGGCCGGGTCGGCGTTGACGATCCGCTCCGAAACCGCAACGAAGCTGGTCCAGCGGGTGACCAAGGAATAATCGAGACCGAGTTGGGTGACCTCGGCCTGCAGCCGGTCACGCACAGTTTCGGCGGCGTCGTCGGTCGGCACAACCGCGGTCAGCCGGTGCATCCGGTCGGCGATCGTCGACCGCGCCCAAATCAAGGCGACCGCGTCGCTGTCGGGACCCGAGGTCGCCGGCAGAGTGACGGTCAGCGGCAGCTCGGCCGGACCCTGCGGGGAGCGGCCTCGGATCGCGATCCGGTGGGTGCCGGGTTGGCTGTAACGCCCGGTCACCCGCACCGCGCCGCCGGCGAACAGGTCAGGGATCGGGTCCGGGGTCGCGGCGGCGATCGGGGCGTCGCCCCAATCGATCGCAAGATCGGTCAAGACGGGCGCGTCGATCCGCGCCGCGAGCGCGCGCGCGACCTCGTCGACCGGTTCGGTCGGGTCCATCACCCGCACGAAACCGCGGCCCGCGCGCGCCATCGCCGCCAACAGGAACCGGTTGACCGAGGTGCCGACGCCGAAGGCATAAAGCCGCGCCGCGCCGAGCCGGCGTTGGACCAGCGCGATCACCTCGTGATCGTTGCCGATGTAGCCGTCGGTCAGGAACACCACCAGGCGCACCGCGCCGGTCGGCGGTGTGCCGGCAAGCGCCTGGCGAATGCCCGAGGTCATCTCGGTGCCGCCGCTGCCGACCAACTGGTCGATGTAGGCAAGGCCGCGGGCGATGTTCGCCGGGGTTGCCGCAAGCGCACTGCGGCCGAACTCGGTCGCGCGGTCGGAAAAGCGGATGAGCCGGAAATGGTCGCTCGCACGCAGGTTGGACAATGCCGCGCGCATGAAGGCTTTGGACGCCTCGATCGGCAGGCCGTGCATCGAGCCCGAGCAGTCGAGCACGAACACCAGCTCGCGCGGGCTGATCTCGGCCTCGGCCGGAACCGCCGGGGGCTCGATCAACAGACTGAAAAAGCCGCCGCGCCGATCGCGGTGGGCGAGCAGGCCGGCCTGGGTCTCCGGCGCGGACAGCACGTAGCGCAGCACAAGATCGCGGTCGTCGGCGATTTGGCCGTCGGTCAGACGGACCTCCGCGATCTCGCCCCGCGCGGGCGCCGGCGCGGCCGTGGCCGTTGGGTCGGCGTCCTCGGATTCGGACGGTCTGGTCACCGTGATCCGATGGCTCGGGCTGTCGAGCGCGACAATCGGCATTCCGGCAGCGATCCGGGCGGTCGCGGTGACCCGCGGGCCGACCGCGTCGCTTGGCAGGTCGTGGCCGGCGACCGCCGGGATGCGATCGGTCGCGCCGATCCGCCAGCCGTCCGCGGTGACCGTCGCTGGATTGCCGGCGTCGAGCGGGTGGCTGAGCGTGCGCGGCCGATAGCGCGGACCGACCACCAAGGGCACCACCAACTGGTAGGCGCCGTCTTGTTTGGGCACGGTCTGGACATATCGCAGACGCACGGTGATCGGCTGATCCGGCATCAGATGCGCCACGTCCTGGGTGAACAGGTTGGGGCGATGCTGTTCGAGCAGGGCGGCGGCGCGCCCCTCGCGCCTGGCGGTCTCGAACCGTTGGCGGGCGACCTCGACCCGGTCGATCCGGGCCCGCACCCGCTCGTCACCGACCACCATCTCCATCTCGAACACCGCGGCAGTGCGATTGAGCGGGAACTGATACCGGCCGTGGAGCGGCGTTTCCGTCGGGTTGACGAACCGCTGGGTCACCTCGACCGTGGCAAGATCGCCCAGGACGTCGGCATGGACGGTCATCGACAACAGGGGCAGAGAGATCCGCCGGCCGTCGTGTTCGGCGACCAACTCTCCCGTCGGCGGGTGGGTGTCGGCGTGGGCCGCGGCGGCGGCGAGCGCCAGTGCGACGACGACCCCAAGGGCAAGCAAGCGCGACATCGGTCAAGGGACTCCTTGGCTGGCCGCGGCCGGGGACGCCGCGGCGACAGGCATCGGGTGGTCGAGCGCGCGCAGGAGTCCGGCGTCGAGCCGGCCGAGCGCGGCGGGCGGGATCGACCAGGGCATGGCGCGCTGGAGCATGGTCCAGCCGGTGCCCGGGCGGTGGAGCCAGTGCCAGACCGCTTCGGCAACCGAGGCCGCACGGGTGCCGTCGTCGCCGAGGAAGCTGACCGCGATCCGCCAGACCCGACCGTCAGGCGCGGTCGCGCGGTACCAGGCGGTCGGCAGCGGGTCGAAGCTGCGCCCGAGGGAGCGCACGGCATAGCCGGCACCGGCGAGGCATTCGTCCGGCGCGTGCAGGTGACGCAGCGGCGCGGTGGTGCGCACCGCCAGAACGGTTGCGGCACCATAGCCGACCTGGACCGCGCCGCCGCCGTAGCGGGCGAAATAGGCGCGCTCGCGTGCGCCGAGCGCGACCGGCCGCGCCGGCTCGCCGGCGAGCACATGGGGCAGCGTCGGCGGCGAACTGGGGGCCGCGACATCGACCGGGCGCGCCGGTAAGCGCACGATGCCGACCGCGAGCACCAGCACCCCAAAGGCGACCCAGAGCGGCCGCGCCGCCAGGACGGCGCCGATCGACCGGCCGGGCGGCCAGCGATCACCGGGGGTGTCGGTGAGCGGACGCACGGCGGCCGCCCATGCGAGCAGCGCGAGCGCGGCGCCGGCCAGGGTGACAAGCCCGATCGCGTCGTGCCACGGCGCGGCCATGACGTCGATCCCGAGCGCCGGGCCGTGGACCAGACCAAGCGCCAGCGCGACGATCCGCGCGACGTTGCCGACCACCGCGGCCGCGACCGCGGTCACGAGACCCAGCGCCGCTACAGCAGGGCGCGGTCGCACCAGCGCCGCCAGACCGGCGAACAGGGTGACCATCAGGGTCAACCCGCGGGCGCCACTGCACGGCAGATCGACCAACACGTCCTGGCCGCTGAGCGTCAGCCGTACCCCGGCGCAAACGAGGTCGTCGTGGACGACGCCGAGGCCGAGACACGCGCCTTCAGCGCTCAGCCGCTGGAGCGGATAGCCGATCAGACGTTGAACGATCCGCTCCAGCGGCAGGGCGCAGGCAAACAGCACCGCCAGCCAACCCGGCGACAGCGGCCGTGATCGATAATCAACGCCAAACAACATTGCCAACGCAAAGACATCCACCGCCAACGCCAACGCCGAGAGGACGTGGACGCCCAGCAGCTGCCCGCCGAGCCGCACCAGCGCGGTGACGCCGACCAGACCGATTGCCAGTTCGCGGCGCCAGTCCATGTCACCGGCACCGGTGGTCCCGGGCCGGCGCGGGCTGGACAGGCTCCACAGCGCGAGCGCGCCGACCGCTGCGGCGGCGACCGCCCCGGCCCCGGCATCGACCGGGGCGCGCCAGGTTTCGATCAGCCACGCGATCGGTTCGGCGACCAGGATCGCGGCACCGATCGCCAAGACCACGGCGGCGCAGCGCCGCGGGGTGACGCGAACGGTCTGCGCGGCTCGCACGGTCAAGGGGGTTGGCGCGCTCACGGCGGGTCTCTCCCGGCACCGGTCATAAGGACGGTCCGATCTCTACCCGCCGTGTGGAGCCGAGCGATGACCGGGGCCGGGAAAGTCCGTGCAATCTTGTGCAGACGCCGTGCAAATCAGGGGGTGCGGTCGCGCCGCCGTGCTGGCACGCGTTTCGATTTGGACACACCCTCGCGCCCAGCGATGCGGTGAATGGAGCACCGATGGTTCAGATCCTGGTCGCCGACGACGATGCGGGTTTGCGCGACATCGTGCGGTTCGCGCTCGAGCGCGAGGGCTGGCGGGTGACCGAGGCCGCCGACGGCACCCAGGCGCTCGCCCAGGTGCGGCGGGCCCCGCCCGACCTGGTGGTGCTCGACGTGATGATGCCGGGGCTGGACGGTGTCGCGGTGTGCCGCGAGGTGCGCAAGCTGGGTGACCTGCCGATCGTGTTCCTGTCGGCGCGCGACGAGGAAATCGACCGGGTGATCGGGCTCGAGGTCGGCGGTGACGACTATGTCACCAAGCCGTTCAGCCCGCGCGAGCTGGTGGCGCGGATCAAGGCGGTGTTGCGCCGGCTCGGCGCCGCGCGCGCGGCCGCGCCGGCCGCGGCCCCGGAGACCCTGACGATCGGCCGGCTGGTGCTCGACCTCGGCGCCCACACCGCGACCTGGGCCGGCGAGCCGGTGGTGCTGACGGTGACCGAGTTCGGGATTCTGACCTCGCTCGCCGCGCGGCCGGGCCTGGTGCTGTCGCGCGACCAGCTGATGGACCGGGCCTACCCGATCGACAAGCAGGTCGCCGACCGGACGATCGACAGCCATGTCCGCCGGGTTCGCCGCAAGTTCGCCGACCGCGGCGCCCGGGTGATCGAGACCGTCCACGGGGTCGGCTACAAGCTCGGCCCGTGTTGAGCCGGGTGGTGGCGGCGGTCCGGCGGATGCGCGGCCCGCGGCTGCCGATCGGGGCGATCATCGTGCTGGTCCACGGGTTGGTGCTGGGTTTGCCGATCGGCGGCATCTGGGCGCTGCGTTTGTACGAGAGCGAGTTGGTGCGCCAGACCGAGGCCGAGCTGACGGCGCAGGCGGCGTTCGTCGCGGCGGTGTATCGCGATGCGCTGCACCGCAGTTCGCCCGGCGGGCGGATCGCCGCCGACTACGGCCGACCGATCCGGGTCAACGACCCGGTGCGGACGGCGGCGCGGCGCGAGGCGGCGCGCCGGCGCACCAGTCCGACGACCGCAGCGGCGCTCGGGGCGCCGATCTGGCTGGCCCGGCCGCCGGGGCTCGATCTCAACCGCGATCGCCCCTTGCCGCCGGCGCCGGACACCGCGCCCACACCCGAGCCGGCCGAGCCAGCGGCCGGACGGGCCGGCCGCGCAATCACCCCGATCCTGCGCGAAGCGCAACGCACCACGCTGGCCGGCATCCGCGTCACCGACCCAGTCGGCGTGGTGGTCGCGACCACCCGGACCCAACTGGGGCACGCTCTGTCGGGGTGGCCCGAGGTCGCGCGCGCGCTCGATGGCGAGTATGTCGCGCTGTTGCGGGTGCGCGAACCCGAAGGGGTGACGCGACCGCCGCTGGAAAGCATCAGCCGCGCCGCGCAGTTGCGGGTGTTCGTGGCGCATCCGATCCTCGACCGCGACCGGGTGGTCGGTGCCGTCGTGTTGTCGCGGACCCCCACTGACCTGTTGGGTGCGCTCTATCCCCAGCAGGATCTGTTGGTGATGTTCGGGCTCGGGTTGATGGCGATCATGCTCGGCGTGGCGCTGGTCACCAGTCTCGCGATCACCCTGCCGCTGCGCGCGGTGGCGCGCCAAGCGCGCCGAGCGGCGCTTGGCGAGCGCAGCGCGATCCGGTCGCTGCGCTGGCCGATGACCCGCGAGGTCGGCGACGTCTCCGACTCGGTGGAGACGCTGACCCGCAGTCTGTGGTCGCGCGAACGGGTGGTGCGCGATTTCGCGCGGCGGATCAGCCACGAGCTGAAGACCCCGATCGCCAACGTCAAGGGCGCCGCCGAGCTGCTGACCGATCACGGCACAACGATGCCGCTCGGCGAACGCGACCGGTTCGTCGGTCACATCGCGCACAATGCCGAGAAGATGGAGCGCTTGGTGCACCGCCTGCTGGCCTTGGCGCGCGCCGAGGCCGATGCGCCGGCACTCGGCGCCGGGGTCGTGCTTGGGCCTGCGGTCCGGGCGGCAGTCGAAAGTGCGGTGGCGCGCGGCGAGGGGCCGATCACGCTTACCATTGCACCGGCCGCCGAGACGGCGCGGGCGGCGGTGCGCCCCGATGCGTTTGAAACGATTCTGACCGGCTTGGTCGAGAACGTGCGCCAGCACGGCGGCACGCGGGTCTCGATTGCCGTGTCGATCTGCGCGCGCCGCGCGCCCGCCGCCGCGACGGTGACGATCGACGACGACGGCCCCGGCATCGCGCCCGCTGAGGTCGAGCGCGTTTTCGATCCTTTCTTCACCACCGCCGCTGATCGCGGTGCGACAGGTCTTGGCCTGACGATCGTCAAGGCTTTGGTGGATGCAGCGGGCGGCACGATCACGCTGGCGCCGTTGCTCCCGCGCGGCACGCGCGCGGAGATTCGTCTCCCGCGGCTGGACAAGCCGTGATGCCTGCTGCGACGTTTTGGGGGCTTCGCCCCCAGGTCAGGGGGTTTCACCCCCCGACACCCCCTGACCAGGGGTGCCCCCTGGACCCCGTAAATGTGTGGGGGTCAAGGAAGGTGCCCCTTTGCGGGGGCGAGGGGGCAGCGTCCCCGATTTGTCTTAGGCCGCGATGAACGGATTGCGCCGCCGCTGCTCGCCGATCGTCGACTGCGGTCCGTGGCCGGGCAGGAAGACGGTATCGTCGCCGAGCGGCAGCAGCTTGTCGCGGATCGACCCGATCAACGCGTCGAAACTGCCGCCCGGGAAGTCGGTGCGCCCGATCGAGCCGTCGAACAGCACGTCGCCGACGATCGCCAGCTTGGACGGCGGATGGTGGAAGGCGATGTGACCCGGGGTGTGACCCGGGCAGGCGAGCACGGTCAAAGTGACCTCGCCGAAGCCGACGGTGTCGCCGTCGGCGAGCCAGCGGGTCGGCGTCACCGGGTCGATCGGCGGAAAACCGAACATCCGGCATTGTTCGGGCAGATTGTCGAGCCAGAACCTGTCGCCGATCGCCGGGCCATCGACCGGCACGCCGGTCTTGTGCACCAGATCGTTGACCCCGCCGACATGATCGAAGTGGCCATGAGTCAACAAGATCCGGTCCAAGCGCACGCCATGCGCGGCGACCGCGTCGAGCAGTCGCGGCGCCTCGCCGCCGGGATCGACCAGCGCACCGGCCTTGGTCTTGGGACACCAGACAAGAGAACAATTCTGTTCGAGCGGCGTCACCGGGATAATCGCGTAGTCCATCTCGGCTCCTGTCCCAAAAAACGGCTGGACGGCGGTTCAAGCGCCCGGGTGGGGCTTGTGTTCAGCGGGCGTTTGGCTGTATACGCCGTCGGTCGCGGACGGCGCAGTCGGGCGCGCCACCAACCGATCCATCGAGCAGGTCGTCAGGTCATGAAGATCGTCAATTCCCTCAAAACGCTGAAGCAGCGCGATAAGGGCTGCCGGGTGATCCGGCGCAAGGGCCGGGTCTATGTGATCAACAAGCAAAACCCGCGGTTCAAGGCGCGCCAGGGCTGATCCGCCGCACCGTCCCGGGCGGGCGGGTCACTCGTCCGGTACCCAGGCGGCGCGCAGGATGTTGGTGTTGCCGGGGGTGCCGAACGGCACGCCCGCGGTGATCACCAGGCGTTGCCCGCTGTGGGCGAACCCGGTTTCGCGCGCGATCGCGCAGGCCTTCTGCACCATCTCGGCAAAGGTCGAGATGTCTTCGGTGTGCACCGCGTGGACGCCATAGGACAGGGCAAGGCGGCGCGCGGTCGCGAGCTTCGAGGTCAGGCACAAGATCGGCACCTCGGGCCGTTCGCGCGCGGCGCGCAACGTGGTCGAGCCCGACGTGGTGTAGGTCACGATCACGGCGGCCTTTAGCGTGCGCGCGACTTGGCGGGCGGCTGCGGTGATCGCGTCGGCGCTGGTCTGGTTCGGGTTGGGATGGCGCGCGTCCATGATCGTGCGGTAAAGCGGGTCGGTTTCGACCCGGCGCGCGATCCGGTCCATGATCGCGACCGCCTCCAACGGATAGCGCCCGACCGCGGTCTCGGCCGACAGCATCACCGCGTCGGCGCCGTCGTAGACCGCTGCCGCAACGTCCGACGCCTCGGCCCGGGTCGGGGCCGGCGCGTTGACCATCGAATCGAGCATCTGGGTCGCGACGATCACCGGCTTGCCGGCCTCGCGCGCTTCGGTCGCGATCCGTTTTTGCAGGATCGGTACGTCCTCGGCCGGCAACTCGACGCCGAGATCACCGCGCGCGATCATGACGGCGTCCGACAACTCGATCACCTGGTCGAGATGGTCGATCGCGCTCGGCTTTTCGAGCTTGCTCAACAAGGCGGCGCGGCCGGCGATCAGGCGGCGGGCTTCGGCGACGTCCTCGGGCCGCTGGACGAACGACAGCGCGATCCAATCGACCCCGAGATCAAGCGAGATCCGGAGATCGGCACGGTCCTTTTCGGTGAGCGCGGAGCGCGGCAGCACCAGGCTCGGCAGGTTGACGCCCTTGTTGTCGGACAGACGGTCGCCGACGATGACCCGGCAGTCGATCCGGCCCGGGGCCGCCGCGGTGACCGCGAGCCGGACCCGGCCGTCGTCGAGCAGGATCTCGGTGTCGGGTCCAACGCACGCGAAAATCTCGGGATGCGGCAGATGAACCCGGGTCGCGTCGCCGGGGCTCGGGTCGGCGTCAAGCCGGAACGGCTGGCCCGGGGCGAGCGCGACCTCGCGCGCGGCGAACCGGCCGATCCGCAGTTTCGGGCCCTGCAGGTCCGCCATCACCGCGATCGGCCGGCCGAGCTCGGCTTCGATCGCCCGGATCGCCGCCAGGCGGGCGGCATGGTCGGCGGCGGTGCCGTGGCTGAAGTTGAGCCGAAAGACATCGACCCCGGCGGCGAACAACGCCGACAGGCGCTCCGGGCTGCTCGACGCCGGGCCGACGGTCGCGACGATCTTGGTGCTGCGGTGTCGGCGGATCGACGGGGTCGGACGATCCATGCCTGAAGCGCTCTCGGTCACGGCTGGCGGCCGAGGGCGGCCATCAGCTCGCGCCACTCGCGTCTGCCGAGGCCGCTGGTCTCGGCCGTGACCGGTTCGCCGGCGATCAGGCGGCGCACCACCTCAAGCCCGCCGGCCGACAGGGTCACCCCGGACCGGCGATAGTCGCGAAAGGCGGCGGCGCAAAGCGGCACCCAACGCTCGATGATTTCGAGCAGGCGCTCGGCGTAGGCGCGAATTTCATACTGGGCATGGCGGTCCGCGCGCAAGGACAGGAAATGAAACAAGTTATGGAGGTCGATCTTCCAATACCACTGGGTGTAGGTGCTGAGCGGCAAGGTGATCCGGGCGAGCTCGCGGGCGAGCCCGACCGGGTCGGTCTCGGGGCCGTCGCCGGTCGGCTCTGGGGCCGGGGCGAGCGGTACCAACAGCTCGTCATAGGCATCAAACGCGGCCTCGGCAGTCGCGCGCAGCCGGTCGCGCACCTCGGCGGCGGCGGCCGTCGGCAGCGCCTCGCCGCGGCCCTGGCGATTGACGGTCGACTGCCCGGCCAGCATGTCCGGCTCCGGCAGATAAAATTCGCGGTCGAGGATCGAATAGCGCGCCGAATACTCGTTGACGTTGGCGGTGCGGTGGCGGATCCACTGACGGGCGACAAAGATCGGCAGCTTGACGTGCAGCTTGATCTCACACATCTCAAACGGCGAGCTGTGGCGGTGGCGCATCAGATAGCGGATCAGCGCCGCGTCTTCGCTGACCCGGCGGGTGCCGCGGCCATAAGAGACCCGGGCCGCCTGGACCACCGCGCGATCGTCGCCCATGTAATCGATCACCCGGATGAAGCCGTGATCGAGCACCGGCAACGGCTCGTAGAGGATCTCCTCGAGCGCAGGCACGGTGGCGCGCCGGGTCAGGGTGCGGTCAGCCCGGAGGTCGTCGATTTCCCGGCGGTCAGCCGCGCTCAGCGTCATGTGCCCTCCTCTCGGCCCGTCTGCCGGGTTCTCGAAGGTCATCGATTTCGAGCCATTTGTCCATCGGCCCTTCCGATCGCGCGCCGCCGCCGCTATATAGAAGGGGCCGGTCGCTCCGGCTATGGCAATAAACGCCTTGTGGAATAAGCGTAGCGGACCCGGGGGCAGTACCCGGCGCCTCCACCAACGGCTCGGTTCACCGGCGCGGTCCGGCGGACCAGGCGATCAACCGACCGGTCGGGCCGACAGCCCGGCGGTCGCCAGACGGGGGCGAAACAGGATCGACGCGCGTGGTAAAGGCAGGGTTTTTGCCCGGCATGGTACCGCCGTTATCGGGCCGTTGATAGATGCCAACGACAATCGTATGGCTCTCGCTGCCTAATCTTTAGGCAAGCGCGGTTCGGGGGGCGCCGGGCAACAGAATGCCCCCCACTTTAGGCGGGCGCGGGGGAGCAGGGGCTGGATGGCCAGCGATCAATTGCGGTACGACCGTATGGTCGAGCGGGCCCTGCGCGGGGTGGTTCGTGATGCGTTACGCCACGTCGAGAGACGAGGTCTGCCCGGGACTCATCATTTTTATCTGTCGTTCCGCACCCAGGCGCCCGGGGTCGACATCCCGGAATATTTAGTCACCAAGTACCCGATCGAAATGACCATCGTGCTCCAGTACCAGTTTTTCGGTCTGGAGGTCGATGACGAAAAGTTTTCGATTACGCTCAGCTTCAACAACGTCCATGAACGCCTGACCGTTCCGTTTGCCGCGATCACCACATTTGCGGACCCGTCGGTCAATTTCGCGTTGCAGTTCCAGTCGGTCGACGGCCGTGCGGCCGGGGAAGGCGCGCCGCGTTTGTTGCCGACCGCCGACGAGGCAGCGGAGGGAACCGAGGGCGTTGAGAAGCGTGGCGAGGTGGTCGCGCTCGACGCGTTCCGCAAGAAGTAACGCGAGATATTGGAACAGTCTACGGCATGACCGACGTCGCTGGGATTGCGGGCGATCAGCTCAAGTCATTTATCGAACGGATCGAACGGCTGGAAGAAGAAAAGGCGGTGCTGGCGGGCGACATCCGGGACGTGTTCGCCGAAGCGAAAAGCGCCGGTTTCGATGTCAAAATCATGCGCCAATTGATCCGCTTGCGCAAACTCGAGGTCACCGATCGGCGCGAACAGGAAGAGCTGTTGACGCTCTACATGCAGGCGCTCGACATGGGTTAGGTTGGGGGGAAAACCCCAACGATCCGACGTTTCCAGCTCCGCCCGTTTTCGCGCTGGTCCTGCCGTGACCGCAAAGGGTGGTCGCGTCGGCCCGAAGCGCACTGAAGACACGATCCCGGGCCGGCGGGCCGCAGGGTGATGTCGTGACCCGGGCCAAAGCCGGCGAGCGGTGTCGGCAGGCCGCGACGGTGGTCGGTTCTCACGAAGATCACGACATGGGGCACGAAGACGGCCGTGCTGTCTTCCACGGGCCAATTGGTGCACCGACGGTCAATACAGGGACCGGCGTCTTCGTGGTCTTTGTGCCCTACTTCATGATCTTCGTGTTAACCTTTCGGCGTTTGGGTCTTGCACCTTGGCCCAGTCAGGGCCCGTGAGAACCAAAGACAGACCCAAATGAGATCTCACCAGGCGCGCGGTCGGAACTCGGGCGGGTTGGCGATGGCCACCGTGTCACCCGACGGCACGATCAGGAACACGCCCTGATTGATCACGAATCGGGCGACCTGCTTCGGCACCACGATGCCGGCAAGCGCGCCGTACAGGGTATGGTGGCGATAGGTCGGGAACAACTCCCGAAACCCCGCGATATGGTCCAGATGGCTGCGGACGTCGTCAACCCCGAGCGTGCTTTTGACCTCGACCAGCACCGCATCGTCGTCGTTGACCACCAAGACATCGATTTCCATCGATTTGCTGCCTCGGTCCGCCTGCACCCGCTCGTGGACTTCGTGTACCGCGATCCCGCGCTCGATGAACAACGTTCGACACGCCGGCACCACCAGGCTTTCGACGAACCGACCCCATTTGCCGCTCAGAGCGCCGATCTGCTGCTCTACCTTCTTGTTCTCGGCCGCCAGGCTGGCGATCGCCGCAGTGGCTTCGGCAAAGCGTCGATCCAGGTCCTCGGACCGCAGGCGCGCCTCTTCGTCGGCGCGCCGTTTCGCCTCGGACCACAAGCGCGCCTCTTCGTCGGCGCGCCGTTTCGCCTCGGACCGCAGGCGCGCCTCTTCGTCGGCGCGCTGCGCCTCCTCTTCCGCACGCCGCGCCCGCTCCTCTTCAGCGCGCCGCGCCACCTGCTCGGTGCGCCGAGCCGCCTCGTCGGCGCGCCGCGCCGCCTCTTCGATCAGGCGCTCGACTCGCTCCACCCGGCGGTCGGCCTCTTCGGCCCGGCGGGCTGCCGCCGCCTCCGACTCCCGGATCAACCGCAGGACATCCTCGATCGTCACCGTCTCCATCACGCCCTCGCCCCAACCGCGAAACCGGGGACGCGCCCCGATCACGTCACGCCCGGAGACCGGACGCCAGCTCCGGGACCATGATGCCTGCAAATGCAGGGTGCGGTCGAGACTGCCACACGCCAATGCCGGTGGCTGAGCTGCAGGACCCGATCTTCGGTACTGTCAGGAAGAACATGCGATCCCCCCGGCATCGCGCAAGATCTCCGGGAGAGCCGTCAGGCGGGTCGACCCTCTTCACCGGCCCCAATTAAAAAACGGCCCCGGGGATTCACCCCGGGGCCGCGAGGGAGCGTTCCAGATGTCGTCAGACCAGGCGCTGGGAGCCGGTGCCGAATTCGGGGTAGGCCTCCATGCCGAGCTCCGCCTTGTCGAGGCCGAGCACCTCGTCCTCGCGCGAGGCGCGGATGCCGAGCGCGAACTTGAGCACCAGCCACAAGATCGCCGAGGCGACCGCGGTGTAGACGCCGATCGCGGCAACGCCGACGAACTGGACCCAGAGCGAGCCGCTGCCGAAGATGCCGACCGCGAGCGTACCCCAGATACCGCAGACCAAGTGGGCCGAGATCGCGCCGACCACGTCGTCGATCCGGATCCACTCGATCACCCGGACGAACACCACGACCAGGACGCCGCCGACGCCGCCGACCACCAGCGACCACAAGTGGTTTTGCAAATCCGGACCGGCGGTGATCGCGACCAGGCCGGCGATCGCGCCGTTGAGCGCGAAGGTGAGGTCGATCTTGCGGAACAACAGCTGCGACACCACCATCGCCGCAACCACGCCGGCGGCCGCCGCCAGGTTGGTGTTGACGAACACGATCGCCATCGCCGAAGCGTCGAGCGCCGAGCCGAGCGCCAGCTGCGAGCCGCCGTTGAACCCGAACCAGCCGAGCCACAGGATGAAGGTGCCGAGCGTCGCCAGCGGCAGGTTGGCCCCGGGCATCGGGTTGGCAGTGCCGTCCTTGTTGAACTTGCCGTCACGCGCGCCGAGGATGATCGCGCCGGTCAGGGCCGCCCAGCCGCCGACCGAGTGGACCAAGGTCGAGCCGGCGAAGTCGCTGAAGCCCATCTCGGCCAGCCAGCCGCCGCCCCACACCCAGGACCCCTGGATCGGGTAGATGAACCCGGTCAGGACGATCGTGAACAGCATGAACGGCCAGACCTTGATCCGCTCGGCCAAGGTGCCCGAGACGATCGACGCCGCGGTCGCGACGAACACCATCTGGAAAAACCAGTCGGACATGCTCGCGTAGCCGCTTTCGACCACCGTGGCGAGCACCGCCGGGTCTTCGCTGCCGTTGATCAACGCCAACTCGGTCTCGGACGGGTTGTAGAGCAGCCCGAACGACCCGATGAAGCCGCCGTCAACGCCGGTGTACATCAGGTCGTAGCCGATCAGGTAATACATGATGCCGGCAAACGAATAAAGCGCGATGTTCTTTAGACAGATCGCCGCGGTGTTCTTGGTCCGGACCAAACCCGACTCGAGCATCGCGAAGCCGGCGGCCATCCACATGACCAGGGCGCCGCACATCAGGAACGAGAAGGTGTTGAACACGAACGCGACTTCCGGCGACACGCCGGCGGGCGTCACCTCCTGGGCGATCGCCGGCACGGCGAGCGCGCCGAACGCGAGCCCGAAGCCGGCAAGGAAGGTGAGAGGTCTCTTGGTCAGGTCCATCGGGGTCTTCTCCAAACTCACGGTATCGACCAACTGCCGGGTTGGGCCTGTCCGGTCACCCCGGGCCGGGCAACAACGGGGCGCCGGGCGGTCGGAGCACGGGATCGGACAGGGGGACTGTCGTCGGGGGCTGCGCTGTTCAACTTCCGTGCCGAACCCGCTCCGGACGCAGAGCCGCCGCCGCACGGCCGCGTCGCGCCGACGGTATGCTCATCTTTTAAGCATGGTTTTGCCGCGCCGCGGGATCGTGATCACGATTTGGGCAGCCGGTCGCGTTGCCGGGCAGAGCCCGCGTCAGCCGGTCCTGGTCACCAACAGGGTGGTGAGGTCGTCGGTTGCGGGGCCGAGGGCGGCCAGCGCCTCGACGATCCGCGGCATCATCGGCGGGGACGGATCGTGCTCGGACAGGCGGCGGATCAGGGTCGCGAGCCCCTCTTCCTCAAGCACCCCGTCGCCGACCGGGGTTTCAATTGCCGCGTCGCTGTAAAGGAACAATCGGCCGCCGGGTGGCAGGGGCAGCCCGCGTGCCTGATAGACAGCGTCGGACACGATGCCGAGCGGCAAGCCGCTGCTGTCGCCGACGCTCGGGGTCGCCCGGGCATCCGACCAGATCATCGGCGCGGTCGACCCGGCCGACGCATAGGTGAACTGGTCGCTGTCCCGGTCGATCAGGCCGACCAGCATCGTCGCGAACTGGCCGAGCGGCATCAATGGACACAGGCGCCGGTTGACCTCGGCCAAAAAGCGGGCCGGTTCGAAGCCGCGATACTCCATCTGGCGCAGGATCGTGTGCAGGCGAAACGTGTGCAACGCGGCCGCGACGCCATGACCGGAAAAATCGACGATCCACACGATCAATCGCCGGTCATCGACGACGCGCAAACCCCAGAAATCGCCGCCGAGCTCCGACGACGGTGCGAAATGGGACTCCAACACCAACCCCATCCGACACCCGATTGTTTCGACCGCCGGGTCTTGAGGCATCAGCCGTTCTTGCATCCGGCGCGCCAACGCCAATTCCGCACTGGTACGACGCTGGTAGTGTTTAAGGCTGTTGAGAAGCAGCTTGTTCTGCAGGTGGACGCGGACCCGGGCGATGAGTTCGACCGCATTGATCGGTTTCGAGATATAGTCGGTCGCCCCGGCGGCGAAGGCGCGGGCCCGGTCCTCGGCCCGGTTGAGGGTGCTTTGGATCAACACCGGCAGGTCGCGAAACGCCGGGTCGGCGCGCAGCCGGCGGCAGACCTCGAAGCCGTCGAGCTTCGGCAGCATCAGGTCGAGCAGCATCAGGTCGGGTCGAAAGCCGGCGAGTTGGTCGAGCGCCTGCTCGCCGTCCTCGGCCAGCGCGACCCTGTCGATCCCCTCGCGTTTGAGCAGGGCCGACAGAAGTTGGCGGTTGACCCGATTGTCCTCGACCACCATCACGCGCGCCTCGGCGATCGCCGAAAGTGCCGGCTCCGCGGCGGCGGGCTCAGGGGGGGGATGCGAACGAAGGGTCACGCCGTACGCTCTCGAACCGCGACGAAGGCCGGGACCTCGGGCCCGGTCTTGAGGATATCACACTGCCGTCATGACCATGACGATGTCGGTGCGGAACCCGGCCGCGTCGCCCGGCCTCGGAGACGCACCGTCGGCAGTCGCGCGGTCACGCAGCGTCGGCGGTGCCGGGTGCGCTCTGCGGCGGGCCCGCCCACACCAGGATGTGATCGTCGGCGGTTCGCGGATCCTCGGCACCGACCGCGGCAGCGATCCTCGAGATCCGACCCTCGAGCCGATCGAACAGCGAGCCGCCCCGGTCAGAGGCGGCCGCGGCGGCCAGGTCGGCGACAAATCCTTCGGACGGCACCGGCTCGGCGTCGCCGATCGCGGCCGACGGCGCCGCGCCGCCGTCGGGGCCGGTGAGCGCCGCACGGGTGTTGTTGCCCAACAGCAGCAGACCAGCGGTCGGCGGGAACGCGAGCGTGCGGCGCTGGTAGGCTCTGTCGGGCGAGACGCCGAGCGGCGGCGGCACCTCGGGCTCGGGCCGCGGCGCCGTGTCCGGGACCACCACCACCGGCCCGGTGCCGGCGCCGGCATAGTCGAGCCGGCCGCGCCCCGGGTCGATCACGCCATAGACCATCGACGCCTGTTCGCCGGGGACGAAGGCATCGCACGCCTCGCGATTCAGCGCCTTCAGCCACAGCTCCGGCGGGGCATCCTGGTCGACCAGGTCCTGGATCAGGGTGTGCAGGCGGCAGGCGTTGAGCGCCGCCGACACGCCATGGCCGTCGATTTCGAGCAGATAGACGCCGACGCGGCCGCCCGGCAAGCGGTGCACGCCCCACAGATTGCCGCCGAGCTCGCCCGACTGCCACAGGCGGGCGCGCACTTCCAACCGAAGCTCGGCCGCAAGCGCGCCGAGCGCCGCCGGCGTTGGCAGGAGATGGCGGTAGACCGCGCGTGCCATGTCGAGTTCGGCCTCGAGCCGGGCCCGAAACTGCTTCAAGTTGCGGATTAACAGACGATTTTCCAGATGAATCCGCACCCGCGCCAGCATCTCGGCGCGGTCAAGCGGTTTCGAAACGAAATCGGTGGTCCCGGCCTCGAAGGCGCGGCGGCGGTCCTCGATTCCGGTCAACGCGGTCTGCATCAACACCGGGATGTCCGCAAAAGGCGCGTAGTCCGGGTCTTCGCGCAACCGACGGCAGGTCTCGAACCCATTCAGCCCCGGCATCATGATATCGAGCAGCACAAGGTCGGGCGGGCGATCAACGATTTTGGCGAGCGCGTCGTTGCCATCGATCGCAAACCGGATGCGTTCGAACCCGCTCCCCTGGAGCAGGCCGCCGATCAGCACCCGGTTCCATTCGATGTCGTCGACCACCAGGATGTCGCAGTCGTGGATCGGCAGGCCGCTGACACCGGCGAGGGCCGACGCCGCAAGGTCGGGGGCGGCGTCGGCGGCCGGTGCCGTCTGGGCCGGGTCAGCCGGCCGGGCGACGATCCTCGCGGTCACAGCCGGAACCTCATGACAATCCGCCGTCCGCCGTCCTGAAACTCGAAGCTGTCGGCCAGCGCGCCGATCAGGTCGAGACCGCGGCCGCTTGCCAGCGGCACGATCGTCTGGCGATGATCGGTGCCCGGCGGCGGGCGTCGCGCCGGGGGCGGTCCCGACGGCGATCGGACCGGAGTGTATCCAAGGCCTTGATCGGCGACCTCGATCACCACCGCGCCGGGCGCGAGCGTGCAGGCGGCCTCGATCCGGCGGTCGGCGAAGGACGGGTCGGTGAGCCGACGCGCGACGTCGCTGGTGAACCGCTCAAGAGAGTTGATCGACAACCCCTCGGGGCTGGAGATCTGAAGATTGCCGTGGATCAGCGCGTTGCTGATCGCTTCATGGACCGCGAGTTCGATGTCATCCCGGGTGTCCGGGCGAAGCGTCTGGCGTGCCGACAGCGCCGAGACCAGGTGATTTGCGAGCGCCAACTCCTTTGCGGTCGCGGTGGTCAGCGACGCGAACAGGGTGTAGCGGCCGACCCGATCGACCAGCCCGGCAAGCTCGGTGACCGCGAGACCGGCGACTTCGATCCAGGCATGGAAGGGCGGGCGCCACAGGCAATCGGGCACTGCCCCGGGCGGGGTCGCGAGGGCTGCGATCACCGCCGGGGCAATGGAAAGCGACGGCTCGGGGGACAAGGATGGATCGGGCGCCAAACCCTGGTCCGCCGCAGGCGCGAGGTCGCGGTCGATCGCGTCGGGCGGCCACAAAGCGAGCCCCGCTGAGTCGGCAAGCCGACGCAGCTGATCGCGGGCCATACCATGGCCGTACAATGCCAAGGCCGTCGCGGTCACGCGGGATGTTCCCTAATCCTCGAGCGTGATCAACTTGCCGAGTTGCGCAACACTGAACACGCGCTTGACTTGTCCGGCGGCGCCACGTAACGCGAATTCCTTTTGGACGTTGCTCAACTCTTCGCGGGCGATTAACAGCATGCCAATCCCAGCCGAGTCGACGAATTCCAAGTTTGCAAGGTCGATGACTTGGCGCCTCGCGTCGTTCTGCAACATCTCCCGAATGAGCGTGCGCATGCGCGCGTGGTCGTTGAAGGTCAATCGCCCGCTCATCCGGACGGTTGCCTCCTGTTCCTTGACATCGACGGCATAGTCCATGAAACCCCGCGTCCCCCGATCTTCGGCCGGTCGGCCTCGCGCACACCGACCGGCGGACCGTTCTTGGTGGCCCGGCGCGGCGATTGCCGATCAGAACAGCTCGACCGCACCGGCCTCGTCATCGTCCGAACTCCGCGCACTGTCCCGGTGCCCGACGTCGGCGTCAAGCGCTCCGTGCGCATCCAGCGCCGTGCCGTCAAGCAACAACTTGCGAACAAAACGCTGCCTTACCTCCGAAAGAGTTAACCGCCCGAGCAGTTGATCGATCCAGGCGGACGGTATCTCCGGCTGCAACGTCGGCGGTACCACCTGCCGGGTCTCGATCTCGAGCGTTTCCAATGCGGCGTCGAGGACTCGCAAACAGTCATTGACATGCTCGAGCTTCTGTTTGGTGTAGTCCTGGAATTGCATGCCAGTGATCATCGTGCCGATATTCTTGGAGATGTGCTCCGACGAACTGGCGGTGTTGGAAAGGACACGTTGAAACAGGGCGGTCTGCTCGACCAGGCTTTCCATCGTTTTGTCGACCCGCTCTTTCGCCAGCATCTGCGGTGACATGTCGGTTTCGGCGATCAGGCGCAGGATTTCGTGGCCTTCACGGACACCTTTGACCACAGCGCCAACGCGCGCGCGCATCCGCTCGGCCAACTCGTCGGTGGTCCGGGACATATGGCGGACTTCATTGGCAACCACGGCAAAGGTTCGGCCGGCATCGCCGGCGCGAAAGGCCTCGATGGTGGCGTTGAGCGCGAGTAAATTGGTCTGACGGTTGATCACATCGATATCAGTGATGCTCTTCTCCAACTCGATCGCGTCTTGCTGTACATCGTCGAGCAGATAAACCATGCTCATCGCCTTTTTCGACAACAAGACGATGTTGTTGACCATCTCGTTGATCAAGTCCTGCATCGACGTGACCACGGTTTCGAGCGGCACCGCCTCGCCGTCGATGGTCACGAACTGGGCAAGTCCGACGATCTCTTCGACCCGTTGCGACTGGTCGCGGGCGACCTCGGCCAAGTCGCGAAAGCGGGCGCTCAGATCGACTGTGCTGGTCTCGACGAGGGTCGAGGCGCGGTCGATCTCGCTTTCGAGCAACTCGAACGATCGGCGCATCAGGTCAGCGAACGCGAGCCAACGCGCGATCACCTGGCGAACCGGCACCGACGGCGCGCCGGCCAGGTCCGGGCGATCGTCGGTGTCGTCGGTGTCATCGGCGCGATCGACCCGATCGGGTCCGGCGTCCAGAGCACCGTGCGAGCGGTCCGCGACGTCGGATCGGCCGAACACCCGGCCCCAGCGCCATGCCGACTGCATTGTTTGGTTTCCCTGACCGTAGGGCGGTGGTGCCGACTCCGAACGGGCGATCCCGATCCGGGGCGCGCGGGTCGTGCGACCGGACTTTCACAAAAAATGCCGACTTTGACTCATGCCCCATAAGGACTGTCCCGCGCGCCGGCCGCGGCCGGCGCGCGCAGCAGTTCGGCGGCAATCTGGTCGATCGCAAGCTCGACCGCGACCGCCCCGATCGCCGCCGCGGCACGCGGCATCCCGTATACCACGCAGCTGGTTTCCTGTTCTCCAATCGTGTGGCCGCCGGCATCGCGCACCGCCTTTAAGCCGAGGGCCCCGTCGCGCCCCATGCCGCTCAAGATCGCGCCGACCGCGCGTGCGCCGGCGCTCGCCGCCACCGACTCGAACAAGACGTCAACCGACGGTCGGTGGCCGCTGCGCGGCGGACCGTCGTCGAGCCGACTGACCAAGCCGCCGCCGCTTGCCGTCACCACCAAGTGCCGGTCACCGGGCGCAATCAGTACCATCCCGGGCGCGAGCCGGTCGCCGTCGCGCGCCAGGCGCACGGTCGGCGCGCACAGGGTGTTAAGCCGCACGGCGAAACTTGCAAGATAGCTTGCGCCCATGTGTTGGGCGATCACGATCGGCGGCGCGTTTGCCGGCATCGCGGAGAGGATCTCGCGGATCCGCTCGACCCCGCCGGTCGATGCCCCGATGGCGATCAGATGACCCCCGCCGACGCCGCGCGGCGCCGGCAGTGTCAGCGCGCGCGCTGGCAGCGCCGGCCGGCGGCTCACGCGCACCGTCGCGGCCATCCGGACTTTGGCCAACAGGTCGTCGCGCATCGCCGCGACGTCGGCCGGGCCGCTGTTCGGTTTGGCGACGTAGTCGATCGCGCCGAGCTCGAGTGCGCGCACCGTCGCCTCGGAACCGTCCCGGGTCTGGGTCGATACCATGATCACCGGGGTCGGCCGAAGCGTCATGATCTTTTCAAGGAAGGTCAGACCGTCCATCCGCGGCATCTCGACGTCGAGCGTGATCACGTCGGGATTGGTCGCCTTGATCAGGGTGCGCGCCTCGTACGGGTCGCGGGCGCTGCCGACCACCTCGATTTCCGGGTCCGCCGACAGAAGTTGCGTCAGCATCTGGCGCATCAAGGCACTGTCATCGACGATCGCGACCCTTATCTGTTTCGCCATGGTTTATGGGTCTCCGAA
Organism: Azospirillaceae bacterium; assembly: GCA_028277115.1. GTDB lineage: Bacteria > Pseudomonadota > Alphaproteobacteria > Azospirillales > Azospirillaceae > JANQHG01. The sequence continues at coordinate 48,195 of JANQHG010000033.1, forward strand.
CAGCTCCACCTCGCCGTCGAGCGGTTGATGGCGGAGGCCGCTCAGGAAGCGCAGTTCGCGGTCGACGGTGGCCAACAACGCTTCGGGGCGCAACAGTCGGCGCAACACCCGCCCGATGACCGGGTAATAGTGGACGCGGCGCGCCACAGTGCCGCCAAGGTCCTGGCCGACCAGGGTCAGCCCCTCGCGGTCGAGATAGCGCAAAACGAACCGGGCGTTCTTGGCTCCGATGTCGAGGCTCGACCTGATCACCCGCGCGCCGCCAAACACCTTGACCTCGAGCCGGTCGCGCCGCGCGCCGCGGCCAAGAAGGTCGTTGATCAGCCGCTCCATCGCGACGCTGCCGTAGCGGGTCGCAACGTCCGCGCCGCTGCGGCCATTGGTCGGTTCCTCGGGCAGGAGAAAATGGTTCATGCCGCCGACCGCTGCGACCGGGTCGCGCACGCAGGCCGCGACGCAACTGCCGAGCGTGGTCACCAGCATGTCGTCCGGGTGGTTGCTGACCTGATGATGGCCGAGCAACACCTTGCGGATGTGCGCCCCGTACTGCGGGTGATAATAGCTGCAATGCAAGTCCGCGTCGAGCCGCGCCGGGCGGCGTGCGCGACTGCTCTGCGACCGATCGCTGCCGTCGGGGGCCATCAATCGCTCCTGCGGTATATGGTTTGGCCGATCTGGCGGAACCGATCGGTCAGGCCAAACAGACTCTCCGAATGGCCAAGATAGAGAAAACCACGAGGAACCAAAAGCGCAGCAAACCGATCAGCGATACCACTCCGGCCAGCCCGGTCGAAGTATATTAACACATTGCGACAGAAGATGGCATCAAACAGGCCCGACATCGGCCAAGGCTCGAGCAGGTTGAGCGGCTTGAAGGTCACCAACCGCCGGACCTCGGGCGCGATCGACAGCCGGTCCTGGCCGGTCGGATCGCGCAGCAGGCGGGCGAACCGGTCGCGAAAGGCCGGCGGCACGGTTTGTAGCGCGTCGATCCCGTATTCGCCGCGGCGCGCGGTCGCGACCATTGCTGTGTCGATGTCGGTCGCGAGGATGCGGGCGTCCCATCGGCCAAGATCAGTCACGTTGGCGAGCACGGTCATCGCGATCGAGTAAGCCTCAGGGCCGGACGAGCAGCCGGCCGACCACAGCCTGAGCCGTTGCGGCCGACCGGCGCCGACGCGGGCCCTTACCTCGGGCAGCGCCACGTTCGCCAGATGGTCGAAATGGTGCGCCTCGCGGAAGAACGCGGTCAGATTGGTGGTCAGCGCGTTGACCAAAAACCCGATCTCGTCGGCACCGCGATCGCTGTTGATCAGCGCGCAATAGGCATCGAAGTCGGGCAAACCGAGCGTGCGCAACCGCCGCGCCAGCCGCGCATAGACCATCTCGCGCTTATGCGCCGCCAAGTGGATGCCGGCGAGCCGACGCAACAGGTCGGCGATGAAGGTGAAGTTGGCCGCCTCGAACCGGAACTCGCGGCTGTCGGCCAAGCCCCGGCTCGAAGCGGCGCGCGCCGCCGTTGCCCGACCCGACGCCGCCGCGGCGGCCGATCGGGGATATGGGTCAGGCGGCGGCGTCACGGCCGCGCACCTGGTCGCGGAGCGTGCGGGCCAGTTGTTCGATCAGGGCGTCGACCTCGGCCGAGGCTTCGGTCATCTCGGCGAGCACCCGGCGTGCCGCGGCCTCGTCGCCGTCGGCATGGTGCTGGAGCGCCCGACGGCCGGCGTCGTGGACCCTGGCGTGCGGGACGGCGAGCGCGACGAAGGTCGGATCGGCGCGCAAGCCCGGGTCACGCACCCCATCATACCAACGGCCGAGCCGACAATGATGGGCATCGGCCAACTGGTCGGCGTCCAGCGACCCGCCGTCCTCGATCGCTTTGGTCACCCGCTCGGCGAACCGGGCGTGGTCGATCCGGGTGCCCTCGACCAGGGCGGCATCATGGCTGGCCCGGCGGTCGCCGGCGTTGCGGGTCTGGTCGGTGATGAAAAAGGCGATCTGGTCGCGCATCACGTCGGCCTGGTTCGAAAGCGCGCGTGCGGCCGCGGTGCTTTGTTCGACCAGCGCCGCGTTCTTTTGGGTCATCTCGTCCATCTGGGTGACCGCGGTGTTGATCTCATCGATGCCGTTTGCCTGTTCGGCAGTCGCGCGCGCGATGTCGTCCACCAGATCGGCGACCCGGTTGACGCTGCCGACGATCGCGGTCAACGCTTCGCCGGCGGCACCGACCAGGGTGACGCCGTCGTGCACCTGTTCGGCGCTGTCTTGGATCAGCGCCTTGATCTCCTTCGACGCGGTCGCCGAGCGTTGGGCGAGCTGGCGGACCTCTTGGGCAACCACGGCGAAGCCTCGCCCGGCCTCGCCGGCGCGCGCGGCCTCGACCGCGGCATTGAGCGCAAGCAGGTTGGTCTGGAACGCGATCTCGTCGATCACCCCGATGATCTCGCTGATTTTGCGCGACGACGAGGCGATCCGTTGCATCGCCGTCGCCGCTTGCGTTGCTGTCTTGCCGCCATGTTCGGCGGCGTCGCGCGCCTGGTTGGCGACGTCGGCGACCTGGCGCGCGGTGTCCGCGTTGGTGCGCACCGTCGCGGCCAGCTGTTCCATCGACGCCGCGGTTTCCTCAAGGCTCGAGGCCTGCTGCTCGGTGCGTTCGGACAAGTCCTGGCTGCCGGCGGCGACCTCGCGCGCGGCCGCCGTGATCGCGCTGGTCGCGCGGTCGATCCGCGAGACGATCTCCGACAGTTTCTCGGTGGTGGCGTTAAAATCCTCTTTCAAGCGCTCGAAGATGCCGTCGTAGCGGGCGTCGATCCGCTTGGTCAGGTCACCGAACGCGAGCGCTTCGGCCATCGCCGCCAAACCGTTGGTGACACGATTGATCGCGTCGGCAAAGCGGTTGATGCCGTCACTGACCGCCCAGAAGAACCCGGTCTTGTCATCGATCGCGATGCGCCGGCTGAACGCGCCGTGCGCCGCCGCCTCGACGATCTCCTTGATCTCGGCTTCGGTCGCACGGGCCTGGGTGATGTCCTGCCACTCGATCACGGTGCCGCGGTGGACGCCGTGGCGGTCGCGCACCGGGTTGGCGATCACGGTAAACAGGCGCCGGCCGACCCGGGCGCTGCCGTGATGGGTGCCGCTCAGCTGGTCGAGCAGACGACGCTGGTGCGCCGGGTCGGTGTGGAACTGGTCCATGTTGCGCCCAACCAGATGATCGGCGCTGAAATGCGGCAGGGCTTGTCTGATGTCGTCCTCGGCGGTGCGGAACATCGCGATGATCGCCGGGTTGGCGTAGGTGATGGTGCCGTCGGGGGCGGACATCATGACATTGGACGAGGCACGTTCGAGCCCGTTGGCCGCGCGCGCCGCCACGATCGTGAAATCCTTCAGTGACGTGAGCGCGCGCGCGAGCGCACCGATCGCGTCGCCGCGGTCGGTGTGCGGGATCGCGACCGCCGGGTCGTCGTCGGCGAGCGCCGCCGCCGCGCGGGCAAAGGCATCCAGCGGGCGCGTGATCCCGCGCAAGAGACGGTGCGCCACCACCGCCGCCGCGATCACGGCTGCAATCGCGAGCCCGACAAGACCGGCGAGCGCGAGCGCGAGCGCGTCACCCGCAGCCCCGTCCGCGGTACCGGCCGCGGCTGCCGCGGCGTCGGCGATCGCTTGTGCGTCCTCCGCCAACGGACCGGCGAGCACCGGCAGCGCCTGGTCGCGCAGCGCGGCCACCCGCTCGATCCCGTCCGCCAGCTGGTCCAACGCGCCGCGATAATCGCGCCAACCACGGGCAAGCTCGCCATCGCCGACCAGCGGCACGGCCAGGCTGGCCGCGACCGCCGTCGCCGCCCTGCCGAACCCCGAAGCGAGCTCGGGGTCCGCGCGCGCCGCGGCGCGCGCGGCGGTCGCGGCCAAGCGATGCCAGGGCCCGAAGGCAGCGGCCGCATCGCCGCCCCCGGCGGCGGCCCGCGCAAGCGCCGCAGTCACCCGGGCGGCAAGCGGGTCCAGGGTGTCGCCGGCAAGGCGATCGAGCGCCGCGCGCGCCGCGACCAATTGGTCGGCCCGATCAATCACCGCCGATAAACGCCCGGTCAACGCCTCCAGTCGCACCGTGATCGCGTCCGGGGTGTTGGGGAGCGGGGCGTCCGCGACCGCGGCCAGGGCCCGGCGCACCCGATCAAACCGGCCGGCGTGGTCGTGCGCCGCCGCGTGCCCGACCGCCTGGGCGGCGTCGACGACGCCGGCCAGGGCGGTGTCGATCTCCACGACCCGAGTCGCCACCGCCGCAGCGGCGGCGGCGGCGGTCCGACGGGTCTCGACGTCGACCAACGTCACGGACGCGACGATGACGGCGGTCACCCCTACCGCGGCAACCAGCCCGACCCCGACCGCGATCCGGGTGGCGAGCCCGGCGCTACGCGCCGCCCGATCCTGCGGCCGGGTCGGGGCCGCGGGGTGCGCGGATGCCGCGGGGCCGGTCGGGTCGGTCATGGCGTCACCCGTACCGTCGCGATCTGTCGCGGGCGCCGGGTCGGGTCGAGCTCGCCGCTTTCTTCGGCGAACAGGCCCTCGACGTCGAGCAGGGTGACCATCCGGTCGTCAGCGGTGAACAGGCCGGACAGGAAGCGGGCCTCAACCATGCCGGTCTCGACATCGGGCGGCGGCTTGATCTGGTCGCGGGCGACCGTGACGATGTCGGAGATTGCATCGACCAGAACCCCGCGGGTGCGTTCGGCAACCTGGAGCACCACGACGACATGGCGCTCGGTCACTTGGGTGGCACCGCCGCCGAAGCGGGCGCGCAGATCGAAGATCGGGATGATGATGCCGCGCAGGTTGATCACGCCGCGGACATAGTCGGGCATCTTGGGCAGCCGGCTCTCGGGGGTCCAACCACGGATTTCCCGCACCGACAGGATGTTGATGCCGTACTCTTCGTCATCGACCGTGAAGGTGACGTATTGCTCCTCGTGCTCCTTGGCACCGGTGGTGGCAAGCTCGGTCCGGGCGAAACTGACCGGCGCGGGCGGGGTCGCGGCGGCGGCGGGCGGGGACGGCGGCACGGTCGGGGCGGTGGTCATCGGGCAGCCTCAGGTGGTTGGACCGGACGGGGTTGGACCGGACGGGAGGGCCGGCGCGGCAGCGTCGACGAACGCCCCGGCGGACGGGTCGACAAGGCGATGCAGGTCGGCCGGGCGGAGCTGCGGCGACATCATCTTGATCCCTGCGACATCCAGGATGAGCGCGACCCGGCCGTCGCCGAGGATGGTCGCGGCGGCGACGCCGTCGAGCCGGCGGAAGTTCTCCTCAAGGCTCTTGATCACCACCTGCTGCTGGCCGACCACTTCGTCGACCACGAGACCGATCCGGCCTCCGTCCTCGGTTTCGATCAGGACGACCAAGCCCTTGGTCGCATCGTCGACCGCGTTCGGGATGCCGAACACCCGGTTGAGGTAAACCAGGCGCACATAGGCACCGCGCGCCATCATGACGTCGCACTGGTTGACCAGCGAATGCAGCTCGCTCGGCTTGGGGCGCAGGCTTTCGACGATGTTGGTCAGCGGCAGCACGAAACGGTCGGCGCCGACCGCGATCACCATACCGTCGAGCACCGCGAGCGTCAGCGGCAGCGACAGGACGAAGCGCGCGCCGATGCCGGGCGTTGAGGCGACGGTGATCCGGCCGCCCAGGCTGGTGATGTTGCGCCGCACCACGTCCATCCCGACGCCGCGTCCGGAGATGCTGGAGACGGTCTCGGCAGTGGAAAAGCCGGGCACGAAGATCAGACTGTCGATCTCGTCGTCGCCGGGATGGTGGCCGGGCGGCACGATGCCGCGCGCCACCGCGGTCGTGAGCACCCGGTCGCGGTCGATGCCGCGACCGTCGTCGGCGACCTCGATCACGATGCGGCCGGACCGGTGCTGCGCCGACAGGTGGACCGTGCCGGTGCGCGGCTTGCCGACCCGCTCGCGCTCGTCAGGCGGCTCGATGCCGTGGTCGATCGAGTTGCGGATCATGTGGGTCAACGGGTCGACCAGGTTTTCGACCACCGTCTTGTCGACCTCGGTGCCTTCGCCGCTGGTCTCAAGCCGGACATCCTTTTTGGTCTCGACCGCGAGCTCGCGCACCAGACGCGGCATGCGCGAGAACACCGAGCTGACCGGCTGGGCCCGGATCGCCATCACGCTCTCGCGCAGCTCCCGGGTGTGCTGGGACAGCTGTTCCAGCCCCTCGACCAACTCCTGGAAGCTGCCCGGCGGGATCTCTCGCAGATGCTCGGTGATCATCGCCTGGGTGATCACCATCTCGCCGACCATGTTGACCAGCCGTTCGATCTTTTCGACATCGACCCGGATGGTGTGGCTGGTCACCGGCGGCGGCATCTCGCCTGCCGCAGCGGCGCGACGCGACGGTTCGGCGGGCGCGTCGGGGCCGGTCGGCGGCGCGGCGCCCGCGGTCGGCGCGAGCGCGAGCGCGGTGCCGGCGGTGCCCGGGGGCGCGGACGCGCCGTCAGGCGCCGCGGCGGCAGCGTCGGCCGCCGTGCCGTCGAGCGGCGCAAGCGCGCCGGCCGGCGTCGACGCCGGCGCGCCGCTGTCCGACCAG
>JANQHG010000037.1 GCA_028277115.1 Azospirillaceae bacterium
ACCCCGGCGCCGCGCCGGTCGGCGGGCCGCAAGCCGAACGCGAGCGGCGCAATCGCGCCGACCGCGATCGCGGACACGATCATGGCGTCGCGCCAGCCGACCTCGTCGATCAGCGCCTGAGCCCCCGGCACCAGCGCGAACATGCCGAACGAGCCGGCCGCGGTGCACAGCCCGAACGCGGCACTGCGCTGTTCGGGCGCGACCAGACGCCCGATCGCGCCGAGCACCGTGACATAGGTGGTCGCCGACAAGGCCAGCCCGACCAGAATGCCGAGGGTCCAGGTCAGCCCGAGCGGCCCGCCCGAGACCGCGGCAAGGGCAAGGCCGGCCGCATAGACGACCGCGCCGCCGGCGATGATCCGCACCGTGCCGAACCGGTCGGCGGCAGCGCCGACCAAGGGTTGCGCAAGCCCCCACAACAGGTTCTGCACCGCGATCGCAAACCCGAACGCCCGACGGCCGATTTCAAGATCGATCGCGATCGGGGTCAAGAAAATACCGAACGACTGACGCACACCCATGGCGAGCACCAGGATCACCACGCCCGAGAAAAGGGCGATTGCCACCGATCCACCCATTGCGGTTGCCCTTTTATGCGCCGTTGCCCGTTACGCGCGATCGGCCGACGGCGCGAGCGGCCGTATCTCCCGCCCGGTCCGACCATCCGACGGTTCTTTGAGAACAAAGGTATATGGGGAGAATAAAGGGATTTGGGCGGGTTTGCCGCCGCTGTCGATCGATCGCCCGTGTGCGCCGGTCGCGACGCGCGACGCGCGACGCCGATCGGGTGCAGCGAAAAACGGGGGCCGGCAGTGGTGGCGTCCGGCCGGTCCCCTCTTGGTTACCACTGCTCGGTTCAGCGCGCCGCCTGAACCGCCTTGTCGAGATAGCCCATGTAGCTCAGCACGCCGCCGACGATCGCGCCCAAGAGCGGGCTCAATGTCGTCTCGGTCAGACCGACCAGTTCGAGCGCCGGGAAGACGCCAGCGTCCAGCAAAAGGTAGCCGACCCCGACACCCGCGAGCGCGCCGATGCCATACACAAGCAAATCCTCGCTGGTGATCTGCTGCGAACGCCGAATGCTGCCGTCCGGATCGACCTGCTGAGACTGCGCAAAGCCGGTCGCCGGTGCCGCGACAACGAACAGCGAAAAAAGGACAGTAAGAAGAAGCTTACGCATGAAATCACCCCTTGAAGGCAGTTACCGGGTCATCGGTACATGACACATGCAACCAGGGGCTTCAAGGCAAATCATATCCAGTTACAGGGTTTTTCCGGGTACGACCCGGTTTCGACGCCTTTGTGTGGCGCGCCGGCGACCGTGCCGGCGGCTCGGGTCAGTCGAGCCGCGCCGTCGGGCGGACCGTGCTGCAGCGCAACAGCTTACCTGTTTCCGGCTTGACTTCGGGGCCGGCACTGCCCCCAATGCGCCTGATCGTCGGAGGATCGATCAACCAGATTTTGGGGGGAGAAAATGACCAAGCACCTGACTTTGTTTGTGGCGTCTTTGGTGTTGGCCGTGGCGGCCGCGGTCGGCCCGTTGGCGAGCGCGGCCGGCGCGGCGTCGGTTCAGGTCGCACAGGCCGAGGGTGAAGGCGGCGGCGGCTCGGGCGGCGGCTGGTCGTCCTGGTGGCCGTTCGGTGGCAGCGGCTCGTCGAGCAGCGGCGGCGAAGGCGGTGAAGCCGACGGTGACGGCGACGAGGCCGAAGGCGAAAGCGACGAGGCCGAAGGCGAAGGCAGCGACGCCGAGGGTGAAGGCGACGGCGAGGAGTCCGAGGAGTAAGATCGTCGCGTCGGTCGCGCCGCTCCCGGGGACGGTCCCCGCGAGCGGCGCGGCGTCCCCGGCCACCCGGGACCGAGACGACCGACCGATCGGGTCCGCCGACGCGCTTCGGCGCTGAAAAAGCTGAAAAAAGGGGTGTCGAAAGCGGACCGGACGATGGTAAGGGACAGGTCGGTCTGCGTCTCGCAGGCGGAGAACGGCGATCGGACCCATGGACGCGGGTTGCCAACCAATACCCGAAAAGATCGGCAAGTTTCATATCGTCGAGCCGATCGGCCGCGGTGCCATGGGCACCGTCTACAAGGCCTATGACACGGTGATCGAGCGCTGGGTCGCGCTCAAAACCCTACGACCGGACCTGGTGACCGGGCAGGCCGCGGCCAGCGATACCGGCACCGGCCGCTCGCACCGGCTGGTGCACGAGGCCCGGGCGGCCGGGCGGCTCAATCATCCCAACATCGTGACCATCCATGATCTGGGCGAGCAGGACGGACTGTTCTACCTGGTCATGGAGTGGGTCGACGGTCCGAGCTTGCGCACCGTGCTGCGCGGCGGGGCGCGCTTGTCCCTGCCCGAGGTTCGGTTCCTGATCGGGCATATCCTTCGAGCCCTTGACTACGCCCACGACGCGGGCGTGATCCATCGCGACGTCAAGCCGGCGAACATCCTGTTGACCTGCGCCGGTGAGGTCAAGGTTACCGATTTCGGGATCGCGCATGTCGGGGCCCCGGACCCGAGCGAGGCGGGCCGCCAGATCGGTTCGCCGGCCTACATGTCGCCCGAGCAGTACCGCGGCGACGGGATCGATCGACGGACCGACGTGTTCTCGGCGGGGTTGGTCCTGTACGAAATGTTGACCGGGACCATGGCGTTTTGCGGCGACGGGGTGCGGGCGCAGGTCTTGTCCGACCCGACCCCGCAGGCGCGCCGGTCGCGCGACGACGTGCCGGCGGCGATCGACGCGGTGATCGCCCGCGCGACCGCAAAGGCGCCCGGCGCCCGCTACGAGACCGCGCGCGAGATGGCCGCGGCGGTCAAGGCCGCGATCGCCGGCTCGGCGACCGCCGAAGGCGCGGTCGCGGCGCGGTGCACCGAGGCGACCGGTCCGGTCACCTTGGCGCCGGCGCCGGTGTCCCCATCGCGGTCGGCCGCAGAGCAGCCGGCAACCGCGAGCAAGGTGTCCCGCGCGCAACGGTTTGAGCCGAACCAGATGATCTTCCGGGAAGGCGACCTTGGCGACTGCGCCTACTTCATCGAGTCCGGGAGCGTCGACATCTCGGTCGGAACCGTCCACAGGCGGGTGCTGATCGCCCGGCTGGGCAAGAAACAGCTGTTCGGTGAACTGGCATTGCTCGACGGCTCGCCGCGCAGCGCGTCGGCGACCACTTCGACCGGCTGCGAGGTGGTGGTGATCACCCGCGACCTGCTGGATCGCGAGATCGCCCGGCTCGACCCGTTCATGCGGTATTGGCTGCACCATATGGCGCGCCAGATCCGCGTCCAGCTGTCGCGCGCCGGCACGCTGTTGCCGCCGCCCAAACTGGCCGCCGCCGAATTGAGCGCCGACGGACGGTCCGGCGACGAGCCCGAGGCACGCGACGCCTCGCCGCTCAAGCGCAGGTCAAGCGAACGGGTCTGGGCCCCGACCGCCCGCGAGCCCACGGTGCACGATCGCCGGATCTATTGGCCCAACGACATGATCTTCCAGGAGGACGAGATCGGCAGCCGCGCCTTTATCGTGCGCTCGGGCAAAGTGCGGCTGACCCGAAAGTTCGCCGGCGTCACCACGACGCTGGCCGAGTTCGGCACCGACCAGTTGTTCGGCGAACTGGCCCTGATCGATGACAAGCCGCGCAGCGCCACCGCGGTCGCGATCGAAAAGACCGAGCTGATGGTGATCGACGCCGCCCGTCTCAAGACCAAGATCGAAGGGCTGTCCGGCTTCATGAAGTACTGGACGGTGCTGCTGACCGACCGATTGCGCGATTTGTCGCGGCGCCAGCGCGGGTGACGGTGCCGGGGGCTCCCGGGGCTCAGCCACCGCAACGCATCGCGACCCGGACCGGCGCCGGGTGCGTGATCCGGTCGCCGACAGGCGCCCGCGCGACCGGCGCCGGGCCGGAGTCCATGACGTTGTCCCGGGCAATCAGGTAGCTGGGCAGCGGCACCTCCGGTGCCGCGGGCACCCCGCCGCGCCCGACCCGGGCGAGGCTGCTGGCCCGCCCCGCGGCGGCGGCGGCGCAGCGGTCGGTCAACCCCGATCCGACATCGAGGAAGTCGGTCGCCAGCGTGACCAAGCCGCCGCTGACGTCGGTCTCCGGCGACGAAATCGAGATCTCGCCGGAAACCCCGAGCGCCGAGGTCGCCTCGATCACGCTGTCGCGGTCGCTGAACAGCGTGCCGGCGACGATGCTGATGTTGCCGCCGTTGCCGCCGATCGCATTGGCCCGGATCAGACCGTTCTGCAGAACCAGGAACCGCGGGTCGATGTCGATGTCGCCGGCGTCGCCGGTCAGGCCCTGGACCTCGGTGGTGACTTGGCTGTCCTGCAGATCGATCAGGTGGCCGACCCGAAGCTCGATCCCGCCGCCGCCGGCCTGCGCCGCCTCGGTGGTGACACGGCCCTCGTCCAGGATCAGCGATTGGGGCGCGACCACCAGGATGCCGCCGCTGGCGCCGGTGCCGGAACTCTCGGCGGTGATCGCGCCGCCGGATGACAGACGCACCACCGGTGCCGTGACCGTGACCTGTCCGCCGGGCTTGGGCCCGACATTCTTGCTTTGGATCGTCCCGTTGGTGCTGACCTCGACGGACGAGGAGCCGGTGACTGAGACGGTGCCGCCGGCCCCGGTGCCGGTGCGGGCGACCCCGCTCGAGATCGCCGCCCCGTTCGATACCCGCACCGTCGCCGCAGTGACCGCGACCGCGCCGGCATCGCCGACCGAGAAACTGTCGCTGGTGATGCCGCCGCCGTTTCTGACCTCGACCAAGTCGCGCGCGGTGACCGACACGCGCCCGGACGGTCCGGTGCTGCCGTCAAGCGCGCTGCTGACCACGCCCGTCATGAACCGACTGCCGGTGGGATCGATCAGCAGGTCACCGGACACGACCTCGACCACCCCGGCGCCGCCTGCGGCAAAGGTGCTGCTGCTGATCTGGCCACCGCCAAGGATCGTGGTCTGGCCGTCGACCGTGACCAAAATCGAGCCGGCGGCACCGGCGTTCGCGCGCGTTGCCTGCGTCGCAATGCCGGTGAACAGATCCCCGTTGTTGCCGTTGATCAGCAGATCACCGGCCGCGACCTCGATCCGCCCGCCGTCACCCTCGCCGAGCGTGTTGCTGATGATCTGGCCGCCGTTCACAAGCATCAGGCTGTCTTCGACCGCAACGCTCACCCTGCCGGCCGCCCCCGCGCTGCCGGGGTTGGCATCGCTGGAAATGGCGGTCAGGGATCGGGTGCCGGTCCCGTCAAGCAAGAGCGACTTCGCGTCAACCGTGATCGTTCCGGCGTCGCCAATTGAAAACGTATTGCTCTTGATGGTTCCGCCGTTCACGAGTTCGATCGCGCCGTCCACGTTTACAATTATGTCTCCGGCCGACCCTGTACTCGCCGAGCCGGCATCTGTGTCGATGCCGGTCCCTGACGCACTGCCATTGCGGTCGATTCTCAAGGTACCGGCTTGAACGGTCACGGACCCGGCGTCGCCGATCGATCTGGTGTTGCTGGTGATGCGGCCGCCGCCAAGTATACTGATTTGATCCGATACGACCACGTGAACCGTGCCGACCGCCCCGGTGCTGGCCTCGGAGGCCTGATTGCCAAGGCCCGTGAACGCGCCGACATCCTCGCCATCGATCAACAGAGTCTCTGCCGACAGCTCCACCGACCCGGTGTCACCCTCGGCGACGGTCACGCTGCCGATTTGCCCGCCGCCGGCGATCATGATGTCTTGCACGGCCGCGATCGAAATGCGCCCGGCCGAGCCGGAGCTGCCGGCGACGGTCGCGCTTTCGATCGCGGTCTTGGCGCTGGTCCCGGACTTGGTCAAGAACAGCGACCCCGTCGTGATCTCGACCGACCCTGAGTCGCCCTCACCTCTGGTATAGCTGGCAATCAGTCCACCGGCCCGGACATGCAGGTCATCCACCACTGAAATGCTGATGTCCCCGCCGGCCCCGGTGCTGTTGGCCGAGGTCTCGCTGGCAATCGCCGTTCCGCCACCGCCCATGCCGTCGATGGTGAGGCGCCCGGCCTCGATGGTCACAGCCCCGCCAGCCCCGGACGACGTGGTCGCGCTGCCAATGATCCCGCCGTCCAGGATCTCGAAGGATCCGGCGATATCGATCCTGACCGGCCCGGCAGTGCCGCCATTCGTCGCCAGAGTGACGATCTGCGATTGGCTGGCCAGGGAAAAATCATCAGCTTCGACGAAAATCCCGCCGCCGCCCGGCGTGTCGCTCTGGTTGGCGCTGGTGACTTGCGTTGCCGAGACCTCCAGGCGCCCGGTCTTCATCAGCACGGTGCCGCCGCCGGCGCCGCTCGACACGATCCGGCTGCCGGTGAGCGCGATCGTCCCGGCCGGCGGCGCATCGGTCGCGCCGGTGCCGACGGTCACCGCGGTCGGGCCGCGCGCCGTGGCCAGATCGCTCCGGCCGCCCCGCGC
>JANQHG010000221.1 GCA_028277115.1 Azospirillaceae bacterium
GTTTGCATCGCCGGTGGGGGCCGATCGCCCCAACATCGGCGGTTCAGCTTTGCGGCACCGTCGATGTCGGGGCGCGGGCCTGGGACAGGGCGCTCCCGACCGACCAGCCACCGGCGTTGCTCCGACCAAACGGAACGGTTCAACGTGCTGATATGTCCGTTCAATTCACCACTACCCACCCAGCGGAATGGGCGAGGCATCCGTTCACGAAATCGTCAAGCCCCGCTTGCGTTGCACCGGAACTACTGCTATGTCATGACATGTCGTGTTCAGTATCGAGTGGGTCGGAGAGATGACCAAAGAGCACAACAAGAAGGACCGCAGCGTTTATCGGGTGCCCGACGCCCAGGCTCTGATCGACGCGCTGCCGACGCCGGTCTCGAACACCGCGGTCGCGGGTGTCGCCACGCTCGCGCCGCGCACGTTGGACAAAATCGTCAAGGGCGGGGCCGTGACCCACGTCAGCTGCAAGAAGTTCATCGATGCGCTGCGCCGGCTCGGCAAAACCGACATCGGTCATGATGCAATAGAACAGATCAAGGGGTGAACGGCTCCACAGTCGATCGGACCGGTCAAGACGGTGGTGGAATCGGTTTCCGGTGTAGTTTAGTGGGCCGGCCTGTTCTGTGGTTGCTATTCCGATCACCGGGCAAGATGCTGCCCGGCAGGTGTGACGGGTGGTCGCAGGGTGGTACCCGTCAGGGTCCGGTGGCCTTTTCTCTTGAGACTCAAGACCTGGCTGCGTGTGGAGGAGACCACCATGATAGAGGGACACTCGTCGCCGGAGGTAGCAGAAATAAAACAGGCTAGCGCTGAACATCAAATTACAATGCGTAACATCTTCGACCAAGTCTTTTCGGACCTGTTCGGCAAGGATGTCCGGTCGACCCCGACCTATTCCTACACCTGGATGGCCGACCAGCTCGGGCACATCGCGCTCGGTTGGATCACCGTTTATGGCGTTTACATGGCCCAGGCGCTGGTCTGGGACACCGAGCTTTATCTCGAAACCATGACGCTCGGCGACCGTGCGACCGTCGGCCCGTCGCGGCAGTTCCTTTTGCTTTATGTCGTGCTGCCGTTCGCGGTCTGGGCCGGCAAGGAGCTGCTCGACTATCGCGCGGCGGTGCGCGAGGCCCAGGGCTTCTTTCCGTTCGATCACGCCGACCTGCAGAGCAACGTCCGGATCGCGCTGCTCTATTTCACGATCGGCATCCTGATCGGCGCCGCCGCTTTGCTCGGCCCCGGCTGGACGGCCGCGATCCTGCCGGCGCTGGCGCTGGTCGGCGTCACGGCCGCCGTGCCCTGGGTCACCCAGAAGATGACCTTGCAACAGATGGCGGTCCCCTATCTGTTACGCCTCGCCGACTTTCCCGGCAGGACCCTGGTGGTTGCCGGCGAAAAATCGGTCGCGCACAAGATCGGCATGGCCGCCGCCCCGGCGACCACACCGACCGCGGACCAACTGCGCGCCTACATCAACGACTTCATCCACCTGAAAATGGGCAAACGCCGCCACATGGTGATCACCGCCGAGGGCGGCCGCGGCAACAGCCAACTCGCGGTCGCGCTCGCGACCGAACTTGGGTACAACGGCCACGTCGTCCGCTACATGAGCTTCAGCCAGTTCCTCGATCTCACCGTCCTGGACACGCCCGACTTCCAGCCGATCGGTCTCGAGTATTGGGACTGGCGGCGCGCCCAGGTGATCGTGGTCGACGAGATCGACGTGGTGTTCCGCCCCTGGCTTGCCGAGGATCCAAGAACCGCTCTCGCCGCCCTGCGCAGAAAGATCCCGGCCGCGGTGCGCGAACGGATCAAGATCGGGATGTGGGGCACCGTCTGGGCCCTCACCCTGCCGCCGGACCGCGACGACAGCCGCGAGCGGCGCTTCCTCGACGCCCTGGTCGCCGCGTTCGACGTCACTGCGGACGAGTTGTTCGAAGTCCGCATCCGCACCGACGCCTGACCCCATGCCATGGATCGGGGGCGACCGACCGACGCCCCCGACCGGCATGCCGGTGATGCCCGGGTCCAGGTTCAGTGTACCAGCGTCCGCCGCACCGCGACCTTCCACGCGGCGTACTTCTTCGCCCGCTCGGCCTCGGCCATCACGGGCGTGAACCGGCGGTCGCGGGCCCACGAGGTCGCGAACGCCTCAGGTGCCGGATAGACCCCGGCGCGCAATCCCGCCAGATAGGCGGCGCCGACCGCGGTCGTTTCCAACACCTCGGGCCGATCGACCGGCGCGCCCAGGATGTCGGCCAGGAACTGCATGGTCCAATCGGACGCGACCATGCCGCCGTCCACCCGCAGGATCGTCTCGGCGCCGCGCGGTTCGGCCCAGTCGCCCTGCATCGCCTCCAACAGATCGCGGGTCTGGTAGCACACCGACTCAAGCGCCGCCCGCGCCAACTCGGCCGCGCCGGTCGCCCGGGTCAGGCCATAGAGCGCACCGCGCGCCGCGCTGTCCCAATGCGGCGCGCCCAGGCCGACGAACGCCGGCACCAGGATCACCTGCTGTTCCGGGTCCGCCGCCGCCGCCAGCGCCTGGGTTTCGGCCGCCGACGAAATCACCTTGAGGCCGTCGCGCAGCCACTGCACCGCCGCCCCGGCGACGAAGATCGACCCCTCGAGCGCATAGGTCGGGCGACCGTCCAGCTGATACGCGATCGTGGTCAGCAGACGGTTGCGCGACACCACCGACTGGGCGCCGGTGTTCAACAGGACAAAGCAGCCGGTGCCGTAGGTCGACTTGATCATGCCTGGCGCGAAACACGCCTGGCCGACCGTCGCCGCCTGCTGGTCGCCGGCGATCCCGGAGATCGCGATCGCGCCGCCGAACAGCGCCGGGTCGGTGGTGCCGAAATCGGCCGAGGAATCCCGGACCTCGGGCAACACGGCGGCCGGCACCCGCAACAACGCAAGCAACTCGTCGTCCCAGCGGCCCTCGTGGATGTTGTACAGCATGGTCCGCGACGCATTGGTCGCGTCGGTCGCATGGACCCGGCCCCCGGTCAGGCGCCACAAGAGGTAGCTGTCGATCGTGCCGAACGCAAGGCGACCGGCCTCGGCCAAGCGGCGCGCGTCGGGCACGGTGTCGAGGAGCCACGCAACCTTGGTTGCCGAGAAGTAAGCGTCGATGATCAGGCCGGTCTTGGCCGTGACCTCGGCCTCGTGGCCGCCGGCGACCAAGGCCGAACAGACGTCCGCGGTGCGGCGGTCCTGCCACACGATCGCCCGATGGATCGCGCGGCCGGTCTCGCGGTCCCACACCACCGCGGTCTCGCGCTGGTTGGTGATGCCGATCGCGGCGATGTCGGCGGCGGTCAGGCCGGCTTCGGCCAGGGCGTCGCGCGCGGTCCACAAGGTCGTGTCCCAGATGTCGTCGGGCTCGTGCTCGACCCAGCCGGAGCGCGGGAAATGCTGCGGAAACTCCTCCTGCGCGACCGCGACCGGGCGGCACGAGGCGTCAAACACCAAGGCGCGGCTCGAGGTCGTGCCCTGGTCGATCGCAAGAACATGAGCGGGCATGGGTCAGGTCGCTCCGACGAGGTGGAACCCAACGCTTGTTGCGCCGTTTTTTGGGGGCTTCGCCCCCAACGTCAGGGGGTTTCACCCCCCGACACCCCCCGACCAGGGGTTGCCCCCTGGACCCCGCACATTGGCGGGGGTCAAGGGGGGTCCCCCCCCCTTGCGGGGGTCGAGGGGGCAGCGCCCCCCGAACGGCCATCAGGCCGAACGACGGCGCTGCAGGCACAACCAACGTCGAACGTGTGGGGGGGACGTCGCCCCCCACACCCCACAACCTTACTCGACCGCCGACCAGCTGGCGATCAACTCGTCATAATCAACCGTAATCCCCTGAGGCTTCTCGTCGGCCAACCGCGGCTTCGGCGAGCCGGCGCGCGACAGCCAGACCTCATCATCCTCGACCGGGTTCAGCTGCGGGCCGCACTCGCCCTGGACCCCGGCCCGCTGCAGACGCTGCAGGACCCGGTCCTGCTCGCGCGCCAAGTTGTCCATCGCGGTGTCTACAGTGACCTCGCCGGCGACCGCCTCGCCGATGTTCTGCCACCACAGCTGCGCCAGCTTCGGATAGTCCGGCACATTGGTGCCGCTCGGGGTCCACTGCACCCGCGCCGGCGAGCGATAAAACTCGACCAGACCGCCCAGCATCGGCGACCGTTCGGTGAACGAGGCATGGTTGATGTCGCTGTCGCGGATGATCGTCAGGCCGATATGGCTTTTACGCAACGACACCGTCTTGGACACCGTGAACTGGGCATACAGCCACGCGGCCTGACGGCGGTCGACCGGGGTCGAGTTCAGCAAGGTCCACGACCCGGCATCCTGATAGCCGAGCTTCTGACCCTCTTCCCAATAAGGCCCGTGCGGCGACGGCGCCATCCGCCACAACGGCCGGCCTTCCTCGTCGACCGTGTTGTTGCCTTCGGACTGTGGCGCCACCATCGACGCGGTGAACGCGGTGTACCAGAAAATCTGCTGGGCGACGTTGCCTTGCGCCAGCGACGGCAGCGACTGGTAGAAGTCCATGCCGAGCGCGCCCGGCGGCGCATAGCGGCGCAGCCATTCCATGTATTTGCGCAAGGCATACTTGGCCGCCGGACCGTTGGTCGCGCCGCCGCGGCCCACCGACGAGCCGACCGGACGGCAGCCCTCGACCCGGAGGCCCCACTCATCGACCGGCTTGCCGTTCGGCAACCCGACGTCACCCGCGCCGGCCATCGACAGCCAGGCGTCGGTGAAACGCCAGCCGAGGTCGGGCGCCTTCTTGCCATAGTCCATGTGGCCGAAGATCGCCACGCCGTCGATCTCGCGCACGTCATAGGTGAAGAACTCGGCAATGTCCTCGTACGCCGACCAGTTGACCGGCACGCCGAGCTCGTAGCCGTACGTCTCCCGGAACCGCGCCTTGTATTCCGGATTGGTGAACCAGTCGTAGCGGAACCAGTACAGATTGGCGAACTGCTGGTCCGGCAGCTGATAGAGCTTGCCGTCCGGCCCGGTGGTGAAATCCTTGCCGATGAAGTCGTCGACGTCGAGCGTCGGCAGGGTCACCGCCGCGCCGTCGCCGGTCATCCAGTCGGTCAGGTTCTGCACCGCACCATAGCGGAAGTGGGTGCCGATCAGGTCCGAGTCATTGATGTAGGCGTCATAGATGTTGGTGCCCGACTGCATCTGGGTCTGCAGCTTCTCAATGACGTCGCCTTCCTGGATCAGGTCGTGGGTGACCTGGATCCCGGTGATCTCGGCAAACGCCTGGGTCAGCGTCTTTGCTTCATACTCGTGGGTCGGAATGGTCTCCGACACCACGCGGATCTCCATGCCGCGATAGGGGGCGGACGCCTCGATGAACCAGGCCATCTCGGCCAGCTGTTCGTCCCGGCTCAGGGTCGAGGGCTGGAACTCCTGATCGACCCAGCGCTCGGCCGCGGCCATGTCGGCGCGCGCATCGACGCCGCCAAGGCCGACCGTCAACGCCGCCAGCGCCACCCCGGTCAAGGTGCTGCGCACGAAGCACGTCATAGGTGGAACCTCCCGTTGTTATCTTGCCGATCGGGCGTGAACCCGCCCGATCGACCTCGAGAACGGGTGCCGGACGTTTGGCCCGTCCCGATCACCCGGCGACCGATGGACGCCCTTGGGGTCAAACCCACCGAAACACGGCCGCTGCGAACACCAGCGACACGCCGAGCGCCCACCACAGGCTCGCGCCGACCAGCCCGAGCCAGGCCAAATGGATAAACGCGGACCCGAGCAGGCTGACGAACAGCCGGTCGCCGCGCTGGGTCGGGATGCCGAGCACACCGACCCGCTCGAACGACGGCCGGATCGCGTGCAAAATCCCGAACACCACCAAAATCGCGAAGATCACCGCGAAGAACACCGCCGTCGGCGTCGTCCACGCCATCCACGACAGGTCAAGCATTTGCGCCGCCCCCCGTCACACCAGCCCCCGTCACACCCGGCCAAGGGCAAAGCCCTTCGCGATGTAATTGCGCACGAAGTAAATCACCAAAGCCCCGGGCACGATCGTCAGGATGCCGGCCGCCGCCAACAACCCCCAGTCGAGCCCGGTCGCGCTGACCGTGCGCGTCATCACCGCGGCGATCGGTTTGGCCTCGGTGGTGGTCAAGGTCCGCGCCATCAACAGCTCGACCCACGAGAACATGAAGCAGAAGAATGCGGTGACCCCGATCCCGGTCCGGATCAGCGGCAGAAACATAAAGAAAAAGAACTTGGGAAAGCCGTGACCGTCGATCGCCGCCATCTCGTCGAGCTCGCGCGGCACCCCGGACATGAAGCCTTCCAAAATCCACACCGCCAGCGGCACGTTGAACAGGCAATGCGCCAACGCCACCGCAATGTGGGTGTCGATCAGGCCGACGCTCGAATACAGCTGAAAGAACGGCAGCGCGAACACCGCCGCCGGCGCCATCCGGTTGGTCAGCAACCAGAAGAACAGATGCTTGTCGCCCAAGAACCGATAGCGCGAAAATGCATAGGCCGCCGGCAGCGCGACCGCGACCGAGATCACCATGTTCATCGAGACATAGAGGATCGAATTGATGTATCCGGAATACCAAGAGGGGTCAGTGAAAATCTTAAGATAGTTGTCGAGCGTCAAACTGGTCGGCACCAGGGAAAATGTCGAGAGGATATCGGCATTGGTGCGCAACGACATGTTGAGCATCCAATAGATCGGCAGCATCAACAAAATCAGATAGATCACCAGACCGACCGTGCCGGCCCGGATCGGCATGCCGCGCGCCATCACGCCGCCTCCCTTTCAGCCTTTGTTTCTTCAACCTTGGGGGCCGCCGCCCGCGCGATCGGCGCGGCCGACGTTCTGCAACGCCTGATAGAACACCCAACTGAACAACAACACGATCAAGAAATAGATGATCGAAAACGCCGCCGCCGGCCCGAGGTCGAACTGGCCGAGCGCCATCTTGACCAGATAGATCGACAAAAAGGTCGTGGTGTTGCCCGGGCCGCCGCCAGTCAACACGAACGGCTCGGCATAGATCAAGAAGCTGTCCATGAAGCGTAGCAGCACCGCGATGGTCAACACGCCGCGCATCTTGGGCAGCTGGATGTACCAGAACACCGACCATGGGCCGGCGCCGTCGATCCGCGCCGCCTGGTAGTAGGCCGGCGGGATCGCCTTCAACCCGGCATAGGCCAAAAGCGCGACCAGCGGCGTCCAGTGCCAGACCTCCATCAGCATTAAGGTCACCCAAGCGTCGAGCGGCCGCGCCGTGTGGTCGAAGGTCAGGCCCGCGGCGTTGATCGCGACCCCAAACAGCCCGATGTCGGGGCGGGTGAAGATGATCCAGATCGTCCCGATCACGTTCCACGGGATCAGCAGCGGCAGCGCCAGCACGATCAACACCAGCGACACCTTCCAGCCCGAGCGCGGCATCGCGAGCGCGATCGCGACCCCGAGCGGGATCTCGATCAACAACACCAGGCCCGAGAACAGGAATTGGCGAAACAACGCGTCGTGCAGCCGCCGGTCGCGCAGCACCTCTTGGAACCACTCGACCCCGACCCAATAGGCCTCGCCGGGCCCGAAGATGTCCTGGACCGAATAGTTGACCACGGTCATCAGCGGGATCAGCGCCGAGAACGCGACGATCACCAACACCGGCGCGACCATCAACCAGGCGCGTTGGTTGACCGGTTTCGTGTCCATCACGCGGCCTCCCGCTCGATCGGCGTGCCGGCGATCAGCTGGCCGTCGCGGTAGATGTTGAGGCGCGCGGTCTCGAAGCTGAGCCGCGCCCCGACCGCCGGCACCACCGTCTCCTCGGGCGCGGTCAGGTTCAGGTCCTGGCCGGCGAAGGTCACCTTGACCACCTTGTGCCGGCCGACGTCGTCCACACCGCGCACCACCACCGGATAGCCGTCGGGCAGGTCGGTCAGGTGGACGAACTCGGGCCGGATCCCGAGCTCGACCCGCCCGGCGTCGGCGCCGAGCGTCGGGTAGCGGCAGGGCAGGGGGATCGCATGCGCGCCGACCTGGGCGGTCGCGCCCGTGACCGTGCACGGCAGGATGTTCATCCCCGGCGAGCCGATGAAGAAGCCGACGAAGGTGTGGGTCGGCCGCTCGAACAGCTCTTCGGGCGTACCCATCTGGACCACCTCGCCGTCGACCATCACCACCACGGCGTCGGCAAAGGTCAAGGCCTCGGTCTGGTCGTGGGTGACGTAGATCATCGTGAAGTCGAACTGCTTGTGCAGATGCTTCAGCTGGGCCCGCAACTCCCACTTCAACTGCGGGTCGATCACGGTCAACGGCTCGTCGAACAGGATCGCGTTGACGTCGGGCCGCACCAGGCCGCGGCCGAGCGAGATTTTCTGCTTGGCGTCCGCCGACAACCGGCGGGCCCGCCGGCCGAGCGAGCCGGTGAGGTCGAGCACCCGCGCGACCTCGCGCACCCGGGCGTCGAGTTCGGCGTCGCTGGCGCCGCGGTTGCGCAAGGGGAACGCCAGATTGTCGTAAACCGTCATGGTGTCGTAGATCACCGGGAACTGGAACACCTGGGCGATGTTGCGCTGTTCGGTCGGAAGGTCGGTCACGTCGCGTTCGCCGAACCAGACCCGGCCGCGGCTTGGGGCGATCAATCCTGAGATGATGTTGAGCAGCGTGGTCTTGCCGCAGCCCGACGGCCCGAGCAAGGCATAGGCGCCGCCGTCGCGCCAGACATGGTCGAGCGGCTTCAGCGCGAAATCGCCGGGTCCGCGCGGCCGCGGCAGATAGGAATGGGCGATCCCGTCCAAGGTGATCCGCGCCATGACCGGTCTCCCCTTTCGCGCAAGAAAAAGGCTTTAGGCCGCACCAAGGCCGATCGCGGCCCCGGCACCGGCCAGCGCCCCGTCGGGGGCGAACAGATAAAGCCGCGCCGGGTCGAGCCAGACCGCGACCGGTTCGTCGAGCGTCGGCTTGTGGATGCCCGCGGCGTGCACCACCCAGCGCGCCGGGCCGTAGTCGAGATGGATGAAGCTCTCGCTGCCGGTCAGCTCCGCGACCGCAACCGTGCCGATGATCGCGACCGCGCACTGGTTCGGCCGCACCAGCGCCAGATGGTTCGGGCGCACGCCCAGCCGGTAGGGTCCGTCGCGGAGCCCGGCCACGCCGTCGGCCAGCGGCACCCGACCGCCGTCAGGCAGCAGCAGTGCCGCGCCGACCTTGTCGACCGGCACCAGGTTGATCGGCGGATCGGAGAAAATCTGCGCGGTCTCGACGCTGTTCGGCCGCCGGTAGACCTCGACGGTCGGGCCGAACTGGGTCACCCGGCCTTCGGTCAGGGTCGCGCACGACCCGCCGAGCAGCAAGGCCTCGGTCGGCTCGGTGGTGGCATAGACCAGGGTCGCGCCGCTTTCGGCGAACAGGCGCGGCAGCTCGGTGCGCAGCTCCTCGCGCAGCTTGTAGTCGAGATTGGCGAGCGGCTCGTCGAGCAAGAGCAAGTCCGCGCCCTTGACGATCGCGCGCGCGATCGCGGTGCGCTGCTGCTGGCCGCCCGACAGCTCTTGGGGCAGCCGGGCGAGCATCGGCTCGAGCTTGAGCAATGCGGCGGCCTCGCGCACCCGGCGCTCGAGCTCGGGGCCCGCGACCCTTTGGGCGCGCAGCGGGCTTGCGATGTTCTCGAACACCGTCAGGTTCGGGTAGTTGATGAACTGCTGGTAGACCATCGCGACCGAGCGGCGCTGCACCGGCACGCCCGTCACGTCGCGGCCGTCGACCAGGAGCCGGCCCATGGTCGGCCGGTCGAGCCCGGCGAGCACGCGCAACAGGCTGGTCTTGCCCGCGAGCGTCGGGCCGAGCAGCACGGTCAACGAGCCCGGCGCCAGTTCGAGCGAAACCTGGGCGAGATGGCTCTCGCGCCCGACCACCCGGCTCACCTGCTCGAGCACCACCGCCACCGTCGTCGCCTCCCGTTCCCGACCGTCGTTCACGCGCGCGCCGATGCCATCCAGGCGTCGAGCGTCGCCGCGTCCTCGGCCGACAGTCTGAGGCCGAGTTTGGACCGCCGCCATAGCACATCCTCGGCGGTTCGGGCCCATTCGTTGGTGATCAGATACTGCACTTCGGCCTCGGTCAGGTCGGCGCCGAACCGCCGGCCGAGATCGCCGGTGCCGAGCACCGCCGGCGCCCGGGTGCCGTAGGCGCGCACCAGCCGTCGCGCGTGCGCCGGCGACACGGCCGGAAAATCGCGCCGAAGCGCCCGCGCCAGCCCGTCCACGCCATCGACCGGGAAATCGCCGCCGGGCAACGACGCGCCCGCGGTCCACGGCCGGCCGCGCCCGGCAAACCAGGGCGTCAGGCGTTTCAGCACCGCCTCGGCGAGCGTGCGGTAGGTCGTGAGCTTGCCGCCGAACACGCTGAGCAGCGGCGGCGCGCCGTCCGGGGCATCGAGCGCGAGCACATAGTCGCGGGTGATCGCCTTGGCGTCGCTGCTGCCGTCGTCGTAGAGCGGGCGGATCCCGGCATAGGTCGCGCGCACCTGATCCGGGGTCACCGGGGTCGCCAGATAGTCCGACACCGCCGCGCACAGATAGGTGATCTCGGCCTCGGAGATCGCGACCTGGCCGGGCGGTGCGTCGTGCGGCTGGTCGGTGGTGCCGATCAGGGTGAACTCGTGCTCGTAGGGGATCGCGAACACGATTCGCCCGTCGGCGTTCTGGAAAATATAGGCGCGGTCGTGGTCGAACAGCCGCGGCACGATGATGTGGCTGCCCTTGACCAGCCGCAGCTTGGGCCGGGTCGCAAGATGCAGCCGTGCCTCGATCACCTCGCCGGCCCAGGGACCCGCGGCATTGACCAGCACCCGCGCCCAGGCCTGGTCGGTCCCCCCGCGCGTCCGGTCTTCCAGCGTCAGGCACCAACGGTCGCCGTCGCGCGCCGCCGCGGTCACGCGGGTGCGCACCCTTATCTCGGCGCCGCGCGCGGCGGCATCGACCGCGTTCAGCACCACCAGCCGCGCGTCCTCGACCCAACAGTCGGAATACTCGAAGCCGCGGCGGAACTGGTCTTTGAGCGGGCGGCCGGCCTCATCAAGGGTCAGATCGAGCGACCGGCAGCGCGGCAACAGGGTGCCGCCGCCCAGATGGTCATACACGAACAGCCCGAGCCGGATCAGCCACGCCGGCCGGAGTGCCGCATGGTGGGGCAGGACCAAGCGCAGCGGCCAGATGATGTGCGGCGCCGCGCGCAGCAGCACCTCGCGCTCGACCAGCGACTCCCGGACCAGCCGGAACGCGTAATACTCGAGATACCGCAGGCCGCCGTGGATCAGCTTGGTCGATGCCGACGAGGTCGCGTTTGCCAGGTCGTCCTGCTCGCACAACAGGACCTTGAGACCGCGCCCGGCCGCATCGCGGGCGATCCCGCAGCCGTTGACGCCCCCGCCGATAATCGCGAGATCGAAGCCGCCCTCGGGCATCGCATCTCCCCACCGCGGACGCCGGTGCCGTCGCCCGCTTGTCGTTTTTGTTTTCGAGCCTTTCGCTCTTCGACCGTCTGCCATCCTAAATGACGGTTTGCGAACCGCCAAACGAAAAATCCGCCGATTGCGGTGCGGGATCGGACCGAACCAC
>JANQHG010000270.1 GCA_028277115.1 Azospirillaceae bacterium
CATCGGCGGTTCAGCTTTGCGGCACCGTCGATGTCGGGGCGCGGGCCTGGGACAGGGCGCTCCCGATCGACCAGGGTGCGGCCCGCGCCCCGACCTACCGGCGGTGCTCCGACCAAACGGAACGGTTCAGCCGGATTTTGTATCACAGGAGCGCGATCAATGGAATCTTGGAAGTCCGCACGAGTCAGGGCGTCGGGCGGTTGCTACAAGGCGTTCTCGTTGCGTGCGATCCAGCGGGTGGTCGAGCATTTGCCCAAGGGAACATCGTTCGCGCCAAGCGGCTGATCCGCCTTGACCTGCGCACAAAGGACTATCGGATCCTGCAGGCAGGCGTGGCAAGCGGCGGAACGACCGCATACCGCCCCCTATGCGGTGACCGATCTGCGGGCGTTCAACGTCGTGTTCGTTTGACTGGACCGCGCTGGTGCCCCGCCGCCGCCGGTTCGGCAGCGGCGAGGTTCGGTTCGGCGGCTGGCCGTCGCGGCAGGGCGGCGCGGTTTACATCGACAACAGTCGCAACGCGAGGACCGCGCCACACACCAACGCACCCTGGATCGCGACCAGGCTGGTCACGGCGCGCCCGTGACCGGGGCCGTCGGGGCCGATCCCGTCAAGGCGGGCGAGCACCGGATCGAACCGGGTCATGCCGTCGCCGAGGGTCGGCCGGTCGCGTTCGTCGCCAAGAATGCCGGTGACGAACGCATCGGTAACGCCACTGCGCAGGCGCCGGGCGCGCGCGGTGGCGTCGGGTCTGTCCGATTGGACGGCGGCGCCGTCGCTCGAACATACGGATGGCGTCATTGACCTCCCCATGTGTGCCCGGAAACCCACTGTCCGGCCACTTCTGCCCGGGCGCTTGAGCGCATCCGGACCACCTATATCTATCTTGTAGACTGTCCATCGGCAAGTGACATTGCGGCGACCGCCCCCTGTCAACCTCGCCAGGTGTGCTGGGTCAAAAAGCGCTGGTGGCCGTGCTTGCGACCGAGACGTCGGCCCTCGCCGCCGGCCGCGGCGAACCCCGCCGGCTGCGACGCCGGCACCAGTTGGTGCTTGCCCGGGCCGATCAGGTCGCTGCGCCCAAGCCTTTTGAGCGCCTGGCGCAGCACCGGCCAGTTGGCCGGATCGTGGTAGCGCAGGAACGCCTTGTGCAGCCGGCGTTGCTTCAGCCCCTTGGCGGCGACCACCGCGGCGCCGTCGGCGCGGCTGAGCGGCCGCAGCGGGTTGCGCCCGGAATGGTACATCGCGGTCGCGAGCGCCATCGGCGCCGGCAGGAAGGTCTGGACCTGGTCGGCGCGAAAGCCGTTGCGTTTGAGCCAAAGCGCCAGATTCATCATGTCCTGATCGGTGGTGCCCGGGTGCGCGGCGATGAAATAGGGGATCAGATACTGCTCCTTGCCGGCGGCGCGGCTTTCGCGCTCGAACATCGCCTTGAACCGGTCATAGGCGCCGATCCCCGGCTTCATCATCAAGGCGAGCGGCCCGGGTTCGGTGTGCTCCGGCGCGATCTTGAGATAGCCGCCGACATGGTGGCGCGCGAGCGCGCGGACATAGGCCGGGCTCCGGATCGCCAGGTCGTAGCGCACGCCCGACGCGATCAGCACCCGCTTGACCCCGGGCACGGCGCGCGCGGCACGATAAAGCCCGATCAACGCGTCGTGGCTGGTGTCCAGGTTCTTGCAGACCTCGGGGAACACGCAGGACGGCCGGCGGCACATCGCCTCGGCCGCGCGGTCCTTGCAGGCCATCCGGTACATGTTGGCGGTCGGGCCGCCGATGTCGGAGATCGTGCCGGTGAAGCCTTGGGTGCGGTCGCGCACCGCCTCGATCTCGCGCACGACGGAGGCCTCCGAGCGGCTTTGGATCAGCCGGCCCTCATGCTCGGTGATCGAACAGAAGGTGCAGCCGCCAAAGCAGCCGCGCATGATCGTGATCGAAAACCGGATCATCTCCCACGCGGGGATTTTGGCGTCGCCATAGGCCGGGTGCGGGGCGCGGGCGTACGGCAACTCGTAGACCCGGTCGATCTCGGGCGTGGTCAGCGGCAAAGGCGGCGGCGTCAGCACCAATTCGCGGTCGCCGTGGCGTTGGACCAGCGGGCGGGCGTTGTGCGGGTTGCTCTCGAGGTGCAACAGCCGCGCGGCATGGGCGTAGAGCACCGGGTCGGTGCGCACCCGCTCGAACGACGGCAACCGGATCATCTCGGGGGCGCCGGCGCGCTCGGTCGCCGCTTCGCCGACCAGCGGCGGCGCCGCCACGACCGCGTCGTCGGGCAGGGCAGGGACCAGGCGCGCGGTGCCGCGGAGGTCGGCGATCGCGCGCGGTGCCTCGCCGCGGGCGACCCGGTGGGCGATCTCGACGATCGCGCGCTCGGCGTTGCCGTAGACCAGAAGATCGGCCTTGGCATCGACCAGGATCGAGCGGCGCACGGTCTCCGACCAATGGTCGTAATGGGCGATCCGGCGCAGCGACGCCTCGATGCCGCCGATCACCACCGGCACGCCCGCGTAGGCCTCACGGCAACGCTGGGCATAGACGATCACCGCGCGGTCCGGCCGCCGCCCGCCTTCGCCACCGGGGCTGTAGGCGTCGTTGTGGCGCAGCCGCCGGTCGGCGGTGTAGCGATTGACCATCGAGTCCATGTTGCCGGCGGTCACGCCGAACAACAGGTTGGGCCGCCCGAGCGCGGTGAACGCCGCGGCGTCGGTCCAGTCGGGCTGGGCGAGGATGCCGACGCGAAAGCCGTGCGCCTCGAGCAGCCGGCCGATCACCGCCATGCCGAAGCTCGGGTGATCGACATAGGCGTCGCCGGTGACCAGCACGATGTCGCAGCTGTCCCAGCCGAGCGCGTCCATCTCGGCGCGCGACATCGGTAAGAACGGCGCGGTGCCGAAGCGGACCGGCCAATAGGGGCGATAGGAGAACAAGCCGCGTGGCGGCGTCGCCGACGCCCTGCTGCCGGTCTGCGCCGTCGCTCCCGACCGCTGTGGCATCGCTCGCTCCTCGTCCCTGCCGACCGCCCGCGAACCTGATCCGGTGTTGCGAGCGATTGTCAAGGTTGCCAGCGTCGGCCACGGTGTGCCGGTTTCCTGGTGCACCGGCGCCAAGTCGGTACTCGATGGTCTGGATTTGACAATGACTGTTCGATAACGGGCCGCCAAGATCGCCCACATGCAACGGTTGATTGACGAGGGCCTTGAAAGCGGCATCTCGACCAGGTCCTTGAGCGAGATTTGGCAAGAGGCGCGGGCGGCGCCCGGAGATCGCTTGACGGAGCGCCGATCTTGCGTTCAGGCTCCGGCCACCCTTCGGCCCGACCCGCGCCGCCGCACCACCAGCACCGACCAGCCCTCGCGCCGCAGCCGCGCGACCAGCCGGCAGCCGCGGGCGCGATAGGCGGCGAGCACCGCGGCTTCGTGGCGCTGAAGGAAGCCGGACAGCACCAGATGACCGGCGCCCGGCCCGACCAGGCGGCAAAGCTCGGGCGCCAGCCGGATCACCGGCCGCGCCAATATGTTGGCGACGATCAGCCGATAGGGCGCGCCGGCGCGGATCGCCGGGTGGCGGGTGCCGTCGGCGCGCACCGCGCGCACCCGATGCGCCAGGCCGTTGGCCCGCGCGTTCAACCGCGCAAGGCGCACCGCGTCCGGATCGCAGTCGCTCGCGACCACCCGGCCCGGCGCCGCGCGCGCACGTCCCAGCGCCAGGATGCCCGAGCCGCAGCCGAGGTCGAGCGCCCGGGCATGGCGGCCGCGGCCCAGGCGGCCGCTGCGGGCCAGCCGGTCGATCGCCGCAAGACAGCCGCCGGTGGTGCCGTGCTCGCCGGTCCCGAAGGCGTAAGAGGCATCGATCCGCAGCGGCCAGCTGCCGGGCGGCCGAAGCCCGCGCCAGTGGCTGCCGTGGAGAAAGAACCGCCCGACCCGGCGCGGCGGGAACGCCGCCTGGGTCTGGGCCCGCCAGTCGCGGTCCGGGACCGGGGCGAGCTCGAGCGCCGGCGGCGCCAGCCCCAGCGCCGCCGCCATCGCCGCGACCCGGGCGGTCAGGGCGGGGCGATCGGGGGCGCCGCGGTAGAGCGCCTCGACCAGCCACGCCGTGCCGTCGGGGTTTGCCTCGAAGGTCGCCAGCGCCAGGGCGTCGCGGCCGCCGTCGCTCTCGAGCGCGGTCGAAAAGGCGGCGATGCCGACCGCGTCGGTGGCGAGCGCGACCCGCCACAGCGTGGGACCGGCGTCGGTCATCGGACCCCCGCGGTGCGGGCCCGGCCACGGCGTCCGGCGGCGCCCGCCCCGGTTCGCCGGGGCGGGCAGCCGTCAATCGGATGACGGCAAGGCGTTTCAGCGGGCATGGACGGCTCGGGGATGGATGGCGCCCCCGGTGCGATCACGGTCCCACACGGCGCCAACGACCGGCTCGCGGCAGCGTCATCGCAGTGGATGCGGACCACCTTACGTCTTGCCGGTCTGCCGGCCCACGGCCTGTCCCGGTGGTCCCCCGTTCGACGACGGCGTCGAACCGGCCGACGGCTCGGTCGCCGTCGCGGCGATGCGGGCGACCAGCGCGTCGAGATCGACATCCTCGGCCACCAGCTCGCGCACATCGAAGGGGCACGCGTCCGGCAGGGCGCACACCGGGTCGCCGTGTTCGGCGAGCGCCCGCGTGGCCGTCTTCACCGCGCTCCGCCAAACCTTGGCGAGGTCGAGGTCTTTGGCCATCGCCGGTGTGACGGCGAACTGGGCGTCGGATTGATGGGTGAGGATCTCCAACCGCCACCCGGGCGCCGCCGCGCAATCGGGCGCCGACGCAACCTTGATCGCCTGCGCGAGGGCCCATTTGAGGTGCGCGTGCACGGCGCGTAGCGCGGATTTCCCCACGTCTTCGATCTCCTCGGCGACGTGGATCAGGTCCAGATCGTTCGGCAGCGGGCCGATCCGTCGCGGCAGGTCGCGCAACACCGCGGCCTGGTGGCGGGCCCAGGCGTAGACATCCCGATCGTACAGCGAAGCCTCGGCCATGCGTCTCCTCCCCGATCCCCAAAGCCGGCACGCCGGGCGATCGGCACCCGTCCGCCCCGCGTCGGTCCGGCCGTCTCCCGGCAGGCTGCCGGGCAACCGCTGCCCGCACCGCCCAGCCACCCGCCGACCCGGCAGTGCGGGATCGGCGGCGACCACCCCCCACCGGCGCCGACGGCCCCCCCGACGCTACGGCGGGTCCTCCGACGGCGGCAACCGGTTCAGCAGCGTCTGCACCTCGGCGGTCTCCCGACTCCAGCCGATCTTGAGATCGGCGTCCCGCGCGCGTTCGAACACGGGTCGCGCGCCGGCGCCGCGCCGACCGCCCGTCCGCGGCCCCGCCCGCCCCCGGGTCAACCGAGGCCGGGCACCGGCGCCAGCAGTGGGTATACGCGCAGCTCGTCGTAGATCGCGCCCGAGCCCCCAAGCGAGCTTTCGAACAGCGCGAACCGGTCGATCGGGATCGGGCCGGTGCGGAACAGGGCGCGCTCCTGGACGAACCGGGCGACCCGCGCCTTCGGCGCGTCGCGGAGACGCGCGATCGTCACGTGCGGCGCAAACTTGCGCTCGTCCGACCTCAGGCCGGCGCGCATCACTGCGGTGTCGACCTTGGCCTTCAAATGCGCCAGCGCGTCCGAGCGCTCGATCCCGACCCACAAGGCGCGCGCCTTCGACCCGGAGCCGAACTGGCCGATCCCGGCGAGCGTCAGCTCGAACGCCGGCACCGACAAACGTGTCAGACCGGCGTCGATGTCGGCGACCACGCCCTCGTCGACCTCGCCGATGAAGCGCAGGGTGAGGTGCAGATTGTCCTCGTCAACCCAGCGCGCGCCCGGCACGCCGCCGCCGAGGTCGGCGAGCCGTCCGCGGATCTCCTCCGGCAACGGCAACGCCACGAACACCCGCATCATCGCCCAGCCTCCCGGTCACGGTCCGCGTCGCTCCGGTCACGGGCACGGGTTGGGCAAGCGGCCATGGATCTCCTCGATGCCCGCGATCACCTGGTCCGACAGCGTCACCTCGGCGCTCCCGATATCCGTTTTGAGTTGCGCCATCGAGGTCGCGCCGATGATCACCGAGGTCACGAACGGCCGGCCGAGCGCGAACGCGATCGCCATCTGCGCGGGGTCGAGCCCGTGCTGCCGGGCGAGGGCGACATAGGCCTCGGTCGCCGCCTCGGCATTGACCGTGACGTAGCGCGAGCCGCGCGGATCGATCGCGCGCCGGCTGCCCGGCGGCCGGGCCCCGCCCAGATACTTGCCGGTCAAGGTACCGCCGCCGAGCGGCGAATAGGCGAGCAGGCCGCACTGCTCGCGCAACGCGACCTCGGCCAGACCGTCCTCGAACGTCCGGTTCAACAGGTTGTAGGCGTTCTGGATGCTGACCATCCGTGGCAGGCCGGCGATCTCGGCATGCTTCAAGAAGGTCATGGCGCCCCACGGCGTCTCGTTCGACAAGCCGACATGGCGGATCTTGCCGGCTTTGATCAGGTCGGCGAGCACGCCCAGGGTCTCGGGGACCGGGGCGCCGTCTGCCTCCGGACGGTGGTTGTAGCTGCGGTCACCGAACCTCGGCGTCGCCCGGTCCGGCCAATGCAGCTGGTAGAGGTCTACGTAGTCGGTGCCGAGCCGTTTCAGGCTGGCGTCGAGCGCGGCGGTGATGTGTTCCCGGTTGTGCCGGGTCTGGCCGCCGCGCACCCAGGAAAAGCCGCCGGGGCGCGGCGGGCCGATCACCTTGGTCGCCAGCACGATCCGATCGCGGCCGCCGCGCCGGGCGAGCCAGCTGCCGATGATCTCCTCGGTCCGGCCGTAGGTCTCGGCGGTCGGCGGGGTCGCATACATCTCGGCGGTGTCCCAAAAGGTGATGCCGCGCTCAAGGGCATAATCCATCTGGGCGTGGCCTTCGGCCTCGGTGTTCTGGCGGCCCCAGGTCATGGTGCCAAGACAGATCGCGCTGACCCGAAGGTCGGTGGCGCCGAGCGGGCGCAGCTCCATGGCCAAGCTCCTCGGTTGCGGGTGGCGGCAGGTGGGTTCGGGGGTCGGACGGGGCGGCGGGTCTCAAAGGAACAGGGTCAAGACGCCGGTATAGCCATAGACTTGGTCGCGGCAGATTTCACCGTTGGCGAAAAAGCCGGTCAGCGGCACCGGGCCGGCCAGGCGTTGAATCATTTCGAGCTCTTCGCTCTCGCGGTCGAACAGGTTCGGCCCGCGGGCGACACAACTGACATACAGCGCGGCCCGCGGCGGCCCCGGCAGGCGCCGCGCCAGCCCGGTCAGCATGCGCTCGAGATCGGCGCGCGCCGCCGCCTGGTCGCGCCGGGTGAAGATCACGGTCTGGCCGCGCGAGATTTCGTCGCCGATCGCAAGCCAGCCGTCCTCGGGGTCGATCCCGACCAGGTTGCGCACCCGATAGTCGCCGGTGTCCGACCCGACCACCGGCAACGCGACGAACACCGGGTTGCTCGCAAGATCGATCACCCGAAGCCCCGCGCCGCCGCCGACCGCGGCGGTCAGGTCGGCGCGCAGGACCTCGAACGCCGGGCGGCCGTCGAGCTGTTTGACCACGCTGTCGTCGCCCTCGGTGACCAGGTGCGGCGGCCCGATCGGCACGCAGCCCTGGCTCAACCCGGTCGCGACCGCGACCTGCTCGCCGAACAGGACGCCGGTCAGGCTGCCTTGGGTCGCGACCCCGCCACCGATCTGGACCAAACGCTCGCGGCCCGAGCTGAGGCCGCCGACCAGATAGCCGCCGGCCAGGTCGGCGAGCCGGCCGACCGCCGAGGTCAACGCGACGTTGCGCGGGTCGGCGTGAATGATCCCGAAGCGAACCGATGCCTGGTCGAGCCAGGGCGCCAGCCGCCGGCGTAGCGGCGCGAGATCGCCGGCGCTGCGCAGGGGTGGCAGCACCCGGACCTGGTCGGCCGGGAACGGTGCGACCAGGACCGACAGCGCCGGGCGGTCGAACAGGGCGCGGTCGTCGTGGCAGATGCCGAGCCCGGCGGCGCCGACCCAGTCGGCAAGCCCGGTCCGGCTGCGCAACGCATCGACGATCGCGCCGGCGTCGCCGGCATAGCCGTCGGTCAGATAGACGAAGCCGAGCGTCGCGGACGACACCGCGTCGCCCAACTGGTCGAGGCACGACGCGACGGCGTCGGCCCACGGCAGATCGGCCGCGACGGCGGCGGCGAAGGCGGGGGACGCCGCAGACATGCGGGCTCCTGGCAACGGTCCCGGGGCGGCCATCCCCGGCGCGAGCGCCATCGTTGCACCCAGGGTAGCCACGCCGCAAGTGCGGCGCTGCGGCGCGCGGCGGAATTGGGTGCTCACCGGCCACTGATCGCTTCCGGCGGTGCCCAATGCGGCCTGTCGGCCGTGTGGGGGTGCTGCCTCCTCGACCCCCGCAAGGGGGTTGCCCCCTTTAACAGGGCTGTTCAACGCTCACAGCCTGACCCGCTACACCCATCAAAGCTCTATCGGACGGGTTAAGTCTGCGGGGTTTTTGGCCATAACTCCGCTATTTTAGATAATATACATCTACTCAAGCAATCGACGAAGTAAACCGGCAAAATTCGCCAAAATTCCGGTGTGACCAGGCGCAGCAGAGTCAGGGTGACACTTCGCGTATCCTGCGCTCAAGCCCAACCTTTCTCGCTGTCTCCGCTCGTGCGCGCGCGTAGTTTGGCGCCACCATCGGAAAGCGTGACATCCAGCCCGGCTGGTGCCAATGTCACGCGCGCGACGAACATCACGCGCGCGACGAACATCACGCGCGCGACGAACAGCAGGTGGACACTCGACGCTGCTCGGCCTTGAAAGGGTCGGCCCACCTACCGCCATTTCACTGCGGGGTCTGCTCGCATGGCAGAGCGTGACATTTCCGGGATCACCGTCGACGAAGTCGCGTCGCTCGGGGCCGACCGTTTGGCGCGGATGGTGCTTGACCATGCCTGGCGCGACGCCGCCCTCGCACGCCAGGTCGAGTTGGCCTTGGCGGCCCAGACCGCGCCCGATGCCGCTGTGGAGAGATTGCGCCTGGCCATCACCGACCTGCGCCGGGACCGCGAGTTCATCGACTACCGTGAAAGCCGGAGCTTTGCGGACGGGATCGATAGCCTGCGCGCCACCATCATGGACACGGTTGTTCGCGATTCACCGGCAGCTGCTGCGTCATTGCTTGAGGATCTGATCCGACTGGACGAGGTTGTGTTCGAACGGTGCGATGATTCCGACGGCTCGGTCGCGACCGTGTTGGCGGGTGCCGTCGAGGATTGGGGCCGCGCATGGGCGCTGGTGCCGGAGCGCGACGTTGCCGCTCTCGCGCAAAAGGTGCTGGCCTTGCACCTGGGCAACCAGTACGGCGTGCGGGACGACATGATCGCGGCGGCCAAAGACGCCCTCGGTGAAGGGGGCTTGACGGCCCTCGATCTTGACCTCCGACAGCACTTGAGCGCCGCGGCTCCCGGGGAGGCAAACGAGCCGGCGTTGGACCCGAAGCGCACGCTCCTGCGCGCCCTTCGCGATGTCGCCGACGCGCGCGGCGATGTGGATGCGTTCATCGAAGGCCATGTCCTCGCGGGCACCGACCGGCGTTTCGTCGAGGAGATCGCCGAACGCCTGATCTCGGCCGGCCGTCCGCAAGAGGCCATATCGTGGTTGGACAAGGCGTGGTTGGACAAGGCGTCTGCGCCGCATGCCGGTCGGCAGGACAAGATCGATACGCTTCGGATCGATGCGCTGATGAGACTGGACCGCGTGGCCGACGCCCAAGAGGTGCGCTGGAGCGCGTTCACTCGAACCCTGAGCCACGACCGTTTCGAGAGCTATCTGGCCCACGCCACCGCCGAGGCGCGGGACGCCGCCCACGCCAAAGCGATTTCGGTTGCGCGCGCCCATCGGGACGTCTTGTCGGCCCTCGGCGTCCTGCACCGGATCGACAAAGCCGAAGCCGCGGCCTTTGTCGAGGCCAGGCACGCAGATCTTTCCGGCGGTGTCTATTTTGTTCTCCGACCTGCGGCGGAAGTGTTGGCGTCGGATTTTCCGCTGGCGGCGGTCCTGCTCTACCGGCGCATGGTCGACGCCGTCGTCGAGAGCGGCCAGTCCAAATACTACAGCTATGCTGCCGGTGATTTTGTCGCCTCGGACCGGGCGGCGGCGCAAGTCACCGACTGGCGAGGCCACCAAGACCAGGCAACTTACCGGGCTGAATTGAAGAGCCGGCACAGCCGCAAACGCGCCTTTTGGAGCCGTGTCACCGAAGCGGAGAAGAGGCGCTGACTCCAAAGCCTTTCCTACGGCCTGACTGTCTGTTGATCCGGCCGACGGGATGGGGACGGGACCAGTGTCACTCGGGCGTCGCGATTGCCACCGTGTACATGATTTCATCAAGGTGTTCGAGATCAGGCACGACGATTTTCCTATCGTCACCGCGGCGAATGCCGTAGGCTCTTTCCAGAACTTTCCAAATCCTGGTGTCGTTCAGGGGTACCGCAACACCGGTCGTAATCCAGAAATCCGCAGGCTGGATCAGTCGCGTAGCCAACCTGAGCAGCCGATAGCCTGTCTGCTCCAGCGCCCTGTCCATGAGCCATAAATCGTCACCCGTTACGAGGTCTCGCGCCATGAACCCCGCCTGGGAGTGCCGGTTCGTGAGTTCGAGCACACAGAAGCGAGATCGGACCATGGCCTGGAGGACAAGCCGCTCATCATCGCCGACCTCGTTAAGCCGGCTCTCCACATACCGCTCGATCGGCAGGCGCCCTTCCTGATCCGGGGTGTAAAGCGCGGTATCCAGCGCGGGCACCAAGTCGTCGATGTCCAGTCGGGCCGCGGTCTCTGTCGAGGCGGCCAAGCCTAACCGAACGGCAACCGCCGCAATTTGCGCCGGTTCTCTCATGATATCTGCTGCCGCTGCTGTTTGGTGCTCGGTGTGGCGCAATCGGCAGCGATCGTAGCGATCCAGGATATCCCCGCGTGTTGGTTGACCTGGTGCCGGTAGCGTTGCGTAGGCTGGAATGTAAGGAATAAAGCCTTTTCCGAACGCTTCCTCTTGCACAGCAAGAGACATGTTGCGGGCGTCAACCAAGAGACCGTCAACAGTGATCATCCAGGCCAATTCGCAAGTCTCGACAACGCTCGGCATCATCCACCGATGGTCGTAAGCGCGGATATGAAGGGCGTCCCGTACTTCCTTCGCCTTGTTCCCACCAGTGCTCGGAGCGACACCAAAGTGGCGACATAAGTCCCTCATTGCCAAGTAGGGATCGGTGGCCTTGTCGGATAAAAAGTTGATCTGACCTAAGGCATATAGGACACCGCAGGCCCAAGTTCTCGGCTTGCCCGCCAAAAGGGGACTTGGCCGCTTGCGGCACAGTGCTGCAATGGCGCGGCGAGCCAAGTCGGCATATTCGTTGTTAAGATGCTCTTGACAGAACTCGTCAGTGAGTGCTGTGATATCCCGATAGTAAGATTCCCATTCCTTGGGCACTGACGTTGATTTGCCTTTTCCCGCCATTGATCAGCTCACCACTCATCGCAATTCAGAGAATTCTGCAATCAGATTAAGGTTGCCTCTCGCTTTCATTTAGCCACCATTGTCCAGTGTTTGCCAAAGAAAGAATCCGCAGAAGCCGCAGCTACCAGACCTATCGCGTTGGTTACTTTTCGCCCTCGTGCGGTTCACGCACTTCGATATCCGGCTCCTCGTAGATATCCTCTTCCTCGACAAACGTGATTCTCATTCCCCATCCATTATAGGTTAACAGCATACGGCCGAACTCTTCGAGGGACAGTTCTTGATCATCGATGAAGATGGAAATTCGCCCCTCCTCATCGTCCAAAATCCTGCAGCGAAGGACGTCGCCGCGCGGCACCCATTGGCCGCTTCCAGGCACGAACTCGATCTGAGGGCGACCCGGCGGAATTTCGATCGCGACATAGTCCAGGCAATCCCGCAGTTTCTCGCGGATATCGATGCTGGCATTAAATTTATCCAGGATATCCTGGTCGCTCATCTCATGAATCTGTGGGCCGATATGAAAACGGCTCGTGGCTATAGATGACGCGGCAGGTTCGATGATTGCCGTTCCACCGTCACGGGTTATCCTGACCTGGTCCAGGGATGCGTGCTGAGGCTTTCTGATCCACATGATCCGTTACCTCGCCATCCGTTACCTCGCCGTGAAGTCGGGGTGAGTATAGCGCCTCCCCCTGATTGAGTCGGCGATATTGACTTCGAATTGGGCATTCACTGGATTTCCCACCTCTCCCTCTGCGCCGCCCACGCCACCGGCACATCCCGCAACATCTCGGCGGCGGTCAGGTCCCCTCGGCTGGCGGCCGTCAAGGATCGCTATGACATTATCCGGCGCCAGGCCGGTAAGCGCAAGCACCCGCTGAACGAACGACTCGGTTACCTTTTCGTGCTCAGCAAGGCAGGCTCACCGAGCTCTGCGGCCGGCTCGCGGCGTGAGGCCGGCCACCCGGCCGGCTCAGCGCGGCGTCGCTTCGGCGATCGCCCAGAATGCGTCGGCGTCGAGGCTGGCACCGCCGACCAGGGCGCCGTCGACATCCTCGAGCGCCAGAAGCTCGGCTGCGTTCGCCGCCTTGACCGAGCCGCCGTAAAGCAGGCGGATCTGGTCGGCGCGGTCGGTCAAGGACCCGAGCGTGGTGCGGATCATCCGGTGCATCGCCGCGACGTCGGCCGGCGTCGCGGTGCGGCCGGTGCCGATCGCCCACACTGGCTCGTACGCGATGACCAGCCGGTCCTCGGCGTGGCCGCCCGCGGCGCCGGCGCTCTCGGGCCACGAGCCGGTCAGCTGGGCCGCGACCACCGCCTCGGCGGCGCCGTGGTCGCGCTCGGCCTCGGTCTCGCCGACGCACACGATCGCGGTCAGCCCGACGGCGAGCGCGGCTGCGGCCTTCGCTTTGACCACCGCATCGGTCTCGCCATGGCCGTGGCGGCGCTCGGAATGGCCGACGATCACGAACCGGCAGCCGGCGTCGGCCAGCATCGGTGCCGCGATGTCGCCGGTAAACGCGCCGCTCGCCGCCGGATGGCAGTCCTGGCCGCCCAGCAGCACCGGGCCTGAGGCCAACGCGGCCGCGACCGGCCAGATCAAGGTCGCCGGCGGGCAGACCGCCATGTCGAACGGCACCGCGCCGGCCGCGGCCAAACGCTCTTTCAACGCCGCGGCGCGCGCGACGCCGTCGGCGCGGTGCCCGTTCATCTTCCAGTTTCCGGCGATCAGCGTCCGGCGGCTGGCCATGTCAATGGTCTCCTGTTGCTATGTGTTGCTATGGTTGAGAGCGAAAGATAATGCGAAAGGGTCGATCAGACGGCAAAGCCGGGCGCCGGGCGGATCATGCCGGTGGTCAGGCCGGCGGGGTTGACAATCGCCGGAGCGACCAAGTCCGGCCGCGCGGTCGCGACCGCGTCGTCGATCACCCCCAGATAGCGCAACAGCGCCGCGACCGCGACGTCGCGGGCGCGGTCGCCGCCATCCTCGATCTTGACCGCCAAGCCAAGGCCGAGTTCGGGCAGGGCGGCGGCGCCGACCCCTTCGGCGCCGCGCTTGACCAGCGCGCGGCCCTGGGTCGCCGGGATGATCGCCGAATCGAAGACGCCGACGCCGCCGATCATCTCCGGATAGCCGCCCCAGGCGCGGCAGACCCGCGCCGCCGCCGCGGCGCGCGCCGGCGGCAGATGGCGCGCCGGGTCGGCGAGCCGCGCCATCGCGAGCGCGATTGCCCCGACCGGCAGCCCGAACAAAGGGACCGAGCAGCCGTCGCGGCCGCGCGGCGCGCGGCTCAGGTCATGACCGGTGATCTGTTCGAACAGGCCGAGCAGGCGCTGCTGCACCGGGTGGGTCGGGTCGAGATAGCCCTCGACCGGTGCACCGGTGTGGCGCGCCGTGGTCAGCATCCCGAGGTGCTTGCCCGAGCAGTTGTGATGGAGCGGCCGCGGCTCGGGCCCGAAAAGTCGATATCGGGCAGCGGCGTCGGGGTCGCTCGGCAAGGTCGCGCCGCAGCCGAGGTCGGTATCGGTGCAGCCGATCCGGTCGAGCCAGCGGGCGACCACCTCGGTGTGACGCGGCTCGCCGGTGTGCGAGGCGCAGGCAAGCGCGAGCTCGACGTCGCCGAGCCCGAACGCGTCAAGCGCGCCGGTCTCGACCAAGGCCAGCGCCTGGACCGGCTTGATCGCCGAGCGGGCGAAGATGACCGGGTCGACATCACCCCAGCGCGCGATCACTCGGGCGTCGGCGTCGACCACCGCGGCGTGGCCGCGGTGGCGGGATTCGATCAACTCGCCGCGGGTGACTTCGACCAGCACCGGCGGGGTG
The DNA here is from genome assembly GCA_028277115.1 of Azospirillaceae bacterium. Classification (GTDB taxonomy): domain Bacteria; phylum Pseudomonadota; class Alphaproteobacteria; order Azospirillales; family Azospirillaceae; genus JANQHG01. Next base: position 14,344 of record JANQHG010000270.1, read on the forward strand.
CCGTGGGGCCGGGTGGCGGAAGGGGTGGGGTCGGCCATGCCGTCCTGTTGGTGGTCGGTGCCGCGGCCGGCGCTTGCCCGCCGCGGCGTCTCGGCCGACAATAGCGGTATGAGAGGCTATTTCGCCATCGGCGTCGAAGGCATCAGCAAGGCCGGCAACCTCGGCGCCCTGATGCGCACCGCGCACGCGTTCGGGGCCAGCTTCGTGTTCACCGTCGCCGCGTGGATCGACCGGCGCGAGATGCGGCATGTCGACACGTCCGACACGGGCAGCCATCTGCCGGCCTACGACTTTGCGAGCGTCGAACACCTGGTGCTGCCGCAGGACTGCCGGCTGATCGGGGTCGAGTTGCTCGACGACGCCGTGGTGCTGCCGAGTTTTCGCCACCCGGTGCGGGCTGCGTATGTGCTCGGGCCCGAGCGGGCGAGTTTGACGCCCGACATGGTCGCGCGGTGCGACCATGTCGTGCGCATCCCGACCCGGTTCTGCCTCAACCTCGGGGTTGCCGGGGCGATCGTGATGTATGACCGGATGATCAGTCTCGGGCGGTTTGCCGAGCGGCCGGTGCGGGTGGGGGCGCCGGCCGAGCCGCTGGCGACGCCGGTGTTCGGGCCGCCGGCGTTCAAGACACCGTTGCCGCCGGCCTTTCGACGGTCGTGAGCCCGGGGGGGGCGACCCCCTTGCGGGGGTCAAGGGGGCAACGCCCCTGACAACGGCCGCAAGGCCGCGCCCGCCCGCGCCGCCAGGAACGGCCGTGGATCGACCCACCCGTGGTCGCCCGCCTCGGCCCAGGCACTGCTGATGTACCCGGTCGCCCAGGCGCTCGGCTTGGCGACCAGCTCGCCCCCGGTCCGCGCCACCGTCCGGTGCCGATCGGCCTGGACCACCCGGGCCCGGCGCAGCCGTCCGCGATAACGCAGGTCGATCACCTGCCCGGGCGCCGGCGGATCGTCGAACCGGCCGCGCCGCACGCCGAAATGGAGGTGCGCCGCATAGCCGCCGTTCTCCCAGGTCCAGGCGCGCCCGACCGTGCCGACCAGGTCGCCGGCCGCGACCGCCACCCCGACCGCCACCGCGAGCGCCGGCGACAGATGGGCGTACAGCGAGCAAAACCGGGCGCCGTTGCGCTCGATGTGTTCGATCACCACCAGGGTGCCCCAGGTGGCGGCGCGCTCGACCGCGCGGACCACGCCGTCGGCGATCGCATGGACCCCGGTGAGCGGACGGTCCCAGGCGACGTCATGGCCGACATGGACCAGGCCGGTGAAGCCCTCGACCGCGGTGTCCGGTACTTCGAGCCCGTAATTGGACGGCGCATCGTCGAAGTAGCCGCGGATCGGCACGGCGAACCCGCGGGTCGGCGCCAATGCCGCCGGTGGCGCCGGTGGGGGCGGCGGTTGGGCGATCAGCCGCGCCTGGAGCGCGAGGCGCGCCTCGGCGGCATCGCCGGCGCCCGGCGCCGGATCGCGGCCGCGGTAGGCCCAGTGCGG
>JANQHG010000012.1 GCA_028277115.1 Azospirillaceae bacterium
GCCGTCAACCGACGGCATGGTCGAAGCCGTCAGCCGACGGCATGAGCGAACGCGAGATCGGGCGGCCGGCGTCGGCGCGCGAGATACAGGACCGGGGTGTCGAGCAGCGCGACCGCGACCCGCAGCCCATAGGTACCGAGGATGTAGGTGAACACCAACGGCTGCCAGCCGATCGGCTCGGCGGCCAGCACGACCCAGGCAAGCACGCTGAACACCGCATTGTCGATCAGGCCAGACGCCCAGGTCGAGCCATTGTTGCGCAACCACAACCAACGCGACCCGGTGGCGCGCCGCAACCGCTGATAGACCCAGATGTCGAACAGTTGGCTGGTGAAGTACGCGGTCATCCCGGCGACCAGGAGTGCAGGCGCCGGCAGGAACAGGGCCGCCATATGGCCATGCGCCGGCAGCGCCCAGGCCATCTCGGCGCCGGTCTCGGCCGGCGACAGCGGCCGGAAGCCGAGCGCCACCACCATCAAGACGGTCCAAAGGAGAAAGGCGGCAAAGCCGAGGAACACGCCGCGCCGCGCCGCTGCCGGGCCGTAGACCTCGGCGAGCAGATCGGTCGCAAGATAGGTCGAGCCGAACAACACGGTGCCGAGCGCGACCGGATGGCTGTACAGCCCGAACTGGACCGCCTTCAGCACCTCGACGTTGGCGCCGATCACCGCCACCGCGATGAACACGTAAAGACCGGCCGCCCCGAACTGGCGGTACAACAGCAGCAGGCCGGCAAAGCACCCGCCGATCTGACCGACCAGCACAGCCTCGGGCGGCAGCCCGTTCAACCAGGCGACCACCGCCTCGGGCGACATCACGCCCACCTGCACCGCTCCCGGTTCGGTGGCGTCAGGCCTGCGCGCCGGCGCCGTCGGCCGCTTCCGCGCGCCGGCGCAACGCCAAGCGAATCCGGCGTTTCAGCACCCGCGCCTCTTGGCTGAGCGTGGCGTCGCGCGCCGACAACAGCCAGGCGTCAAGCCCGCCCTTGTGGTCGATCGTGCGCAACGCCTGGGTCGACACCCGCAGGCGCACCGAGGCGCCGAGCGCGTCGCTCAAGATCGCAGTGTCCTGGATGTTGGGCTGAAACCGGCGCCGGCTCTTGTTGTTGGCGTGGCTGACATTGTTGCCGAACTGGGTGCCCTTGCCGGTAAGGCGGCAGCGACGTGCCATGATAAACCGTCCCTTCGAAACCAAACGCATGCGATCGCGGTCGCCCGAGCCGACCGGCGGGGCCGAAGCCGCTATCGCTACTCGACAGACCCCGGCGCCGTCAAGCCCGCAAGTTCGGCGTCCCGCCGTCACCGGGGTGCGCGACGCGCTCCCGGCAGACCCGTTATGGCGGCACGACCGCCGGCGGCGGAGCGACCCGGGTGAACAGCCGCTCCAGGCGCTGACGCGCCTGGTCGGTCAGCCGGCGCCACAGCGCCTCGAGATTGGGGCGCAGATCAGCCCGTCCCGCCAACACGGCGCGGGCATAAAGTTCGTAGGCGCGCGGGTAATCGACCATCACGCCGCGCCCCTCGACATACATCCAGGCCAACAGCTCGAGCGCATCGAGGTCGCCGGTATCGGCGCGCCGACGCACCGCCGCGACCTCGTCCGGACCGGCCGCGCCGGCGGCGACTCGCTCAACCACCCCCTGCCAGGCGGCGCCGGCCGCCGCGGCCCGCGCCCGCGCCGCGTCGGCCGCGGCCCGCCGGCGCGCCGCCTCGGCGCGATAGGCCTCCGTCGTCGCCGTCTCCGCCATGGCCGCCCGCCAAGCGCCGCACCAAACCGGCGACCACAGCGTGGTGCACAGACGCACCGCCTCGGCGACCGGGCGGTGGCGCCACTCCGGCGCCCCCTCGGGACCGGCCGGCGGCCGCGCCGCTTCGAGGGCGGCGATCCAATCGCCGCACCAACTCGGCGGCGGCGTGTGGCCGCACAGGGCGGCGTTGGCGTCAACACCCTGCGTGTACCAAGCCGGCAGGGCCTCCGCTGCCGCGCGCGACAGGTCGCTCGGTGCCAGCGTGAGCGCGCCGCCGAGCGCCCCGATCGCCCACCACTCCCAAAGCGGCCGCCCCGTCGCGGCACCGGTCCGGCCGGCCGATGCGGTCATGTCACCGCGACCTCGACCTCGAGCGGGTCGCCGAACAGCGCCGGCACCGGATCGTCGGCCGCGATCGGGTCGTCCCCCGACCGCGCCGCCCCCGCCAGCGATCGGCTGACCCCCCGGGCGATCGCCTGCCAACAATGGTCGGCCAACGCCTTGCGCGACCCGAGGCTGGCCAGGGTCACCGGCGGGTGGAACTCGACCTCGACCGTAAGGCGCCCCAGCTTGAGCAGAGTCCACAGATGGGGCGCCAGGTCCATATCGCCGTACCAGGCATAAAGCGGTCGCAACGACCGACCGAGCGGGATGCCGTCGAGCGCGGTCGCCGCGATCGAGACCGGCTGGACCTGAACCCCGTCACCGCCGACCGGTGCGGCCGCAGCGGCGAACAGCGCCGACTTGAACGGCAGAATATGGGTGCCATCCGACGAGGTGCCTTCGGGAAACAGGATGAGATTGTCGCCGGCGGCCAGCCGGTCGAGCAGCGCCGAACGCTGACGGGCAACCTGTCCGCGCGCCTCGCGCTCGACGAAGATGGTTTCCTGCAGGCGCGCCAGGGTGCCGAACAACGGCCAGCGCGCGACCTCCGCCTTGGCGATGAAGGATCCGTCGATCAACGCGCCGAGCACGGCGATGTCGAGATAGGACAAATGGTTCGAGACGAACAGGGTCGGGCGCCGGTCGCAGATCGCGCCACGGGTCACCAGCGACAGACCGATGAGCCGCGCGCACACCCGATGGAACAGCCGGGGAAAGCGCCGTCGGAGCGCCCAGCCGAACCGGACCGCGAGCGCCTGCACGGGCATGCACGCGAGCACCCACAGACCATAAACGACCAGTCGGACCGCCCCGCCGACGGCCGAGCCGATCGGGAACACCGGTCCTGGTCGGTCAGCCGGCAGCGGCGTCGCGGCTGCGTCGTTCATAGTGGCGGTAGTATTTCTCGGTCACGAGGTCGGTCTTGACCACGACGCAGACGTCGGTGGTGTTGAACTGGAAATCGACCACCGCGCCGTCGCCGACGAAACCGCCGAGGCGGAGATACCCCTTGATCAACGGCGGCAGTTCGGCGAGCGCGCGCCTGGTCTCGATCGCGTCGGGTTCGCACAGGTTCATATCGATATAGCGGTCGGGCACCGCGGTCGGCCGCAGATCGGGTGGCGCCAGATGCTTGACGTAAAGATAGCTCAGCTGGTTGGCGAGCGCCCGCGGATCGGTGCCCGGGATGCTGGCGCAGCCGAACATCAGCGCGACCTGGTGCTGGAACACGTAGGCGGCGATCCCCTGCCACAACCGCTGCATGGTCGGCCGGTTGCGATAGGCGGCATCGACGCAGCTGCGCCCGAGCTCCAACAGCTCGCCCGGATAGGCGAGCAGTCGGCTCAAATCATATTCATCGCTGCTGTAGAACTGGCCCGCGCGATCCGCCATCGACCGGCGCATCAGGCGATAGGTCCCGACCACCGAGTCGCTGCCGGTGCCGCGCGCATGATCGATCACCAAAAGGTGATCGCAGTGCTGATCGAAGACATCGAAATCGCGCCTGAGGGCTGCCATTTCCGGAGATGGGATCGCCGACATCTCGGTGTAAAACACCCGGTAACGCAATGCCTGCGCCGCCTGAATATCTTCCTGCGACTCGGCAAGGCGCACTTCCAGCGACTCGTTAGCCTCGTCCGACTGCGGCAGCCGACCGGTCAATTCCATTCCCTTGCCACCTTACCGTTCCACGACCCCGAACCGGCTCGACCGCCCGGGTCGGGGCGCGCTGGTGCGCGCCTCATGACACGCCGGCCGGGCGGTCGCCGGCCGGGCGGTCATCGAGCGCGCCGCCCGTTCGACCTCGGGGATGCGGTCCACCCCGATCCACCATCGTCCGCGCTTGCGGCCGCGGCGATGCGCGGTCCGAATCGCCCGGTGCCGGCACCCCCCTGACCCTCGAGAACAACGACCAGAGATAGCACGATTGGTTCGGCGACGGTCAACCGCTTCGCCGTCGCGGTCGTCGGCGTCGGCCGCTTGCCCGACCCGTTCGGATGGGGTCGGGCGATCCTGTGCCGCGCCCCCGCAGACCGGCCGATCGGGGTTCACCACGGGCCGCCATGCGAAAGATTGCCGCCGTACGGCCCGCCACTCTCAAGCATTGCCGCTGGTGCGGCCGGCCGGTCTCAGACGCTGCCGCGGCGCGCCCGGGTGCCGAGCCCGATCTCCTTGGCGAGCTTGCTGCGCTGCTTGGCGTAGTTCGGCGCGACCATCGGATAATCCGGCGGCAACGACCAACGCTCGCGATATTCCTCAGGCGTCATATCATAAGCGGTCTTCAGATGGCGTTTCAGCATCTTGAGCTTCTTGCCATCCTCGAGACAGATGATGTAGTCGGGAGTGACCGATTTCTTGATCGGAACCGCCGGCTGTGGACGTTCCGCCGCCGCCGGCTGTTCGGTGCCGACATTGGCAAGCGTTTTGTAGACTTGCTCAATAAGCTGTGGAAGGTCCGACATCGCCACCGAGTTATTGGCCACGTGCGCCGCCACGATCTCGGTGGTTAGTGTCAAAAGTTCGTCGGGGGTGGATCCGTTGTTCATGAAACCATGCTCCGTGATTGCCGCTTGACACCCATATAGTACACCCGGCCGAATTAAGCAAGGAGTCCAAAGATGATAGCCGGCCCCGGCGAATTGGGTCAAGCTGGGGTCTACTTCCCCGATTTCACGTCGGATCTGAAGGGGTCGGGGTGGGCGAAGATAACGTTACTGCCCAAGATCGTGGTCGGACCGCCGAGCCCAGCCTTTGTTTGGCGTCGGGTTTGATGCTGCACAGCATCGCACAGTCACCGTCGGACGGGGCCCCTCGGCTTTTTTCGATGACCCGACACGGCAACGGTGGAACGCGCGGCGGTCTGTTATCGTGGTTGCCGCCCCGACCGCCCCGAGCGCCGGCCCACCCCAATCCACGGTTGCCGTTGCCTGGGTGCGGTACGCGCGGTCAGATCGGCCGCTGCCATCTCAAGACCAACGCATCAACGATTGTGCCGCCGCGACGGTAATAGCCCGGCCGGCGGCCGACCGTCCGGAATCCGGCCCGGTGGTAAAACGCCCGCGCCGCCTCATTGTCGACCGCGACCTCGAGCGACAGGGCGGCGGCGCCCATCCGGCGGCTCACCGCCACGCCGGCATCGAGCAGACGTTGCCCGATGCCGCGGCGTTGCGCCGCGGGGACGACGCCGAATGAGATGATTTCGGCATCCGGCGCAAACACCCGCACGACCAGATAGCCGAGCGGATCGGTCGCGCCGACCGCGAACGGGTCGCGCGGCCGCGCGCGGGTCGGCGGGCGCGGCGGATCGCGGTCGGCGATCAGACCGAAGGTCCCGGGCATCGACATCACGTCGCCGATCGCCCGCGCCCCCCAAACCGCATCGGGAAACGCCGCCGCCTGCAGCGCCGCGATCGTGTCGAGGTCGAGCACCCCGGCGCGGCGC
>JANQHG010000107.1 GCA_028277115.1 Azospirillaceae bacterium
TGGGGCGATCGGCCCCCACCGGCGATGCCAACAGACAGACCGTGCCGGCCGATCGCCCCAACCTACGGATCGGTGAGCAGCTTCCTCAGGCGTGGATAACCGGAACCAAACAATCGGATTTGGTGTTATCGCACGCGTTCGAGTGTTCTTTCGGGGCCAGAGTTATGCGCGTCGGCGTCAGGGCCGTGCGACCTGATGCCGACAGGCCGGGGGAAGGCGTCGGCCCGCCCGCTACGCCGCCACGAATCGCCGGCTCCACGCGGCGAGCGCCGCGACCACCGCGGCGAGCCGGGTCTCGGTCTCGGGCTTGATCAAGCGGCCGTCGGCATCGAAGCTCTCGGCGACCTGGGCGACGTACAAAGCCGGCGTCGGCATCATCACGAGACCCAGCGCGGTCGCGATCGGCGCGAAGTTGATCTGGGCCCGCGCGGTGCCGAACCGGCCGCCGCCGCCGATGATCGCCGCCGGCTTGCCCTCGAACGGCTGGTCCGGCGGCCGCGACGCCCAGTCGAGCGCGTTCTTCAACACCCCCGGCACCCCCGCGTTGTACTCCGGGGTCACGATCAACAGCCCGTCGGCGGCGCGGATGCGGTCGCGCAACAGCCGCACCGGCTCGGGCAGGCCCTCGGCGTCCTCGAGATCGCCGTCGTACAGCGGGATGTCGGCAAGCGCGAGCGGCCGCAGCGCCACCCCGGGCGGGGTCAACCCGACCGCCGCGTGCAGCAGGGCCCGGTTGTAGGAGCCGCGGCGCAGGCTGCCGGCAATGCCGACCAGTTGGATCGGGCGATGGCTCGCGGTCTCGGTCATGACGGGGTCGCCTCCAACTGGTCGATCAGCGCGCGGATCATGCCGAGCCCCTTGTGCCAGAACGCCGGGTCGCTGGCGTCGAGACCGAACGGCTCCAGCAATTCGCGGTGGCGCAGGGTGCCGCCGGCCTCGAGCATCGCAAGATAACGCTCGGCGAAATCGGCGCCGCCGCCCTCCTGGTAGACCGCGTAGAGCGAGCTGACCAGACAGTCACCGAACGCATAGGCGTAGACATAGAACGGCGCGTGGATGAAGTGCGGGATATAGGCCCAATAGTTGCGGTAACCGTCGTCGAAGCGGAGAGCCGGACCCAGGCTTTCGGTCTGGACCTCGAGCCACAGATCGCCGATCCGGTCCGCGGTCAATTCGCCGTCGCGCCGCGCCAGGTGCAGCCGGCGCTCGAACTCGAAGAACGCGATCTGGCGGACCACGGTGTTCAGCATATCCTCGACCTTGGTCACCAGGAGCGTGCGCCGCAGCACCGGGTCGGTCTCGCGCGCCAAGAGCGCCTGGAAGGTCAGCATCTCGCCGAACACCGACGCGGTCTCGGCGAGCGTCAGCGGGGTGTCGGCCATCAAATGGCCCTGGCGCGCCGCCAGCAGCTGATGGACCCCGTGGCCGAGCTCGTGGGCGAGCGTCATGACGTCCCGGGTCTTGCCGTGGTAATTCATCAAGATGTACGGGTGGGCCGACGGCACCGTCGGGTGCGAGAACGCGCCGGGGGTTTTGCCCGGCCGTAGCTCGGCATCGACCCACGGCTCGTCGAAAAAGCGCCGGCCGAGCGCGGCCAGCCGCGGCGAGAAACTGTCATAGGCGCCGAGCACCAGGTCGCGCGCCTCGTCCCACGGGATCGTGCGGTCCTGGGCGCCCGGCAGCGGCGCGTTGCGGTCCCAATAGTCGAGCCGGTCGCCGCCGAACCAGCGCGCCTTCATCGCGTAATAGCGATGCGACAGATCGGGATAGACCGTGCGCACCGCATCGACCAAGGCATCGACGATCTCGTCCTCGACCCGGTTCGACAGGTTGCGCGCCGCCACCGGGTGCGGGTAGCGGCGCCAGCGGTCCTCGATGTCCTTGTCCTTGGCCAGCGTGTTGGTGATCAGCGCGAACACCCGGACATGGTCGCCGAGCACGGCGCCGATCGCCTCGCCGGCGGCGCGGCGGACGGCCGGGTCGGTGTCGGTCAGCTTGTTCAGCGCCTCGGTGCAGGTCAGGCGTTCGCCATCGATCGAGAATTTGAGGTCGGCGATCGTTTCGTCGAACAGGCGGTTCCACGCGGTCGCGCCGACCACATGCTTTTCGTGCAAAAGGCGCTCGAGCTCGTCGGTCAATTGGTGCGGGCGGAAGATGCGGACGTCGCGCAGCCACGGCTGATAGCGGGCGAGCGCGCTCGAGCGCGCGATCCGCCCGGCGAGCGCGGTCTCGTCGATCCGGTTCAGCTCGAGCACGAAGAACACGAGCCGGCTCGAGATCGCGTTGACCTGCTCTTGCAGCCACTGGAAGAAGCGGCCGATCTCGGGGTCGGTCATCTGGCTCGCGTGGACCAGTTGGCCATAGCTCAAAAGCCGCGACAGGATTTCGTCGATCGCTTCGTAGGCTTTGATCGCCTCGGCCAGGCGGTCGCCGTCGAGACCGTCGAGCTTTCCGGCATAGCGGGCGTGAAAGGCGTCCGCGTCCTCGGTCATCCGTTTGAGATCGGCCTGCAGCGCCGGCGAGTCTCGCCCGTCGTACAAATCATCGAGGTTCCATCTCGGCAAGCTGTCGGCCATGCCTGGGGGTCCTGTCGGTCAGGTGTCGCAAACTCGGATCAAAGCGGTATCGTATAGCCGCACACCCAAAGCAAGGTAACCCGTTGCGGCGGTCGGGGCAGGGGCGGCGGGCGCGCGCGCGTCATCAACTCTTCACGACCGGCACCGCCCGGGAGGCTGGCCGGGATCCGGCGGCTTCGCTATCGTCCGACGATCTTGCCTGCCTTTCGCGTTGTTATTTTTCTTCCTGCCGCTCCAGGATCTCCCATGACCGCGACTGCCGCCGCCGGGACCGATTCGGCCGGCCCGATCCTCGACGTCCAGGGTCTGACCGTCACCTTCCGCACCGACGAAGGGCCGGTGACCGCGGTTGAGTCGGTCGATTTCCGGCTCGACCGCGGCCGTACCCTCGGTTTGGTCGGCGAGAGCGGCTCGGGCAAGAGCGTCAGCACCAAGGCGCTGATCAAACTGTTGCCGAAGAACGCCAAGATCGCCGAGGGCGCGCGGATCGGGCTTCGGCGTAAAGACGGCGACTGGATCGACGTCGCGACCCTGCCGGCCGACAGCGCCGCAGTGCGCCGGCTGCGCGGCGGCGAGATCGCGATGATCTTTCAAGAACCGATGGCGTCGTTTTCGCCGGTCTACACGGTCGGCAACCAGATCATGGAGGCGATCCGGCGACACCGCGGGGTCGGCAAGCGCGAGGCGCGCACGCTCGCGGTCGAGATGCTGGACCAGGTCGGGATCGCCAACGCCGCACTCCGGGTCGATCAGTATCCGCACGAGCTGTCGGGCGGCATGCGCCAGCGCGCGATGATCGCGGTCGCGCTGTCGACCCGGCCCGCCGTGTTGATCGCCGACGAGCCGACCACCGCGCTCGATGTCACGATCCAGGCGCAGATTCTCAAGCTGATGCGCGCGCTGCAAGACCAGGTCCGGATGTCGATGATCTTCATCACCCATGATATGGGGGTGATCGCGCGGGTCGCCGACGACATCGCGGTGATGTACCTCGGCCGGATCGTCGAGCGCGGGCCGACCCGGACGGTGATCGCCGACCCCAAGCACCCCTACACGGTCGGGCTTTTGAAGGCGATCCCGTCGATGGGCAAGCTGGAGCGCCGGCTGACCCCGGTGCCGGGCGACATCCCGAGCCCGCTGGAGCGGCCGACCGGCTGCCCGTTCCACACCCGCTGCGACCGCCGGATGCGCGGCATCTGCGACCGCCACGACCCGAAGGCGGACGAGGTCGGCGCCGGCCACAGCGTCGCCTGCCATCTGTTCGGCTGACCATTTCGACCAGGACGGACTGCCCCCGATGCTCGGACAGGTGCTGGCGGACAACCGCCCTTTGATCGACGTGGACAATCTGAAGGTCCACTTCCCGGTGCGCGGCAAGGGGCTGTTCGGCGTCGGCACGGGCGTGGTCAAGGCGGTCGATGAGGTCAGCTTCCGCATCCGTGCCGGCGAGACGGTCGGTCTGGTCGGCGAGAGCGGGTCGGGCAAGACCACGATCGGGCGCGCGATCCTGCGTGCGCTGACCCCGACCGCAGGCGAGATCCGCTTCCATCTGGACGGCGACGTGGTGCGGGTCGATCAGCTGCGCGGCCGGGCGCTCACGCGGTTTCGCCGCCACATGCAGCTGATCTTTCAGGACCCCTACGCCTCGCTCAACCCGCGGATGACCGTGCGCGACATCATCGCCGAGCCGCTGGAATGCCTGGGCGACACCGGCGGCCGGGCCGCGATCGATGAGCGGGTGCGCGAGATCGCCGAGCTGTGCCGGCTCAACGTCGAGCATCTGCGCCGGTTCCCGCACGCCTTTTCCGGCGGTCAGCGCCAGCGCATCTGCATTGCCCGGGCGTTGGTTGCCGGGCCGAAGTTCGTGGTCTGCGACGAGTCGGTCGCGGCCTTGGATGTGTCGATCCAGGCCGGGATCATCAATCTGTTGAAGGATCTGCAGGACGCGACCGGGGTTGCTTATCTATTCATTGCGCATGACTTGAGCGTGGTGGCGCAGATCGCGCATCGGGTTGCGGTTCTCTACGTCGGGCAGGTCGTCGAGATGGCGGAGACGCGCGACGTGTTCTTCGGGCCGTTGCACCCGTACACCCACGCCTTGTTGTCGGCGGTGCCGACGATCGAGCCCGAGTCGGCGTTTGCGCCGGTGACCTTGGCCGGCGAGATCCCGAACCCGGCACGGCCGCCGAGCGGGTGTCGGTTTCATACCCGGTGCCCGTATGCCGAAGCGCGGTGTCGGGCCGAGGTCCCCCAGTGGCGCGAGGTGGCGCCCGAACATTTTGTGGCGTGTCATTTTGCCGGCGAATTGCCGCTGGCGCGGCATGGTTAGGGGGCGTTGCCCCCGACACCCCCCATGTGCCCCACGGCATTCACACAATTCCCTGGCCGTCGTCAAAATGTGATTCACTGCGGCTCACGATGGAACTGCTTGTTTGGGGGCGGCGGCTGTATGGTCCAGAGCCTGTGCGACGTGCGGCTGAACGTGCGCGCGACGTGGAGTGTTAGCGGATCGTTGTCGCCCCGGTGTCGCGTACCCTGAAGCGATTGGCCGCGATCCCCTTGAAACGATTAGGATCGGCGCGATGATCCGGTGCTGCCCAAGGATGAACGATATTTCTGTGTCAAAAATGGGAGATTGAACGCGCTTTGCTCGGGATTATATGCGGGGGAAAGGACGCCCCCGTGCGTCCATCGCAGGAAGGAAGGCAGCAATGACTTTGCAGCTTGGCGACACCGCCCCCGATTTCACCGCGGAGAGCACCGAAGGCACGATCCGGTTCCACGACTGGATCGGCGACGGCTGGGCGGTCCTGTTCTCGCATCCCAAGGACTTCACCCCGGTGTGCACGACCGAGCTCGGTGCGGTCGCGAAGCTGAAGCCGGAGTTCGATGCGCGTCGGGTCAAGGTGCTGGGGCTGTCTGTGGACGGCGTCGCCGATCACGAGGCGTGGGCCCATGACATCGAACGTACCCAGGGCGCGGCGCTCAACTTCCCGCTGATCGCCGACCCGGGGCGGCGGGTGTCAGCGCTCTACAGCATGATCCACCCCAACGCCGACGACACGCTGACCGTGCGCTCGGTGTTCGTGGTCGGGCCGGACAAGAAGATCAAGCTGACGCTGACCTACCCGGCGAGCACCGGCCGGAATTTTGACGAGATCCTGCGCGCGATCGACTCGCTGCAGCTGACCGCCCAGCACCAGGTGGCGACCCCGGTCAACTGGCGCCATGGCGAGGACGTGATCATCGTGCCGTCGGTGACCGACGACGCGGCGCGGGCGAAGTACCCGTCGGGCTGGCGCGCCGAGACGCCGTATCTGCGCTACGTCGCCGACCCGTCGGCGTCCGCCGCGGTCGCCGGGTGATCCGACGCCCCGGGATCAGAGGGGGCGCGTCCCGCGCCCCCCGAGGGTCGGCGGGATGCCGACCCTCGGGGGCGCCGGGCGCCGGTCACTCGGGTGACCGGAACACCTTGGCCGCCAGGACACGCGCTTCTTCGAACCGTTCCAGGGTCTCGTGGAAATAGTCGAGGAAGCCAGCTTGGTGTTCGCTTTGGATCTTGACGATGTCAAGGAAGCGATAGGACCGCTCCAGCGCGTCGCGGCCGATCACCAGACGGTGGGTCTTGTGGTCGGCGCCGTGGACCTCGGCGTCGGCCTTGACCATCTCGTTGATGTGATCGAGCTCGGCCAACTCGCGGGCGAACGGCGCGTTGAACCACAACTCGGTCTCAAGGTCCATCGACCCAAACAGGCTCTGCGGCATCTCGCCGATCCAGCGGTCGTTCTGCGGCTTGATCGTGACGATCCGGGTCCAGCGGTACAGCTCGCGCACGATCAGCTGGCGGTGATAGGCGCCGTCGATCACAACCCGGCCGTCGTAGGTCGGCTCAAAGCCGTACCAAAACAGATGCAGCGCGGCGCGCACCGCCGCGGCGTTGATCGGCAGCAAAGGCGGCGCGTTCGGCCGCCGGTCCTCGCCGAGCGCGACCCGACCCGGCTCATTGACGAACAACCGTTCGATCCCGGCCTGGAGATCGAACGCGTTGAACACGACCGCGACCTCGGTCTCGGCGTTGAAGATGTCGGAGACCTCGTCATAGAACCAATCGGGCCGGGTCGGGATCGCCGCGCGCGCCGGGAAGGTCTTTGCCGCCCATTCGGCCAGCCAGGCCTCACGGTCGGCGAGCGCGCGCAGCGGGGTTGCGGGCGTCAACAGCGACAAGAACTGCAAGGGATAGCGCCAGTCGCGCATCGTCGGCTCGAACACACCCGGCAGACCGTTCCACGCCAGATAAAGCAGGCGCAGATCCTTCCACGGGATATCGATCTGCTGGTCGACCTCTTCCTTCAGCTTGTCCTTGATCGTCCGATTATCGGGGTTGAGCCGGCTCGTCCGGCGGCCGGCGGCGGCGTGCCGACGCGCGAGATAGATCGCGGTCCAATAGATCGCGCCCGACGTGCAGCTGATCGCGCCGGGGGTCCGGCATGCGTCTTCCAGCGCGTGCAGCGTACCGGCGCCGAACCCGTTGAACCCGCCGAGCCCGCCGATCGCCAGGGCATCGCCGATCAGCGGCGTCTGCGCGCTGCCTTGGGACTGGTTGGACATGGTCACACCTCCGAACGGAACCGGTCACCGGGTCGGTTGCTTGCCCGGCCTGACCGAGCCGCTCGGAGTGTGCCCGACCCGATCGATCCGAGAGGATGCGGCGTTTCGGCGCGTGCGTGTGCAGTGCAACAGCCGGTGTTATACCAGAGTATTGCGGTCGATCGAGTATTCTAATGGTGAGTAAGTCACCATAGAGAAATTACCATACTCCAATATTTTTCATGCTTGTCCAGGGTTCCTTGGGCGCCAGGGCCTCGCCGCGCTGGAGCAGTTCGATCGAAATGCCGTCGGGCGAGCGCACGAACGCCATGTGGCCGTCGCGCGGCGGCCGGTTGATCGTGACCCCGGTGTCGGCGAGCCGCTGGCAGGTCGCGTAAATGTCGTCGACCCGGAACGCCAGATGGCCGAAGTTGCGGCCGCCGGTGTAGGTTTCCGGGTCCCAGTTGAAGGTCAGCTCGACCATCGGTGCCTTGTGGGCGCGGGCCCGGTCGACATCCTCGGGTGCGGCGAGGAAGACCAGGGTGAAGCGGCCGGCCGGGTTGTCCATGCGCCGGACCTCGACCAGCCCGAGCTTGTTGCAATAAAAGTCGAGCGATTGGTCGAGATCGCTGACGCGGACCATGGTGTGGAGGTACTGCATGCCTCGGCTTCCTCGCGATCGGGCGGACGGTGCGCGCTCGCCCTCCCAGATAGGGTGATCCGTCGCGGTCTCAAACCGTGAGGGCGACCCGCGGCTCACGCCGCCGGGGCGTGGAGCACGCTGGTCAACAGGACGGTGGCAAAACTCGACAACAAGATCACGACGGCGGCGCTGGTTAACACCGCGAGCAGGCGCAGGATCCGGCTCAGCTCCGGGTCCGGGGCCGAGGTCGCCGGCGCGTGGTGGGGCAGGGGGCCGGTGTCATCCGTCTCAATGGTCATCGGGTGCCCTTTATATGGTCCGATCGGCCGTAAGGATATCGGGTGGGCGTCCGGCCGGCGCACTAAGGAATCTTCCGGATGGCGGTCGGCGGTCGGCGGTCGGGCAGCGACGCGGCGCGGCGCCCATCTCGCCCTTGCCGCATGGTGAGGGCCGTTTTGGGATGTCATACCAAATCTGCTCAATCGCCGCTGGGCTTGCGCGCCACGAGGCGCGGGCCGCGGTCGCGGCCTGATACGAAATCCGGAAGTGACCTTCCGGATTTCGTATCACCCCCAACATGGCCAGTGCGCCGCTCACCGCCCGATCAGGTGGTGATTGGGCGCAAGCGCAGCTGCAGCAAGCGTCGGGTCATGGACCACGGTGACGCCGGCGGCGCGCAACACCGCGGCCCCGGTCGCGGCCCCGACAAACACCGGCGGCTCGGCGACGCAGTAAACCACCCGGCTGATCCCGGCCGCCGCAATCAGCTCGGCGCACGGCCGGCGACCCGACAGCCGGCGGCCGCACGGCTCCATCGACACGAACATCTCCGCCCCGACCGCCGAGCGCCCGGCGCGCCGGAGGTTCTCCAGTGCGACCTCCTCGGCGTGCCAATGGTCGCCGAACGCGCGGCTGTAACCGGTCGCGAGCAGATTGCCGGCGGCGTCGGCGATCAAGGCCCCGACCGCAAAGGCGGTGTCGACCGGCGGGCAGCGCGCTGCCAGCGCGACCGCGGCGCCGAGCAGCATGCGGTCGCGCTCGCTGATCGGGCGGGGGCCAAACGCGCTCATCACGCCCGCGACAATCGGTAGTGGATCACCGCCATGTCGGCGACCGCCTCGACGCCCGCGAGCGTCATCCGCCGGTCGGGCCCATGATGGAACGGGCCGGCACCGAAGGCACGCGGCGCGCGCGGATCGCCGATCAGAACCGGCGCGATCGCCAGCCGCAGCTCGTCCGCCAGGCCGGCGCGCATCAGGGCGGTCAAGACCCGGCGGCCGCCCTCGACCATCAGCGCGGCGATGCCGCGCCGGTCGAGATCGTCGAGCACCGCGGCCAGCCCCGGCGCATCGCCCGCGTCGCCGGCCGGTGCGGTATCGAGCGCCGCAAGCCCCCGGACCTCGGCGCCGGCGCCGAGGCGCGTGGCCAACCCCGCCGCACCCCCGGTCGGGCAATAGACCCACGTCGGCCGATCGGGGTCGGCGAACACGGTCGCCCCGGGGTCGAGCCGGCCGGAGCGGGTCAACGTCACCCGCTGCGGCGACCGCCCGTCCTCGGCGGCGAGGCGCGGGTTGTCGGCGCGGATCGTGTTGGCGCCGACCAGGATCGCGTCGCACTGCCCGCGCAGACGGCGCACCGCGCTGAAATCGGCCGGTGCCGACAGCACCAGCCGCTCCGCGCGCGCGTCGTCGAGGCAGCCGTCGACCGACATCGCCAGCGATACGATCACCTTCATCGCCACCCGCGTCCCTTGCCCGGCGTCTGTCCGGCCGATGCTGCACCGCCGTCGATCTCTCCCGGGTAGCGCATCCGGCCCGTCGCCGACAAGTCGGCACCGGCCGAGTGGACACCGCAGGGCAGAGGTGCGGCGGCCGCGCCGCGCTGCCCGATCGTCGCGACGCCCGGGCGCCCCGCGAGGCTTTGCCAGTGTGCGATGGACTTTGGGAGGCTCAAAGGGATCGCCGCCGGCGTTTCAGGCGCCGCGCCGACATCCACGCGAGCTTGTGCACGCAGGTGCCGGCCGCCAAAACCTCGACCGCGGTCAGCGTTACGGATCGATCATGCGGTCAGGATCATGACCGCGATATCAATCGAAGTTTGGCGGCCGAAGTTTGGCGGCCGAAGTTTGGCGGCGCGCGCATGGGACCGCGCGGCGGCACCTCGAGGTTCACGCCACCAAGAGCGGCAAATCGACGATGGATTGCCCGGCCGAGATCTTTTGGTGGGGCTGGTCGATCAAGGACTGAGCGCTAAGGATCTCGCCGGCCTCTTCTTCCATGGACCTGCCAAGCGCGGTCGCGCGCGCGCAATCGGGGCGCGTTTCGGGCCCTGCCGAGGCGCGCGCTCTCGCCGCTGCGATCACGCCGCCGTACCGCCCACCGTAATCCCGTCCAACCGCAGCGTCGGCTGGCCGACCCCGACCGGGACGCTCTGGCCGTCCTTGCCGCAGGTGCCGGTGCCGGGGTCGAGCACGCTGTCCGACCCGACCATCGACACCCGGGTCAGCGCATCCGGGCCGTTGCCGATCAAGGTCGCGCCCTTGACCGCGGGGCCGATCTTGCCGTCCTCGATCAGATAGGCCTCGGACGCCGAGAACACGAACTTGCCCGAAGTGATATCCACCTGGCCGCCGCCGAAATCGACCGCGTACAGGCCCGACTTGACCGAGGCGAGGATCTCTTCCGGCGAATGCGCACCCGAGCGCATGATCGTGTTGGTCATCCGCGGCATCGGGTGGCTGGCATAGCTCTCGCGCCGGCCGTTGCCGGTGGCCGGTACGCCCATCAGGCGCGCGTTCATCCGATCTTGCATATAGCCGACCAGGATGCCGTCCTCGATCAGGGTGGTGCACTGGGTCGGGGTGCCCTCGTCATCGACCGTGAGCGAGCCGCGCCGGCGCTCCAGCGTGCCGTCGTCGACCACGGTCACCCCCGGGGCCGCGACCCGCTGGCCGATCAGGCCGGCGAACGCCGAGGTCTTCTTTCTGTTGAAGTCGCCCTCGAGCCCGTGGCCGACCGCCTCGTGCAGCAGGATGCCGGGCCACCCCTGGCCGAGCACAACCGTCATCTCGCCCGCCGGGGTGTCGATCGCGCCGAGATTGACCAAAGCCTGGCGCAGCGCCTCGTCGACCCGGGCCTGCCACGCCTCGGGCGCGATCATCTCGAGCAAGCCGTGGCGGCCGCCGCCGCCCCGGCTGCCGTATTCCATCCGGTCGCCCTCGCCGACCACCACCGAGACGTTGAGCCGGACCAGCGGCCGCAGGTCCGCCACCCGGTGGCCGTCGGCGCGGACCACCTGGACCGCCTGCCAGCGCGCGACCAGGGACGCCGAGACCTGGCGTACCCGCGGATCCCGCGACCGGGCGTACGCGTCGATCGCGGTCAGGACCGCGATCTTGTCTTCGAACGGCACCGCGGCGAGCGGGCTGTCGCCGTCATAGAGCGACCGGTTGGTGCCGCGCGGCGCCTCGCCCACGGTGCCGTCATGGCCGG
Organism: Azospirillaceae bacterium; assembly: GCA_028277115.1. Lineage (GTDB taxonomy): Bacteria > Pseudomonadota > Alphaproteobacteria > Azospirillales > Azospirillaceae > JANQHG01. The sequence continues at coordinate 11,298 of JANQHG010000107.1, forward strand.
CATGCACCGCGCGCACGGTGTCGGCGGCGCGCCGGATCGCCGCCTCGTCGAGCCCGGTCGAATGGGCATAGCCGATCGCCTCGCCCGCGACCGCGCGCAGCCCAAAGCCCTGGAGCGTGTCGAAGCTGGCGCTGCGCAAACGGCCGTCGTCCCAGGTCAATGCCTCGGTCTGGTCATATTCGAGATACAACTCGCCATCGTCGGCGCCGCTTAGGGCGTCGGCAACCACCGCCTCGACCCGGCCGCGGTCGAGGCCGGCGCGGTTGAAGAACAGATCGTCGGTGACGGCAAGCGGTGTCATATCCCCTCCAGGCGCGGTCGCGGGGGCGGGCCGGCGGCGCGCCGATCCCGCGCGTGCAAGGCAAATGACATTCAGTCGCGATCCCTGCAAGTCCTGCCGCGGCGCCGGTCCGCTGTGCACTGCGACAGTATGACGCAACTGTTGGCTGTCCTCGGTGCAACTTCGAGCGACTCGCTGGTTCGCTGCAAGCCTTATAGATTCCTTAGGTTTTTCGGCTGTTCCCTGTCAAACCTGACAGTCTTGTCATGTCGCGGTAGGTATGCCTTATTCGCTGTGCTGCGTCCTGGTGTCACAGCCGCGGCCTTGGTTGGCGCGCTTGACGCGAGATGCTGCACCGCCGTTCACGACCTTTGCGGGAATAACCGATGGTGTTCCGATCGCGGGTGGGCGGCGACGGCCGGTGACGGGAGAGAGTGTGCCAGGATGAACCGGATCAAGCGTGGGGCGGGCCGCGTCGGGCGGGCCGCCGGGGCCGCGGTGGTCGCCGCGGCGGGGATGGCGAGCCGCGCCGGCGCCGCGTCGGCGCAGGAGGCGCCGGTGGTCGGGGCCGCGGAACCCTGGCAATTCGGCCAGCAGGCCGCGGCGTCGCCGGTGATGGCGCAGCTGACCGACTTCCATACTCTGTTATTGTGGATCATTGCCGGGATCACCCTGGTGGTGTTCGCGCTGCTCGCGTTCGTGATGATCCGGTTCAACGCCCGGGCCAACCCGACGCCGGCCAAGACCGCGCACTCGACCGTGATCGAGGTGATCTGGACCGTGATCCCGGTGGTGATCTTGATCGTGATCGCGGTGCCGTCGTTCAAGCTGTTGTATTTTCAAGACCGGATCGAAGACGCCGAGATGACGATCAAGGCGATCGGCCGCCAATGGTACTGGGATTACGAATATCCCGACCATGGTCTGGCCTTTTCCGCCTACATGATCCCGGACGAGGAGATCCAGCCCGGTCAGCGCCGGCTGCTCGAGACCGATCCCGCGGTGGTGTTGCCGACCGAGACCAACATCCGCATCCAGGTCACCGCCGGCGACGTCCTGCACTCCTGGGCGGTGCCGGCGTTCGGGATCAAGATGGACGCGGTGCCCGGCCGGCTCAACGAGACCTGGGTGCGCATCCTCGACCCGGGGACCTATTATGGCCAGTGCTCGGAGCTGTGCGGCCTTGGCCACGCCTTCATGCCGATCATGATCAAGGCGGTGCCGAAGGACGCGTTCGCGGCCTGGGTCGAGACGGCGCGGGACGATTACGGCGTGGCCGGTTTTGAGCCGCAAGGACGGGTCGCCGCGGCGGCTGCCGCCGAGTGACCGGGATGTCGGACCCTTCAGCCGAGCCGCCATGGATGAAACGACGCGGCCACCCCGCCGCAAGGCGTGGGACAGTCCTCCCCCCACGGCACGTGGGGGGAGTTAGAGGGGGCATACGGCGGCGCAGGTGGCCACCGGCGCCGCCGTATGCCCCCATCCGTCCGCTTAAGCGGACACCTTCCCCCGCTTGGGCGGGGGAAGGAGATTTCGCCGCGCCGCCCGTTGGTTTCCGTTTAGGAGCAGATCACTCATGAACGACAGCACGATCGGGGCGCCGGGACCGTCCGACGACCACGCACCATCGGACCCGAACGGCGATCCGCCGCCACCCCCACCACCGCCGCCGTCCGCCCACCACGACGGCGACGGCGCACCGCATCACGCCCACGACCATACACCCGGCTTTTTCGCCCGCTGGTTCTTTTCGACCAACCATAAGGACATCGGCACCCTCTACCTGATCTTCTCGGTGATCGCCGGGATCATTGGCGGGCTGTTCTCGGCTTTGATGCGGCTCGAGCTGCACGCGCCCGGTCTGCAGCTGATGGCCGACGGCCAGGTCTGGAACGTGGTGATCACCGCGCACGGCGTGATCATGGTGTTCTTCGTCGTGATGCCGGCGATGATCGGCGGCTTCGGCAACTGGTTCGTGCCGTTGATGATCGGGGCGCCCGACATGGCGTTCCCGCGCCTCAACAACATCAGCTTCTGGCTGTTGGTGCCGTCGTTCCTGCTGTTGTGCGCCTCGCCGTTGGTCGAAGCCGGGGTCGGCACCGGCTGGACCGTCTATCCGCCGCTGTCCGGCGCGATGTACCACCCCGGCCCCGCGGTCGATATGGCGATCTTCGCGCTCCACCTGGCCGGCGCGTCGTCGATCCTGGGCGCGGTCAATTTCATCACCACGATCTTCAACATGCGCGCGCCCGGCATGACCTTGCACAAGATGCCGTTGTTCGTCTGGGCGATGCTGGTCACCGCGTTCTTGTTGCTGCTGGCGGTGCCGGTGCTCGGCGGCGCGATCACCATGCTGTTGACCGACCGCAACTTCGGCACGACCTTCTTCCGGCCCGAGGGCGGCGGCGACCCGATCCTGTTCCAACACCTGTTCTGGTTCTTCGGTCACCCCGAGGTCTATATCATGATCTTACCGGGGTTCGGCATGATCAGCCACATCGTATCGACCTTCTCGCGCAAGCCGATCTTCGGCTACCTCGGCATGGCTTATGCGATGGTCGCGATCGGGGTGGTCGGCTTCATCGTGTGGGCCCACCATATGTACACGGTCGGGCTTAATGTCGACACGCGGGCCTATTTCACCGCGGCGACCATGATCATCGCGGTGCCGACCGGGATCAAGATCTTCTCGTGGATCGCGACGATGTGGGGCGGATCGATCGAGTTCAAGACGCCGATGCTGTTTGCCATCGGCTTCATCTTCCTGTTCACGATCGGCGGTGTGACCGGCGTGGTGCTGGCCAACGGCGGCATGGACGTCGCGCTGCACGACACCTATTACGTGGTCGCACACTTCCACTATACGCTGAGCCTCGGCGCTTTGTTTGCGATGTTTGCCGGCTGGTACTACTGGATCGGCAAGATGTCCGGGCGGCAATACTCGGAAACCTGGGGCCAGGTGCATTTCTGGCTGAGCTTCATCGGGGTCAACCTGACCTTCTTCCCGATGCACTTTATGGGGCTGGCGGGCATGCCGCGGCGCATTCCGGACTATCCGGACGCTTATGCCGGGTGGAACCTGATTTCGTCGCTCGGCGCCTATGTCTCGTTGGCGGCGGCGGCGCTGTTCGTGGTGATCGCGGTGCGTACGCTGACGGTCGGCAAACGGGTGCCGGGCAACTATTGGGGGCCGGGGGCGACCACGCTGGAATGGACGGTGTCGTCGCCGCCGCCGTTCCATCAGTTCGAGGTGTTGCCTCAAGTGCGGTGACGGCGGTGGTTGTTGCGACGGTTTGGGGCTTTCGCCCCAGGTCAGGGGGCTTTGCCCCCCGACACCCCCCACCAGGGGTAGCCCCCCTGGACCCCACTTCCTAGTCGGGGTCGAGGGGGCAACGCCCCCCGCAACGGCCGATAGGCCGTAAAGACGGCGCAGGGAGATCGCATCCCGTGACGGCAAGGACGAACAAGCAATGACCGACACGACCGTAAGCGCCCCGCTGGCGCGCACGGTGGCAGGCGCGACCGCCGGCGACTATCTGGCGCTGTTGAAGCCGCGGATCATGGCGCTGGTGGTGATGACCGGGATCGCCGGCCTGGTCGCGGCCCCGGGCACGCTGCACCCGGTGCTCGCATTGACCGCGGTGATCTGTATCGCGCTCGGCGCCGGGGCGGCCGGGGCGATCAACATGTGGTACGACCGCGACATCGACGCGGTGATGTCGCGCACCCGCGCCCGTCCGATCCCGTCGGGCCGGGTCGCGCCGGACGACGCGCTCGCGTTCGGCGTGGTGCTCGCGGTCGGGGCGCCGTTGGTCATGGGGCTCGCGGTCAACTGGCTCGCCGCCGGGCTGCTCGCGGCGGCGACGCTGGTCTACGTCGGGGTCTACACGATCGGCCTCAAACGGCGCACGCCGCACAACATCGTGATCGGCGGCGCCGCCGGGGCGTTCCCGCCGCTGATCGGCTGGGCCGCGGTGACCGGCGAGCTCGGGCTGCCGGCCCTGGTCCTGTTCCTTCTGATCTTCTTTTGGACCCCGCCGCATTTCTGGGCGTTGTCGCTCTATCGCAGCGCCGACTACGCCGCGGCCGGGGTGCCGATGCTGCCGGTGGTCGCCGGCGCGCGCGCGACCAAGCGCCAACTCCTGATCTACACCGCGCTGTTGTGGCCGCTCGCGGTCGCGCCGTACGCCTTCGGGCTCGGCGGGGCGGTCTATCTCGGCGTCGCCTTCACCCTGGGCGGGTTGTTCCTGGTTCAGGCGGTCCGGGTCTGGCGTGATGCGGGCGAGCAAGCGGCGCGCGCGATGTTCGGCTTTTCGATCCTGTTCTTGTTCGGTGTGTTCGCCGCCTTGATCGCGGGCGAGGTGGTGCCGCCGGCCGTCGCGACCCTGGTCGCGGCGTTGGTCGGGTGAGGGCGCGATGACCGACCCGACCCCCCCGCGCCGACCGCTCCCCCCGGCCGTCGAGGCGGCCGAGGCGGAGCGTCAACGCCGCCTGCGCAGCCGCAACCTGGCGGTGCTGGCCGCGCTGCTCGCGCTGGTTGCCCTGTTCTACGCGATCACGATCGTCCGCCTGACCCCTTAGAACCGGGTCGGGTCGGCGCTCGGGAGAGGCCGATGAGCACCACGAACCTTCGACACCGCAACCAAAGGCTGTTGATCGGGCTTGGCTTGGTCGTCGCAGGCATGACCGGGCTCGCCTTTGCCTCAGTGCCCTTGTACCGGCTGTTTTGCCAAGTCACCGGGTACGGCGGCACCACCCAGGTGGCGGACGGCCTTGACGGCATCCCGGTTCTGGACCGCACCATGACGGTCCGGTTCAACGCCGACGTCCAACGCGACCTGCCGTGGTGGTTCGCGCCGGAAATCCCGAAGGTCGAGGTCCGGCTCGGCGAGCCGGCGCTGGTCGCGTACCAGGCACGCAATCTGGCCGACCATCCGGTGATCGGCACCGCGGTCTACAATGTCGCGCCGGCCCAGGCCGGGGTGTATTTCAACAAGATCGAGTGTTTCTGCTTTACCGATCAGCGCCTGCTGCCGGGGCAGGTGATCGACATGCCGGTTTACTTCTTCGTCGATCCGGCGTTGGCCGACGACCCGGCGCTCGACGAGGTCGGCACGATCACCCTGTCCTACACCTTCTTCCGATCGGCGACCGAGGACCAGGCGGAGCCCGACGCGGCGTCTGTCGTCCCGGCCGCCGGCGCGCGCGGGGCCACCCGCTCATGAAGGGCGAACCGAGCCATGGCTGAGACGAACTTAGCGGTCGAGGCGCCGACGGCGCCGCCCAGCGAGGCCGCAGCGCCGACGGTGCCGCAGGCGACGGTCGAGGCACCGACCGTGCCGCAGGCCGAGGTCGAGGCACCGGCGGTGCCGACGGTACCGACCGCCGGCATGCCGCATCCCTATCACATTTTGCCGCCGAGCCCGTGGCCGATCCTGGGGGCGTTCGCCGGCGGGCTGCTCGCGGTCGGGGCGATCGCATTCATGCACGACGGCCCGGGCTGGCTGCTTTATCTCGGTTTCGCCGCGGTGATCGGGGTGATGGTCGGCTGGTGGCGCGACGTCATCCGCGAGTCGGTGGTCGAGCGCGCGCACACCCCGGTGGTCAAGCTCGGCCTGCGCTACGGCATGGCCTTGTTCATCGCGTCCGAGGTGATGTTCTTCGTCGCGTTCTTCTGGGCGTTCTACGACGCGAGCCTGTTCCCCAAGGTGGTCGATCCCGAGATGTATCCGGATTGGGTCGGCCATGGCATGCCGCTCGCCCACGCGGTCAACCCGGACGCCCAGTGGCCGCCGCCGGAGATCGAGACGATCGATCCGTTCGGCCTGCCGACCACCATGACCTTGATCCTGTTGTTGTCCGGGGTCACTGTGACCTGGGCCCACCACGCGTTGCGCGAGGGCCATTTGCGCGATGCCTGGCAGGCGCAGGCGATCACCCTGGTCCTTGCGGTGATGTTCCTCGGCTTTCAGGTGTTCGAGTACACCCACGCCCATTTCGGGTTCAGTGACGGCATCTTCCCGTCGACCTTCTACATGGCGACCGGGTTCCACGGTTTTCACGTGCTGATCGGCACGATCTTCCTGGCGGTGTGCCTCTACCGCACGCTGCGCGGCCATTTCACGGCCCAAAGCCATTTCGGCTTCGAGGCGGCGGCGTGGTACTGGCACTTCGTCGATGTCGTGTGGCTGTTCTTGTTCGTGTCGATCTATTGGTGGGGGGCGATCCCGCGGTGACCGAGATCGATCACGACGACGCGGCGGCGCCCGGCCTTGCGGCGATCGCCTGGCGGGTCGCCTGCCCGCGCTGCGGGCGGGGGCCGCTGTTCGACGGCTTCCTGGCGGTGGCGCCCGAGTGCCGGGCATGCGGGCTGTCGCTCGCCGGCCACGACAGCGGCGACGGCCCGGCGGTGTTCCTGATCTTCATCCTGGGCTTCCTGGTGACCCCGGCGGCGCTGTGGGTCGGCATGACCACGGCGTGGCCGTTGTGGCTGCACGCGGTGGTGTGGACCGTGGTGGTGCTTGGTCTCACTTTGGGGATGCTGCGGCCGGCCAAGGCGGCGGTGATCGCGCTTCAGTACCGCCACCGCCGCGACGTGTCGGACGAGCCGCTGTGAGGGCGCCCGACCCGCCGCGCCGGCGCGGCGGCGGCTGGCGGCGCCCGGCGCTGGTGCCGACGCTGATCACGGTGCCGATGCTCGCGGTGTTGATCGCGCTCGGCACCTGGCAGCTCGACCGGTTGGCGTGGAAGACCGCGGTGATCGAGCAGATGTCGGCCCGGACCACGGCGGCCCCGACCGCGCTGCCGGCGCAGATCGTCGATCCCGAGGCGTGGGCCTACCGCCGGGTGGTCGCGACCGGGACCTTTCGCCACGACCGCGCGCTGTTCGTGTTGCGGCCGTCGCGCGACGGCCAGGCCGGCTATCACGTGATCACGCCGTTGCTCCGGCCCGGCGGCGCGCCGGCGTTGTTGATCAACCGCGGCTTCGTGCCGTTCGACCGCCGCGAGGCGGCAAGCCGGCCGGCCGGCCCGGTGACGGTCGAGGGGATCGCGCGGGTGCCGCTGCCGCCCGGCTGGTTCGCCCCGGCGAACGTGCCGGCGGACGGTCTGTGGTACCGGGTCGATCTTGGGGCGATGGCGGCGGCGGCCGGTCTCGACCGGGTGGCGCCGGTTTATGTCGATGCCGTTCGCGGTCCTGATCCGGCCGTGCTGCCGGTCGGCGGGCAGACCCGGCTTGCGCTGCGCAACGACCATTTCGGCTACGCGCTGACTTGGTACGGCCTCGCGCTCGGGCTGGTCGTCGTTTACCTTTTGTACCATCGCCGCCGCTGATTGAGGCGTGTTGGGGTATCAACCCCAACATTC